>JAWXTQ010000155.1:0-4891 GCA_044433405.1 Rikenellaceae bacterium
CGTAGGACGAGCATTCCCTCATGTAGAGGTTAAGATTGTTGACCCTGCAACTGGCGTGGATGTGCCGTTTGGAACGCAAGGAGAGGTGTGTTGTAGAGGCTACAATGTAATGAAAGGGTACTACAACAACCCAGAGGCTACAGCCGAAGTAATAGACAAAGATGGATTCCTTCACTCTGGCGATTTAGGTGTGATGGATGAGTTGGGTTATTTGCGTATTACTGGCCGTAGTAAAGAGATGATAATTAGAGGAGGAGAGAATATTTATCCTCGTGAAATAGAGAATTTCTTATACAAAATAGCTGCAATTGAAGCGGTAGAGGTGGTTGGTATTCCGTCACCACGATACGGAGAGCAAGTTGCAGCGTTTATTAAGGTTAAAAATGGCGAAGAGATTAGCGAGGGTGACGTTAGAGCATTCTGTCTTAATCAAATTGCACGTTACAAAATACCTAAATATATATTCTTTGTAGATAGTTATCCAATGACTGCTAGCGGTAAGATTCAAAAATATCGTCTTAAAGAGGTGGCAGCTCAGATGTTAAAAGATAGAGGCGAGGAGGTTATTTAATCTTTTACTTATCAAAGGGCTGCTCGAAGCAAATTCGTAGCAGCCCTATTTTTTGTTATTGATGTTTAATTTATAATCATTTATTTATGAAAAACTTACTAGTAGCGCTATTTGTGTTGGTTGGTGTTTGTGCATCTGCGCAAAATAGCGAAATTCAAATTATCCCTAAGCCGCAAACTTTGGAGGCAGGGAGCGGAGTTTTTGTGTTGGCAAAAAAGAGCACAATCGCAATTTCTGCGCAAGAGGCCGCTTCAGCAGCGCAATTCTTGAAAGATATTATCGAAACTTCGAGTAGTAAAAAAGTTGATATTTCAACAGGAAACAGTATTGATGGAGCGATAAATCTAATCTTAGACGAAACTTATAATCCATCTAATACAGAGTCGTATAAGTTGACTGTATCGCCAAGCAAAATTGTTATTGTTGCAAATGACAAGGCGGGTCTGTTTTATGGTGTGCAGTCTCTACGTCAACTTATGCCAGCAACAATCGAGAGCGATGTGAAGCTTAAAGAGAATAGTGTAATCGAGATTCCCTCAGTGACAATTGTTGATGAACCACGCTTTGCATGGCGCGGATATATGAAGGATGTTAGCCGAACATTTTATAGTGTTGATGTGATTAAAAAGTATCTAGATGTTATGGCGCTCTATAAAATGAATGTTTTTCATTTTCACCTAACCGATGACCAAGGTTGGAGGGTAGAGATGAAACAATATCCAGAGCTAACAACCCCTCTGACAACTCAGTTTCATGAGAAGTATAATCAACCCTCTGAGCGTAGTGGCTACTACACACAAGAGCAAATAAAAGATATTGTAGCTTATGCCGCAGAGCGTAATATCACTGTAGTGCCTGAAATTGATGTGCCAGGTCATAGCTGGCCAACACTGCTTGTTTATCCCGAATTGGGCGTAAATGACAATCATGAGCCTTTTCATGTGTTCCCATTCTTGTCGGCATGGGATAATTGGGGTAATCAATTCACTCCAAACTCTCTTGACCCAACAAGTGAGAAAGTTTATACATTCCTAGATAATGTATTTACTGAGATTGCAGAGCTGTTCCCGTCGGTTTATATCCATTTTGGTGGCGATGAAGTTATGCACCATTTTTGGACTCAACAAGAGCATGTTCAGAAGTTTATGAAAGATAATGATATGCAAAACGTAACTCAACTTCAAAACTATTTTGTTGAGCGCGTAGCCGAGATTATTGTTTCTAAGGGTCGTAAGCCTATAGGTTGGAATGATGTGCTGAAAGATCCAACTCTAACTAAAGAGACTGCAATTATGTGTTGGTTAGGCGAAAATGCAATCAAACAAGCGGCTAATGATGGCTACTATTCGGTTGCAACACCATCTTTACCACTGTATTTAGATATAACTCAAGAGGATAGAAATGATGGTACAATGTGCGATTTAAACTATGCTGCAATAAATAGCATCAAAGCAATATACAACTACAATCCAACTAAAGGAGTATCACAAGATAAGCAACACTTTGTATTGGGTGTGCAGGCGAATATGTGGCCAGCAGTGCCCCAGGAGGTCAAGGATGTTAATGTTCAAAATTTCCCACGTCTCTTTGCCGTAGCAGAGATAGGTTGGAGTTCGGAAGATAGTAAGGATTTCAGTGAGTTCTCTTCGCGCGTAGAGGAGGCTAAAAAACGTCTTGATGTGCTTAAAATCGACTACTATAGAGAGGGAGGGTATATTGTAAATCAATGGACTCCTGAGGATGTTAAGTCTGATTTTACTACAGTCGAATGGGATGTGACAAGCAAAGTTTACGCATCAGGAAGAGCTATAGCAGGCTTTTATGCAACAAAAGGCGAAAACAGTATCGAAATCCAATCTGTTGAACTTCTCGAAAATGGCAAAGTGATCTCTTCTGACAGTCACACCTCGATGTCGCAAGTAAAGAAAAATATCTTCCGTCCTTACAACTACGATTTAGAGGTTGAAAAATACAATCCTAAATCCAAATACACTATCCAGGTAACCTTTAAAGGTGATAAAGGAACAGATTCTTACGGCAACGTAACCTTTAATCTTAGTCCATACGTGCCTTTTAGTGTTGTTGAAAAATAGAATAGCGAGGTGTGTTTGTTTAGTGTGGAAAAACGAAATAATTGTCGTTTTTTTAGAAATGCAAACAACTATCTTGATAATACTAAAAAAAACAATGAGCGACAATATATTGTCGCTCATTGTTTTAGATGTAAGTTGAAAGAGAAGTGTTGAAAAAATGTGAATAAAATTTTGCAAATTACAAATAAAGCACTATCTTTGCATCGTTAAAAAACAAATGGTGGTTGTAGCTCAGTTGGTTAGAGCGTCGGATTGTGGTTCCGAAGGCCGCGGGTTCGAGCCCCGTCTTCCACCCCATTCAAGAGCCTTAGAAAACTAAGGTTTTTTTATAAAATCAATTGATGATTCTTTATTTAACCAATAAAAAAATCATCACAGAACGCAAAACCTTGCCCGGATGGCGGAATTGGTAGACGCGTTGGTCTCAAACACCAATGGTAGCAATACTGTGCCGGTTCGATCCCGGCTCCGGGTACATTTCAAAAAGTTAATTACTTGTTTACCAAGTGATTAACTTTTTTCTTTGTGTGTTTTGTCGATAAATTATCTGTGATTTTGGTTGAGTAAATTCAAATCGCTATAAGTACAACAAACAAAAGATTTCTAAAAAAAATTACAGATGGCACAGAATGTGTCATTGATGGGGTGTAATTTTAATGTTATGGTTATGGGTAGGATTTATTTCTTTTGGGTGTTGTTGTTTGTTCTGGTTGTGGGGAGTTGTTCGAAGCAGGACGATGGTGATTTTGTGGAGCTAATGGGTGAGTATGAGGTTGGTGTTATTAATTTTTCGACACAGGCGACAAAGGCTACCAGTAGTGATATTGATACGATGGAGAGCGACGTTAATGGGTTTGTTGTGTATGGATTAGAGGCTGGTGGAACGGACTGGTATGATAATATTGATGGTAATAGGTATGTTTATGACTCTTATGAGCAGGTTTGGGAGTGGAGTAGTAGCAAAAATCCAGCTTGGCCAGAGCCCTTTAATCAGATGAATTTATATGCGTTTAACCCTGAGTCTGCTCTGGGTTTTGAATTGGTGAGTAGTGCGCCATCATATTTGAGTGGTGATATTGTGGTTCAGTCGAGTATTCTTGATCAGACTGATTATCTTGCAGCTAGTTCTGGGGATATTGTCTCTAAGCCATTAACTGGGGTGCAGCCGCTAAATTTTGTTCATATAATGGCGAAGATTAGCTTTAGTGTGTTGCAGGATGAGGGCGTACTGACTGTGATTAGGCAGCTTGGTATTGAGAATATTATTAATGAGGGTACGTATGATTATTTAAGCTCGCAGTGGTATGGTTTATCAAATAAGAATTTAGGTTCTTTTGATGATTATGTTGGTTCGGCAGGACCTTTTGCTAAATACGGAGTGTTAAACCAAATTGACCCAATAAGAATTGATGGCCATGAGCTAATGTTGATACCTCAGAGTGGTGGGGATGGAGATTCTCAAGCACCACTGTGGGATGGGTCGGTAGTGGTTGATGATAGTGGGGAGTTTGTTCCTGATGGAGCATATATTTCGATTCGTTATCGTATGGAGACCGATGATGAGGATATTATTGGCTACGCTTTTAGGAGAGATTCTTCAAATGAAACAGAGTGGGATGAGGATGATTATTTCTATGATGTCTATAAAAGCAATGGTTCATATACTGGTCCTTTGTTTGTTAAGGCTGGATTTGTGCTCTCTGCAGAGCAGCTAAATTGGTCGGCAGGTTCGGAGTATGATTATAACTTGCAATTAAACAAAACTGGTGGAGTTTATCTATCTGAATTTTATTATGATGTAGGTGGACGAAATACTAAAATCAGGGTGGATGGTAATCCTGCGGTTGGCGATTTTGTATCTTCGGCAGATATGATACTTATGGTTACTGTAAGCGATTGGGGTTATGTAGAGTCTGAGATATATCCGTTGTGATTGGAGAAACAAAGTTTCTCCAAGCCGAGCCTATGCACAGGAGAAACGAAGTTTCTCCAAAGGGGTCAATGACCCCTGCTCTCCGCAAGGAGCGTCCAGATCTCAGCTTCGCCACCGCCCTTAAAAGCACTTTTTGCGCAGCAAAAAGTGCTCTGTGGCGTGATGATAAAAAACTAAACCTTTAAGCGATAGGTTGAGTTTTTTATTTTAGAATAACAGTGTTATTATTGGTGATGTGTTTTTTTTGATTCTTAAATTCAGTTCTTTTAAAATTCATTTCTTTTAATTTTCTTT
>JAWXTQ010000156.1:0-4857 GCA_044433405.1 Rikenellaceae bacterium
AAAGTCGGGGGAGTGATTAGCGATTTTTTTTAGCGATTTTCACTTACATAAGCTAAAGCTCACGTAAGTGAAAACCGCACAAATCAACCAAAACCGCCAAGCAAATCCAACTATTTGATTGATTCAATCCACGCATCAATACGCTCTTGCGTTTTGTTGCTCTCGTTTGTATCATCAAGGGCTAGACCTACGAAAACTCCATTTTGAACTGCTACTGATGATGAGAATGAATATCCATCGGTTGAAACTTCTCCTACAATATTACAACCTGAATCTTTAATTTCGTTATAAATCAAGCCTATACCATCACAGAAAGTGTCGCAGTAAGAGTCACCATCACCACATCCAAAAAGTGCAACTGTTTTACCAGAAAGGTTGGCAGATTTTAAAACACTAACTCCGTCATACCAATCATCTTGAAGTTCTCCATCTCCCCAAGTAGAAGTTCCTAAGATAAGCACTTCGCTCTCTTCAATGTTTTCTTTTGTCATTTGAGATACATCAATTGCTGATGTACCCAACGCTGTAGCAATAGTTTGCGCTATTGCATCACAAGTTCCAGTTGTAGAACCATAAACTACTAATGTCTTTTTCATATTCTTAAATATTAAATTATTTCACTTTGCAAAGTAACTTAATTACAACCATAAAAAAAATAACTAAAAGTTGGTATTTTTTTAAAGTAAATAGTCATAAATAGCATGTACCAAAAAAAAGCATAACACCATTTTTCAGGTGTTATGCTCACTAAGATTTATCGGTATGGATTACTTCACACGCTTGTAACCATAAACTGCTCTATCACCCAACTCCTCTTCGATACGAAGAAGTTGATTGTATTTAGCCATACGATCTGAACGGCTCATAGAACCTGTTTTAATCTGGCCAGAGTTTGTAGCAACAGCTATATCTGCAATTGTAGCATCTTCAGTTTCGCCTGAGCGGTGTGATGTTACACTAGTATAACCATGACGATGAGCCATTTCAATAGCATCTAAAGTCTCACTCAATGAGCCAATTTGGTTAACTTTAATAAGGATAGAGTTAGCACAACCTAGCTCAATACCTTTTTGAAGATATTCAACATTTGTTACAAACAAATCGTCTCCTACCAACTGACATTTGTCACCGATACGAGCAGTTAGCTTTTGCCAACCATCCCAGTCACCTTCATGCATACCATCTTCGATAGAGTCGATTGGATATTTAGTAACAAGCTCTTCCATGTAATCAACTTGCTCATCAGAAGTACGTTTAGCACCTGTAGCACCTTCAAATTTAGAGTAGTCATAAACACCATTAACATAGAATTCTGATGCTGCACAGTCAAGACCAATCATAACATCTACACCTGGTTTGTAACCAGCTTTCTCGATAGCAATCATAATTGACTCTAATGCATCTTCAGTACCATTAAGTGCAGGAGCAAAACCACCTTCATCACCAACCGCAGTTGAAAGACCACGATCATGAAGCACTTTTTTAAGTGAATGGAACACCTCAGCACCCATACGCAAACCTTCACGGAATGATGGAGCACCAACTGGACGAATCATAAACTCTTGGAATGCGATTGGAGCATCAGAGTGAGATCCACCATTGATGATATTCATCATTGGAACAGGCAAAGTAAATGTGTTAGTACCACCAATATAACGATAAAGTGGCATATCAAGGTAAGCAGCAGCAGCCTTAGCTACAGCAAGCGAAACACCTAGGATTGCATTTGCACCTAGTTTTGATTTTGTTTTTGTTCCGTCAAGAGCCAACATTGCATGGTCAATTGTGCGTTGTTCTAGAGCTGACACACCCTCTAAAGCTGGAGCAATAACTTTATTAACATTCTCTACAGCTTTTAAAGTTCCTTTACCACAATAGCGAGACTTATCGCCATCACGAAGCTCTAAAGCCTCATTTTCGCCAGTTGATGCGCCCGATGGAACAGAAGCACGTCCCATTACACCTGACTCAAGAGTTACATCCACTTCAACTGTTGGATTTCCACGTGAGTCGATAATCTCACGAGCTACAATTTTTTCAATTCTCATAATACTATTAATTATATATATAAATTTCTTATTAAAACAGCACAAAATTAGCTATACTACCCTGCCCTCACAATCCCTACTTTTAGGTAATATATGCTTGCTTTATAACTAAAATTCATTATTACTAACTAAAAATTATGGATTCACCCATCCAGAGGCGACAAAAAAGATAATAATAATGCCATTAATCACACCCAAAAGAGCCTAGAAATGGTTACTGCAAAAAGCGTGTCAACTTTGACTAAACCTACCTCTTTTATGGAATTATTATGCCATTATTACTCTATTTACCCTATTTTCGACCATATTTTTACCTAATTATTGTTATTGTAAGCGCATTTAATAGTAGATAACTTTGCACTCGAAATCAAGAAACATAAAAATGAAAAAAATTTTACTATTATCTTTATGCTTTGCATCATATATTGGATATGGTCAAAGCTACAATGATTACGAGCAACTTTTACAAAAAATTGAAGCATTAGAAGCAAGTATCGAAGAGATAAAAGCCACAGAAGAGGTAGAAGTAGAAGAGGTAAAAACTTCTCGATTAACTCTAGGTGGTTATGGCGAGGCAATAGCTAGTCGAAACTTTTATAGCAGCTCATGGCAGCGATATGCTCTACCTAGCAAATATGAAGACGACAAAGGGTATGGCCGTTTTGACATTCCTCGTGCCGTATTTATGATTGGCTACGATTTTGGTAAAGGATGGACTTTTGGTTCTGAAATCGAGTTTGAACACGGCGGCGTAGGCGCTACCGTAGAAATTGAGGAGGAAGAGACTGGCGAATATGAGAGCGAGATTGAACAAGGTGGCGAAGTTGTTCTAGAGCAATTCTGGATTAACAAAAGTTGGAGCAAAAGCTTCAACCTTAGAATGGGACATCAAGTAGTTCCTGTTGGCTTTACTAATAAGTATCACCTACCAACTCAATACTTTGGAGTTTCACGTCCAGAGGGTGAAGTGCAGATTATTCCAACTGTTTGGCACGAGACTGGGATTAGCTTCTGGGGTGACTATAACGACTGGAGTTATGAGTTAATGTTCCTTCCTGGGCTAGATGCCGATCGTTTCTCTCCTGAGAACTGGGTGGCAGGAAGTGCAGGTACTATCTATGAATTTAAGATTGCAAATAGCTACGCTACTGCATTTAGAGTTGACAACAAATCAGTAAAAGATTTAACAATAGGATTAAGTGGATATTATGGTCGCAGTGCAAACAACACTCTTAACAGCTATGGTTACAGCAATTCAAGCCATGGTAGTGTAGCTATAGGAGCACTAGACTGGACATATAAACCTAAAAACTTTATTATACGAGGTGGTGCTATATATGGCTATTTAGGCGACTCTTACGAGATTTCGGTTGGCAACGCAGGAGCAACAAACGCATCCCCATCACCAGCTAAACCAGCAGTTGCTAGCAACGCTATATCAATTGGCATGGAGGCAGGTTACAACATCTTTAGCCTATGCCAAAAACTAACAAAAGAGAATCAAACACTCTACGTATTTGGCCGATACGACTACTACGACTCGATGTTCAAAACAGAAACTGGTGTTCCAGACTACGCATATTGGGAACGCGAGGTGATATCTGTAGGTATCAACTACTCTCCTATCAAGCAGCTTGTATTTAAGGCTGAATATCAGATGAGAAATTTAGTTGATCCTATATACAATGATGAGAACACATTCTCAATAGGAGTAATGTGGACAGGATTTTTCGACATTTAAAAAGAAATTTAATAATATCAATCTAAAAAATGAAAAAGAATTATTTTTTATCAGTTCTAGCATTTTGTGCTATGAGCCTTACTTTCTCTTCATGTGAGAAAAACGATGATATCGTTGCTGATTTATCAGAGACTGAGATATCAGAATATCTTGATGTTTATGTTAACGACGTAATCATCTCACGCTACTCTACTTTAGCGACAGACGGAAAAGCTCTTTTAACAGCTGCTCAGGCGATTCAATCGTCAAGTGCTAGCGACAAGACTTCTCTAATTGCTACAGCTGCTGAGGCATGGGTTGCAGCTCGTATATCATGGGAGCGCACAGAGGCATACCTATTTGGTCCAGTAGACAAAGCAGGTATCGACCCAGGTATCGACTCTTGGCCACTAGTTCTTCCTGACCTTCAAACAAAAATCCAAAACTGGGATGAGTCAGACAACTATCTTGCTGCTGACGGTGGTGACTTAAAAGGTTTCCACGCTATTGAGTACATCTTGTTTGCTGATGGTAGTGCAAAAACTACTTCGGTTGCAAACTTCGATTCAGAGTATGAAGTATCACAAGGTAGCTTAACAGACGAAGAGTTTGAAGATAACCTAGAGAGCTATTTAGTTGCTGTATGTAACGAGCTATATCGTTGCGTTCTACAACTTGAAGCTGAATGGGATTACGCTGGTTTAAGCAGCACAAAAGCAGCAGATTTTGCAGCATTTGGTTCTCAAATAACACTTAACACTACAGGTGGCAACTATGGTGAGATTTTCTGCTCTCCATCTCTAGACAACGCTTACTACTCTTCATTCACAGCATGTATCAGCGAAGCTCTACAAGGAGCAATCGGCATTGCTGACGAGGTTGCAAATGTTAAAATTTCTGACCCAATCAATGCAGAGATAGATCAAGCAGGTACAGGCCTATTAGAGGTTGAATCTTGGTTTAGCCACAACTCAGTATCTGACTTCACTAACAATATCCGCGGTATCAAAGAGGCAATGTTTGGTGAACTTTGCGTTACTGAATCAACTTTCGACAGCGACGTAACTCCAGCAGACTACTCTATATGTG
>JAWXTQ010000157.1:0-4791 GCA_044433405.1 Rikenellaceae bacterium
GGCGGAATGTCAAGTGGCGGAATGTCAGGTGGTGGCATGCAAGGTGGCCCAGGACGTATGGATGAGAATATGATGGGCATGGAGGCTATTAGCAGTAAGCGTGCTGCAACAGCTAAAAAATATGTGACTTTCTCATACTATGTACACAAAAAAAATAAAGATCTTATATCTGTATTTGAGCCTATTGCCGATACAATACCATCGTTCTTAATCTCAATGCTTGCCGATTTAGAGAGAGATTGTGGGTTCCAATACAATCTTGATAGATTTACGCTGGTAGATGTTCCAGAGCAGATTTTCTCTTATCAGAGAGACTGGAGTACAGTTCAGGAGCTTATGCAACCTGAAATAGCCTTCTTGCCAGGAGCAGGATCGTTTACTAAGTTGTCAAACCCAAATGATGTTTATAAATGGAATAAAGAGTCCCAAGATAAAGGTTGGTCGCGCACGATAGTTTCAGATACCACCCTTAGGATAAATGCTTTCAAAAATATTTCATGGGGTTTCTCATCAAAGACAAATGTTGCTGATGTTAGTCAAGCGCAAATGGGTGAGATGAAAGTTTCAACAGTTAATAGTCCTTACTATTTGCCAGCTGTGGTGTTTAACAACGATTATAACATCTCTTCAGACGAATATACTTGGGGTAGACGACTTATCGAACAATATGTAGTTAACCCAGAGGCGACTGAAAATGCGTGGATTAGGAGAGTTACTGGTTTAAGTAACGAAGAGCAGATGTTGTTGATGCTCGAAGAAGAGACTCCAGAGTACTACCTTACTAATACCAAATATTACAATATGACCGATGTGGTTATAGGAATTATTGGTAATATGATTTTCAACGAGGCTGAGATGATTATTGGCCCTGCAGAGTTTAGTGATGTGATAATGGAGATAATCGAGAACTACAAACACAGCAATGTTAGTTTCGAGCAGATTATCAGTAACATTGAGTATATGACACAAACTGACATTAAGAGCAAGCTGCCTTTAACTAAAGAGAAGCTACAGCAAACTGCTTTTTATGCTTCAGATGTGATAGTGTCTCAATATCCTGACGACTTCTTACCTCTGTATGTGTATGAATTTACAATCAAAAACCTATCAGATGTTGCAGGATATGCTGAGTTGACAATTAGTGATGATGAGGTTATGATGGTCTATTTAGAGGCTAACGAGACTAAAAAGTTTGTGAAACACCTTACATACAAAACTTATCGTCCACAGCTAAACACTCTAAATAGTTACAATATTCCACAGATTAAGAGTTTAACAGTAGTTGACAACCCTAAAACTCCATATATCCCAATTTCAGAGGGTGAGTTTACGGTAGACGATATTGAGTTCTGGGAAGAGGGCGAAATAATTGTTGATAATGAGGATAAAGATTTGTTCCAGATATCAGACGCACCTCCTACAGGTTACATCAATGCGTGGATTGACCAAAGCATGGAGAGTGAGTTTAAGTATAAAGCTGTTCGTACATGGCGTGCTCCATTTAGATGGACGCTAGTTTCAGATGAAAAATATTATGGAATAGCAATATCTTCTGCTTATATTATCAAAAAAGGAGATGGTAGCCAAACTGCTACATGGAAGATTCCAGTTACAGAGAGCGGAACGTATGTATTCTACTTTATGGCCACTCAAGACAACACTCAGATGCGTTCAACTATGATGAGAGGTGGCAATAACAGCCAAGGAGGAGGTCAAGCTGACCAAAAATACACCTACGACTTTACCATTAAAAATGGTGATATTAGCGCATCTTATCCAGTTAATATGGCTAGTAGTGGAGGTCAAACCAGACGTGCTCCAACTGCAACGTGGACACTTATAGGAGAGAGAGAGATTGATGCAGCCCAAGAGTTGTCGGTTATTCTTTCAAATAAAACAGATTTGCAGTCAGTTACGGCTGATGCAATCAAGGTTGTAAAGGTTAATTAATAATAAAAATAAATACATAAAACAATGATAATGAAAAAAAGAACATTACTTTTACTTTTGTTAATCGTGCTATCCGTTGGGCAAGCTAATGCGCAGAGGATATTGACGATTGAGAAGGCTATTGAGTTAAGCTTTACAGGTAGTCCTGACTTGCAAAAAGCGGCACTGAATTTAGAGCGTTATCAAGAGCTGTTAAATGCTCAAGAGGCATCAATGAAATCGCAGTTCAGCTTTAATGTGACTCCTGCCTCTTACCAAAACTCTAGAAACTTTGATGCAGTATACTCTCAATGGTATACAAGTGAGAGTTTCTCTACTTCAGGTACATTTTCGATAGAACAACCTATCGTTTGGACAGGAACAACAATCTCGTTAAACAATAAATTTGGATGGCAACAAAGTACATCTCAAATTACAGGTCAAGAAGCAACAACAAATACAGCATTTTCAAACTCATTGTATTTGAGTCTTTCTCAACCGCTGTTCACCTACAACTCTATGAAAATGGAGCTTGAGGAGATTGAAATGGATTATGAGAATGCACTTATCTCTTATGCCTTGACTCGTTTGAGCTTAGAGCAAAGTATTACTGAGCAGTTCTACTCTGTATACACATCTCAAAACAGTTTGGCAATTGCAATAGAAGAGCTTGAAAATGACCAACAAAACTACGATATAATTGTAGAGAAGGTAAATTTAGATATCTCTCCTCGTTCAGAGTTATTCCAAGCAGAATTAAACCTTGCCACTTCAAAATCTTCAGTAGAGAGTAGCATGGTAAGTTTAGAGACTAACAAAGATAATCTTAAAATAGCTTTAGGTTTGCCACTTAGCGAAGATATCGTTGTTGAGGCTGACTTAGGCGATATAACTGTTTATATCAACCTTGAAAAGGCAATCGAAAATGCTCTTTCAACACGTCTAGAGCTTCGTCAAAGAGAGATGACAAACAAGGAGTTAGAGTTTTCTTTGATTACAACAAAAGATAATGGTAAATTCCAAGGTAGCTTAAGTGCTTCTATCGGTATTATGGGTGATGACTCTCAGTTTACAAATATCTATGAGAGCCCAACTCAAAGTCCAAGTGTAATGTTAACATTTAGTGTGCCTATCTTCGACTGGGGTGAGCGTCGTAGCCGTATCAGAGCGCAAGAGCTTTCTATTGAGAGTGGAAAAATTGACACTGAGCAAGAGTTGATTGATATTGAAAAAGATATCCGTCAGGTTTGCCGTAATATTCAAAACCAGATAACTCAAATTGAGATTGCTAAACAGAGTTTAGAGAATGCTCAATTAACTTATGACTTAAATGTTGAGAAATATCGTTCTGGTGAGATAAATGGTATGGAGATGAGTGAGTTCCAATCACAGTTATCAACTCAAAAATCTACTCTATTATCGTGCTACGTTAATATGAAAACTCAACTTTTGAATCTTAGGATTATATCTTTATATGACTTCGAAAAAGATGAGCCAATCTCTCCGCTGTCTATGTATAGTGTAGAGACATACCAAGAGTATGAAAAATACAAAAAACAACAAGAAGAGAAAAAATTAAAATAACCAAAACACAAAATTTAAAAAAGATACAGATATGAAAAATATATCAACTTATATTGCAGCAACATCATTGCTATTTTTGGCAGCTTGTGGAAGCGAAGAGGCTGCTACAAGACAAACAATCGAAGTTACAGTTAAGGTCGAAGAGATAGTAGCTGGAAATATTCAAAAATTCAGTACTACAACTGGCAACGTAGTTCCTTTTGCTCAGGCTGAGGTTAGCACTTCGGTTGAAGGTTTATACAAACCTCAAACAAACAAAAGAACAGGTGCTAAATACAAAATTGGCGACTATGTTAAAGAGGGTGATGTTGTAGCAATCCTTGAAGATGATGAGTATGTAAACACAGCATCGGTTGAGAGCAAGTTAATCAGTTTAGAGATTGCTAAAGATGAGTTAGAGAGTTTAATTACTCTTGAAACTAAAGGTGGTGCAACTAAAACTGAGATTCGTAATGCAGAACTTTCGGTAACTAGTGCAGAAATATCTTATGAGAACAGCAAAATCTCAATCGAAAAAATGAATGTTACTGCTCCTATCTCAGGTACAATCGTTGAGTTTGAGCACTACACTCCAAACGTAACACTTTCAAGTGGAAGTTTAGTTATGACAATCATGGACTACGATCAACTAATCCTTAATGTTTCGCTTTCTGAAAGTACAATGAATAGTGTAAATGTAGGTCAAGAGGTTTATATCACACACTACTCTTTGCCTTACGATACAATTGTTGCAAAAATTGACGAGTTATCTCCAGTTATCGACACCGACACAAGAACATATAAAGGTGTAGTTTCTGTAAACAACAGCGACCACAAACTTAAACCAGGTATGTTTGTTAAAGCTGATATCGTTATTGACGAGACAATCGGTGGTATAATCATCTCTAAAGATATAATCAAAGTGACTAATGGACAAAACGTTGTTTATGTTGCAGACGGTACTACAGCTTATCAAAAACGAGTAACAACAGGTATTGATAATGGTGACTTAATCGAGATTACTAGTGGCCTAAGTATTGGCGACAAGTTGATTACCGATGGTTATGAAACACTTAAAGACAGAAGCAAAATTAAAATTAATAAATAGTAATTAAATGAGGAAAATTGTAAATTTTGCCGTTTCGTATCCCGTTTCAATTACGATGTTAATATTGGCTATTTTGCTTTTAGGCAAGATATCTTATGATCGCCTTGGGGTAGATTTATTACCATCTATAGAATCGTCGAAACTGTATATAGAGCTTACCACTACTGAGAATCCACCAGTAGAGGTAGAAC
>JAWXTQ010000158.1:0-4763 GCA_044433405.1 Rikenellaceae bacterium
TGAAAACAAGCTAAATAATCGTCCTCGTAAAAGACTCGGATACCTCACACCAAATGAAAAATTTAAACAAATTATTAATATGAATTCAGTTGCATTTGCAGGTTGAATTCAGCAAATTTCAGGTTGTAAATATCTGTGATAAACAGTTTAATTACCACAACACTGCAAAGGTATAGATTTATTATATAAATACAAATATAATTTCAAGTAATTTCTCTATATAAATTATATTTCTAAGAATTGAATTAGTAAAACTATAAATTTTGTGCTATCTTGGATGATGCAAAACCATACATCACCTACAAGAAAATACCTAGCGAACGCTAGTGAGCCCTAGGAGCCTAAAGCGATGACGTTTTTTATCAGCGATAGGCTGCTATTGCTACAAAACGTGAGCTTTAGCTTATGCGGTGAAAGCCGCACAAAAGTAAAGCCACACAAATTAACTCTCAAATTGCTGCATCTCGATTAGTCGGCTGTATATTCCACCGCTATTTATTAGCTCCATGTGAGTGCCGCTCTCGGCAATAACACCATTATCAATAACAATGATTTTATCGGCATGTTGAATAGTGCTCAAGCGGTGTGCTATTATAAGCGATGTTCTCTCTTTTAACAGAGAGGTTAGCGCATCTTTTACTAGTTTTTCGCTCTCGGTATCTAATGCTGAGGTTGCCTCATCTAGAATTAAGATATTAGGATTTTTAAGTATTGCACGCGCTATACTTAGGCGTTGACGTTGGCCACCTGAAAGTTTTGTTCCTCTATCGCCAATATTAGAGTTATAGCCATCACTGCTACTGGTGATAAACTCATGAGCATTTGCTACCTTGGCAGCTTCGATAACCTCTGAAAGTTCAGCTCCAACTTTTCCTAGAGCTATATTATTGGCAATAGTATCATTGAAAAGCACCACATCTTGTGATACAATACCCATTTGCGATCTTAAACTAGAGAGTTTATAATCTTTAATGTTGATGCCGTCAATCAATATTTCACCGCTCTGAATATCATAAAATCGAGGTATCAAATCGGCAATTGTACTCTTTCCGCCACCTGAATTACCAACTAATGCAACAGTCTCTCCTTTGCGGATTTCAAAAGATATGCCTTTAATCACCTCACTTTCATCATACGAAAAGCGAACATCACGGAACTCAATTTTATCTTTAAAATCTAAGAAATGACTACCATCCTCGTCTCTAACCTCTGGCTCTTTGTCGATTAACTCCATAACTCTTTCAGCAGATGCAAGACCTTGGTTTATGGTACTTAGTGAGTCAGTAATAGCTCTCACAGGACGGGTAAGCTGAGAGAAAGCCGCAATATAGGCAAAGAAAGCCTCTGGGCTAAGCTCACCACCGACAACCATACCACCACCATATATCAAAATCACAGCAATTGACGAAACACCTAGAAATTCAGACATTGGCGATGCAGCTTGCTGACGAGTTGCCATAGAGCGCATAATTGACGAAAAATAACCATTTTTATCCTTGAATTTATCGGTAACATAATCAGTAATACCATATGCTTTAACCACCTTAACACCCGAGAGTGCCTCCTCGGCAATACTTATCATATCGCCTAGTGACTCTTGCCCTAGGAGAGCAGATTTACGCAATCTTTTTACTATAAAACCTATAATTCCTGCTGCTACTGGAAGGAAAAATATTGTAAAGATGGTTAATTTTCCAGAGGTGTTAATCAAGAAGATCACATAACCTAGAATAAGCACTGGCTCTTTAATTAGCACCTGAAGAGTGTTTGTAACGCAATATTGCACCAGAGTAATATCTGAAGTTAATTTTGATAGGATATCGCCTTTCTTTTCGTTACTAAAAAACCTCACATTCAACCTCATCACATTAGAAAACAAGGCATTACGCAAGTTTTCTAAAGTCTGAATTCTAAAGTTCTCCATTAGCTTTTGCGCTAAATAACGAGCTAAATTGCTAATAAACACCGTCAAAACGATAGCAACACTCATAAAGATAAGCACATCTCGGATTTGGTAATCAGTACCAAAAAGACGATAAATTCCATACTTTAAAAACTCTTGCAATGTTTCGTTGGTCAGCGCAAATTTTGGTAACTCAGTCACTGGAGTCTCCATTTCACTACTATTAAATAGAGTTGTAAGTATTGGAGCTATCAGAGCATATACCAGCACATTAAATAGCGAATAGATAATTATCAATATAAAGTACGGAGACATGTACTTTGATATTGGATGGGCATATTTAAATATTTTTAGAAATGTTTTCATTTGAAATAATTAATAAATTAGAAATTTATATACTTTTTTTACAAGCTATACTTTGATGAGTACTCTAACATTTGACCCACGTAGGTAGCAGTATAGTCGATTTTAATGTCGACAACATTGCCACTTGAATCAAACACCTCACTAAAACTAGGATTCACAAAGCCACTGTAGGGCGCAAGATTAAGCCTCTTGTAGCGCGATTTCACCTCGTTATGAAGCTCCTTGTTTACTTTAACGCCATAGTTTTCGATTAAATCTCTAGCTGACATATAATCTCCGCTACTTTTTATGTGCTGAATATTGTTTAAAAGCTCTGCAAATATAGCTCTTAAAGCTTGATAATCATTGATTACAACATAGCTCTTATCGCCACTCTTTTCGATACTCACCACTCTATCTTTAGCTCCTCTCTCTAAACACCACCTAGCAATCATTTGACGATTTCGCATATGGGCTTGCATTATATCTTTTCCCAGTTCAATACGCGAAAGCTGCCCCATTAAACCATTAAACATATAGCTGTTATAAGCCGCTTTCATAACATCCATCGACGGCATTACTCCCAACTCAACTAATTTTTCATCTCCCATATAATAGAGAGCAAACAGGTCGGCACGCGCCTCCTCAATAGGTGAACCATAGTTACGCAGCTCATCGCCAATCACGCCTTGCGCTAATTGACCCGATCCGTGCCCTAAACACTCATGAAGGTCGGTATGTAGATTACTGGCTAAACTACCATATTTCTTGGCTAGTTCAATGGCAGAATCATCAACCATAAACTCCTCAAGCACACCATCGCCTAGAGATGCTTTAGCATGTGCATCGCTAATATTTTTAATTGTTACGCTCTTTGAACCATACTCTTTTCTAATCCAATCAGAATTGGGCAGGTTGATTCCTAGTGGAGAGGCAGGATAACAATCGCCACCTAGTATTGCAACACTTATAACCCTAGCACACACTCCCTTAACCTCTTTTTTCTTATAACAGTCATCAATTGGAGAGTTATCCTCAAACCATTGAGCATTATCGCTAATTATTTGGGTCTGCTTGGTGGCCTCAATATCCTTGATATTAACATTTGCCTCCCATGAAGCTTTGTAGCCTAAAGGATCGCCATAAACCTCAATAAAACCGTTAATAAAATCAACGTCCGATTGAGTCTCTTTCAACCATTCAATGTTGTATTTATCAAATAGCTCTAAATCCCCGCTCTTGTAATACTCAATAAGCAACTTAATAACGTTTGATTGAACAAGATTCTGAGCAAACCTCAAACTAGCATCTAGCTGCTGGACAATCTTGCTAATCAACTCGCCATACTCCCCATCAGTTTTGTAAACAAGCTCTTTAATAGAACCTTGCTGCTTAACTAAACGCGAATTCAACCCATAAGAGAGTGGTCGCTCTTGATTACCAGCCTCTAAGAGTTTGGCATAAAACTCTTCGGCCTCTTTTTGAGTTACATTAATGTAGTAATTAGAGGCAGAACTTGCTAATAAATCGTCGCCCTGCTGAGCGCATCTCTGCCCATACTTATCAGAGAAGAGAACATCAACACATATTTCAATGGTTTCATTGCCAATATTAGCTAATTTTGCTTGGGCAATAAAGTAGCTACGCGAAAAAGCAGGAATAAACTTTTCGCCAGAATAGTGGTGATGAATACCTGACGAAAACCACACTTTTTTAAGATACACCTCTAACGCCTCAAATTCAGAAGTAGATTTATCACAAGCCTCAGAAAGATAAATCTTTTCTAAAGATTTGCGGATTATAAGATTATACTTAAAATTCTGATCTGTAAATATATCACGCCCATAAAGTGCAGCTTGCGAAAGATGATAAATCAACCTCTTTTGAGTGAGTGATAGCTCATCAAATCCTGGCACTTCAAAGCGCAATATTTTGATATCATCAAAACGATCTATTGTTGTCTCTTGTACTCTATTTTTCATCTTTCATTGTGGTGCATTAAAAAATATTTTGCTAAAAAGGGCAATTAATGCGTAAAATTCAAAAACTTTTATATATATTTGGCACAAATATACACAAACTTTTTTATAGTGTATACATTTAGTGTAATATACTTTAGTTATAGATATGAAGAATTATGAAATTTGCGAGGTAAAAACCTCAAACGAAAAGAAAATGTTTATCAAGATGGCACACGCTATTTACGATGGTTGTGAGCATTGGGTTGCCCCTCTTGAGTCTGATATTAACATCGTTTTTGATGAGAAAAAAAACAAAATGTTTAATGGAGGTGAAGCCATTAGATTTTTATTATACGATAAATCTGACAACAATAAATGTGTTGGTCGTATTGCAGCATTTTACAACACCTCTACATCTCACAACCCATCTGACGAGAATTTAAAAATTGGAGGATGTGGCTTTTTTGAATCAATAAACTCACAAGAGGTAGCAAATATGCTTTTCGACAAAGCAAAAGAGTGGTTGCTCAGCAAGGGTCTCAACACAATGGAAG
>JAWXTQ010000159.1:0-4729 GCA_044433405.1 Rikenellaceae bacterium
GTCACTAGAGCTCCAGTTTTGGCTATGTATGCTATATATTATAGATTATGTCGTTCGGTTTATGGGTGCACCTGAAAAAAAGAGATTCTTTGTTCGTAATATTCTACTTTTAGCAATATCTATACCCTATCTCAATATTATTTATTATTATAAAATCACATTAAACCAAGAGTGGATAACAATTTTAAGAGTATTGCCAGTAATTAGAGGCGGCTATGCAATAGTTAGATTCTCATATAGAGTCACGCGATCGCGCCTATCAACTCTACTTGCAGGTTATATAACATTTGTAAGTTTTATTAGCTACTTCACAACAATGATATTTTTCTATGCAGAAAGAGGCACAAACCCAATGGTTAACGACTATGGAGATGCACTTTGGTGGACATTTATGAATCTCACAACTGTAGGCTCTAATATATATGCAGTCACCACACTAGGCAAATTCTTATCAGTTATGGTCGCAGCAGTAGGAATGATGATGTTCCCAATATTCACCGCCTATATCACCGATATTTTCCGCAATAACCATGCTCGCAGAGAGCAAAAAAAGGGGTAGATATAGTATTTCGGAACACTAAGGGGTCAACCCAAAATTAGGGATTACGTCTATCTCAAAGCAAAGCTTCAAAAAAATCGCCCCAAAGATAAATAAATCCTCAGGGCAATCTCATTCTATAATTCATTAAGAAACCTTAACAAAACATAGTAAACTATTTAACAGTTTCAACAATCTTTACAAATGCTTGTGGGTGATTCATAGCTAGGTCTGCTAATACTTTTCTGTTAAGTACAATACCTTGCTTGTTTAATTTACCCATCAACTCTGAATAAGTCATTCCTTGAGCTCTAGCAGCAGCATTGATACGCTGAATCCAAAGAGCACGGAATTCACGTTTTTTGTTTTTACGATCTCTGTAAGCATACTGAAGACCTTTTTCGACAGTGTTTTTTGCTACTGTCCAAACATTTCTTCTCGCTAAAAAGTTACCTTTAGCTAATTTTAACACCTTTTTTCTGCGTGCACGTGACGCTACGGCGTTGACTGATCTTGGCATAATCTTTTGTTTTACGAATGAGTAGCGGATGTTAAAACATCTCTTAGGGGCTATTTCACTCTAATTAATAAAATAAATTTTAAAATAGTGATATAAAAATATATACTATTTTACTAGCATCGCTTTAATAGCAGGTGCATCAACATCACAAGCAATACCAGTTTTGGTTAAATTGCGTTTTTGTTTTGTTGTCTTTTTTGTCAAGATGTGACTTTTGAAAGCATGCTTTCTTTTCACTTTACCTGACCCGGTAAGCTCAAAACGTTTTTTGGCTCCCGAAACTGTTTTCATTTTAGGCATTGTAAAATATGTTAATTAGTTAAATAAGTTTAATTGTAAATTTTTTATTTAGATATAACTATACTACTATCTACTTTTTAGGCTTTGGGGCTAAAATCAAAATCATCTTTTTGCCCTCTAGACGTGGAAGTTGCTCTACTTTAGCTAGCTCTTCAAGATCTTGAGCTAATTTTAGAAGCAATATCTCTCCTTGGTCTTTAAACACAATTTGACGACCTTTGAAAAACACATAGGCCTTAACTTTCGAACCCTCTTTAAGGAAATTTTCAGCATGTTTAAACTTGAAGTTATAATCGTGATCATCCGTATTTGGACCAAAACGAATATCTTTGACTACAACCTTTACTGTTTTAGCCTTAATCTCTTTGGCCTTCTTCTTTTGTTGATAGAGATATTTTTGATAGTCGACGATTCGACACACTGGTGGGGCTGCTTTTGGTGAAATCTCAACCAAATCCAACTCCATCTCTTCAGCCATCTTTCTAGCCTGAAATATAGATACTACTACTGAACCCTCGATATTATCACCAACTAAGCGAACCTCTTTCGCTGTAATTGACTCATTAATTCGAAGTCCATCCTTGTCACCAGCATTATTATTGCCACGCGACATAGGTCCTCTGTTGTTGTTTTTCTTCACACCAGCATTCATGCCTGGTCTGAAAGGTTTGATAGGCGCTATAACTGTTCCTCCTGTAATTTTTGCTCCACCTTGTGGGTAGAGATTTTAGTTAAACTTAATAAAAAATCGATGCAAATTTAATAATAATATTTTAATTAACAACATGGTAAGCAAAATATTAAAAAAAATTATCTATAGTTAATCTACAAATAGGCTTTCTTGAAACTTAATTCGCTAGCCTATTTTCCCAAAAACCATGCCCTGCGTAATGCAGAGCAGGTTTTATTTTTTGATATTGATTTACATTATCAATATCACTAAGTCGTTTATTTTATTGGTTCTATCTCACTTGAAACAATATCACCAATCATTTTTGTAAACTCTTCTAGAGACATGCTACCCTTATCACCGTCACCCTGCATCCTAACAGACACAGTAGATTCGTTTGCCTCTTTCTCGCCTACAATAAGCAAGAACGGGATACGTTTAAGCTCGTTATCACGAATTTTTCGACCTATTTTCTCATTTCTATCATCAACTGTTGTTCTAATGTCACACTTATTCAATAGTTTTGCAACATTATCTGCATACTCATTGTATTTCTCACTAATAGGAAGAATAACAACTTGATCTGGCGTTAACCACAATGGGAATTTACCTGCTGTGTGCTCAAGCAACACTGCAACAAAACGCTCCATTGAACCAAATGGTGCACGGTGAATCATTACTGGACGATGAAGTTTATCGTCTGAGCCTGTGTAAGTCAAGTCAAATCGCTCTGGGAGATTATAATCTACCTGGATTGTTCCTAACTGCCATTTACGACCAAGTGCATCTTTCACCATGAAGTCAAGCTTCGGACCATAAAATGCAGCCTCACCAGTCTCTACAACAGTTGTAAGATTCTTCTCTTGTGCCGCCTCCATAATTGCACGCTCTGCCTTTTCCCAGTTTTCGTCAGATCCAATATATTTCTCTGTATTGCTAGGATCACGTAACGAAATTTGAGTAATAAACTCGCTAAATTTAAGCGTTTTAAAGATGTATAAAACTATATCTATAACCTTTTTAAACTCATCTTTAAGCTGATCTGGACGACAGAATATATGAGCATCATCTTGAGTAAATCCTCTAACCCTTGTAAGACCATGCAACTCACCACTCATCTCATAACGATACACTGTTCCAAACTCTGCAAATCTAACTGGGAGATCTTTGTATGAACGAGGTTTTGAACGATATATCTCACAGTGATGTGGGCAGTTCATTGGCTTTAACAAAAACTCCTCATTCTCATTTGGAGTGTGAATAGGCTGAAAAGAGTCCTTTCCATATTTTGCATAGTGGCCTGAGGTAACATACAAATCCTTCATTCCTATATGAGGAGTGATTACTTGTTGATAACCATGCTCTTTTTGCACATTCTTAAGGAAATTTTCAAGTCTTTCTCTAAGAGCAGCACCCTTAGGCAACCACATTGGTAATCCTTGTCCTACTCTCTCCGAGAAGAAGAATAGCTCTAAATCTTTACCTAAACGGCGATGATCTCGCTTCTTAGCCTCCTCTAAAAGAGCTAAATATTCATCTAACATCGACTTCTTAGGGAAAGTTATCCCATAAATACGTGTTAGCATCTTGTTTTTCTCGTCACCTCTCCAATAAGCTCCCGCTATTGAAGTAAGCTTAACCGCCTTAATTGATGCAGTATTGCTAATGTGTGGCCCACGACATAAATCTGTGTAATCACCGCTATCGTAGAATGTTATCGTTCCATCCTCTAGCGACTCTAGCAACTCAACTTTATATTGGTCACCCTTCTCTCTATACACCTTCAACGCCTCATCTTTTGATATCGAACGACGCGTAAACTCAACCTTCTGACGTGCAATTTCAACCATTTTCTGCTCAATCTTCGGAAGATCTGCCTCCGTAATTGGCTCTGGTGAATCTACATCATAATAGAAACCATTTTCTATAGCTGGTCCAATTCCAAATTTAATTCCAGGATACAACTCCTGTAAAGCAGATGCCATAATATGCGACGATGAATGCCAATATGCATGCTTAGCTTCTGGATGGTCCCACTTAAAAAATTCAATTGCTGCATCATCCTCTATAGGGGTGTTTAAATCAACAGTAACACCGTTTAATCCCATACTTAATACATCTTGCGCTAAACGAGATGAAATAGATTCTGCTACTTGAAAGCCTGTAGTTCCTTTGGCAAACTCCTTAATGTTGCCGTCAGGAAATGTAATTTTAACCATAACTAATATTTTTATTACTTCACAATGCCCCACAACATACAACCGTTATAGGCTGCAAAGTGAACATACAAAGATATAAAAAAATGTTTTATATTGCAAATTTGGGATCAAGATGAATTCTTAGACGACTTTCACTTACATGAACTTACTTGTTTATCACGGCTTTCACTTGCATGAGCTGAAGCTCATGCCCTATAGGAATAGATTTTTATTTCTTATACTCATACCTACGGTATGGTAACGAAATAAAAATCTATTCCTATTTTTGGCTTCGCCAAAAAGTGAAAGCCGAAGCGTACCAAAGCCTATCAAAAAAAGAAGAATTGTGTTTAAGTTTTTTTTAGAAAAAAAACCACGCGCTAGACTACTATGAGCCATTTTCAGCTTTTTGGCTAACGCCAATTCGCTAAAAAAGACTCCTAGCAGCCTAGCACTGGTAAAAAAACCTTCGTCGCTGATGCTCCTCGGGCTCACTTTCGTTC
>JAWXTQ010000160.1:0-4714 GCA_044433405.1 Rikenellaceae bacterium
CAGATCTCGACCATCGCAAAGCCACGCTACCTTACATGAGAATACCTAGCGAACGAAAGTGAGCCCGAGGAGCGACAGCGACGAAGGTTTTTTTTCTAAAAAAAAATTTGTAAATATTTCTTTTCTTGTAGTGTCGATTTGCAAAGCTAGCTATGAAATTGTATCTTTGTCGCAGTAAAATAAATTATATGATAAAGAAACTTCGTACGCTGCTACATCTAATAGTGCTGCTCCTAATAATGGGATATTATGGGGCTGTTACGACGTTTACACATACTCATATATCTGAATCAGGTGATTTGGTAACTCACTCTCACCCTTATAGCTCACCGACACATCAACACTCTGAGAATTCATTGCAGCTTATAGCTTCGTTTACCTTCTTAGCCTCGATTGTCGCTGCTCTTGTGGTTATAGCTCCATATTTGTTGTCTTGCTATAGATATGATGTTACTAGCGATTCTAATAAATATTTTACCCAATTCAATAGTTGCCTCTCACGAGGACCTCCCGCACTTTCGATTTAATCAATTTAATCTTTTTTTGTGGCCCTTATGGCCACTAATTCAATACATTGCATGGTATAACTATGCAATTGTATCAACACGTATATACAAAATAAATTTAAGAAATGAAGAAAATTACACTAATTATCATTTTGATATTAGCGCAGCTAACTAGTGCATTAGCTCTAACAAAAAACAATCAAATTAAAGGGCATATTATAGATGCCAATACAAACGAACATATTGCACATGCAACAGTTATAATTGAGGGTACTACAATAGCTACCGTTTCGGATAATAAAGGTCACTTTATACTTCAAGGTGTTCCTAAAGGAGAGTTTACAATTTTAGTGTCGATGTTGGGGTATAACTCGACTCAGAAAGAGGTTTCTCTAAAAAAAGAGTCTGAGCAGCTTGAAATGACATTTACCTTAAAAGAGGATGCACTTCTTACTGATCAGGTTGTTGTATCGTCAAGTAGAACAGAAACAAAACGTAAAAATAGTTCATCGTTAGTTTCAATAATGACTGGCGATTTATATAAAAATATTGGCGCACCTACACTAGTTGATGGATTGAGCTTTCAGCCAAGCGTAAGAGTTGAGGATAATTGCCAAAACTGCGGTTTTACACAGGTTAGAATCAATGGTTTAGATGGCCATTATTCGCAAATACTTATTGATTCACGTCCTCTATTTTCAGCTCTTACAGGTGTTTATGGATTGGAGCAAATCCCTGCAAACATGATTGATAGAGTAGAAGTTGTGAGAGGTGGAGGTTCTGCGCTTTTTGGCTCTTCAGCTATTGGTGGTACAATTAATATCATAACAAAAACTCCTGAATATAACAGTGCTGAAATAGCTCATTCAACTACTATCCTTGAGGGTGGTTCGCTTGATAACAACACAACAGCTAATATGTCGTTTAGAAGTGACAACCAACGTGCTGGTGCTACTATCTTTGCTCAACTTCGTGATCGTGATTATTATGATGCAAATGGAGATGGTTATTCTGAAATTGCTGAGCTTGAGAGTTCAACTTTAGGAATACGTACATTCTTAAAAACTGGCAATTACTCAAAACTATCTTTCCAATACGACCACACAAGCGAATATCGTCGTGGTGGTAATGATTTTGATTTGCAAGCTCATAAAGCTGACGTTGCTGAGATGGTTGACCACAATATTAATAGTGGTGGTGTTAACTTTGATCTATTTTCAAAAAACCACGATCGTAAATTAAACATCTATAGCTCTATTCAATCAACAGTTAGAGATAGCTATTATGGAGTTAATGAAGGTGAAGAGGATGAAATTGAAGAGTATGGTCAAACTAACGAGCTAACTTTAGTTTCGGGTGCACAATTGACTCAATCGTGGGAGAATCTTTGGTTTATGCCAGTTGAGTTTGTAGCAGGTATTGAATACTACTACAACGACCTAGAGGATGAAGCTATCGAATTGGAACACTATCTTAGCCAAAAAGTTCATACTACTAGTATGTATGCACAAAATGAGTGGAAAAATGATAAGTACGGTTTCTTAGTGGGTGTTCGTGCTGATAAAAACTCACTACTTGATAAAGTTGTTTTCTCTCCTCGTGTGAATTTCCGCTATAATCCTTCTGACAAAATAAACTTTAGAGCTACATACTCTACAGGCTTCCGCGCACCTCAAGCATTTGACGAGGATCTCCATATTGCAATTGTTGGTGGCGAGAGAGTTGTTACTCAATTAGCTGAAGATTTGAAAGAGGAGGAGTCGCAAAGTTTCACTCTATCTGCTGATATGTATCACAACTTTGGTAATGTTTCAGCAAACCTTTTGGTTGAGGGATTCTACACAAATCTTAAAGATGCCTACGCAATCCGTATTACTGATCAGGTAAACAGCGATGGTTCAACTATTCAAGAGCGTTACAACGGTTCAGGTGCAACAGTTAAAGGAATTACTGCTGAGGCACGCCTAACTCTACCAAATATCATCTCATTCCAAGCTGCGATGACATACCAAAAGAGCCTTTATCAGGAGGCTGAGGAGTGGTCAGATGGTCAATTTACAGATGAGATGTTCCGCTCACCAGATTTATATGGTTACTTAACTGCTAGCTATAATATCAATAAAGATTTAATCCTTTCAGCAAGTGGAACATATACAGGTACAATGTTGGTGCAACACTGTGAGGGTTCGGGTAGTGATAGCGATATCGCTGTTTATACTCCTGATTTCTTTGATGCAAACATCAAATTAAGCTACTATTTCACACTAGTTGGTTCTATCAGAATGGAGGTTTATGCAGGTGTTCAAAACATCTTCAACTCTTACCAAACTGATTTTGATTCAGGTTTCGAACGTGACCCAGGATATATCTATGGCCCAATCATGCCACGTAGATATAATCTAGGTACAAGATTAACATTCTAATGGCTTGAGTTCGGTTAGCTTCTGTGTAAATTAGGGATCAAGCTGAATTCTTTGTTGGTAGCTAAAAAATGTATCAAAAAAAGAAGAATTGTGTTTAAGTTTTTTTTAGAAAAAAACCACGTGCTAGACTACTATGAGCCATTTTTAGCTTCTTGGCTTAACGCCAATTCGCTAAAAAAGACTCCTAGCAGCCTAGCACTGGTAAAAAAACCTTCGTCGCTGATGCTCCTCGGGCTCACCCCACGTTCGCTGGGTATTCTCATGTAGGATAGTTCTTGCTTTGCGATATCCGAGCATAGGATTAATGATTAATGACCAAATCCACCAACAAAGAATTCCGCTTGATCCTACAAAACTACTTAACGCAATCAAGCAGCATTGAGATGCCAATAGGGCAAGAGGTACACTGCTTATTATTGCAGTAGCATTTTGATAGTTGCGTTAGTGCTTGTGATTGGAATGCATTTTGATTAGGAACATCATATCCGCTCCATGTGCGTGTGTGGATGTGATTTTCGGCTTCTGTGTTTATTAGTAGATTTATTAATATCTCAGCTATGTCTTCGCTCACCCCTGTTGTTTTGTGATAGAAGAATAGGAATGGCACAATTCCATTTATAACCATTGCATTTCGTCTAGATTTAGGAAATGTCGAGGTGTCAGATTTTTTATTTGATGTTTTCGCTATGTAATTATGATCTCTCCAATACTCATTTATACCCACTTTGAATAGCTGTATAATGTCGTTATTCTCTTTGATATCAGTAATTTTGATGAGCATATCGCGATTTGTATGGAGTAGAGAGGCAAAATATACCAACATTATCCACACTGTGTGACGTGGGGAGTATGATGAGTATGCCCAGTGGTCACTGTGCATAGGTTTTATTGCAAAACGCTCGGATATTTCTCGAAATGTTTTGCGTAGTTTCCAGAGATATTCGTCGGCATTTGTTGAACTATCAATCAATCCTGCTGCGCCTAACAGTAAGGCTTCGTAGTGGTATTGGGTTGATAGGTGGTTGAGAACAGAAGAGCCTTTTATTGTTGTGAAGAGTTCATTCATTGGTTCTCTATTTTTAGTACCAATAAATAGCGTGTCGAAAAGAGTGTGTAACATCACTTCGTTCATGTTCTCACTTAGCTTTAGGTATGTTTGTTGAAGTAGCTTCTCTTTCTGCTCTAGTCGCTCTACAAATAGGCGTGTCATTAAAATTTCGCGCTTTATTTCGCTGCTTTCAGCTATAATGTTAGCACATCTTATGTTTGTAATACTAATACTAGAGTAGCACATCATCATCTCAACTGGAATAGGAAATTGAGCTACACTCGGCTCATAATAGGAGTTGTTAATGTTAGTGTTACGATCACAGCATATAGCCAAGCTTAAAGCCTTACACGATAGAGGATGAGTCTTTGTCCAGTGGTCAAACTCTTTGTGCGATTCGAAGAATTTGACACTCCCAACCTTTGTAATCCCATCGTCTTCAATCTTTACACCATCGTAGTTGGTAAGTGCTCCATCCATGCTTTCAACACCAAAGTCGAGTATATTGATAGCTGTAGAGTTATACCCCTTTAAAACAGCAATGTTTTGGGGTTTGTATCTCCATATTAAATCAAGTAGTTGGACTCTGAATTTTCGTAGCATAAATAGGATTACTATTATTGGTGTCCGATTAAAAAATGATATATTAATGTAATTATTTAAATATCAACAAATTATATAAAAACTCGAAACAGGGGGCTTACAAAAATAAACTTTACTTTAACCTCCGCCCAAAT
>JAWXTQ010000161.1:0-4711 GCA_044433405.1 Rikenellaceae bacterium
TCACCAATCGGACCACCCATTAATGTACCTAATGCAGTAGAGAATACAAAGACAAAGAGGGCATATTGAGATTGTTGCACATCAAGTCCAAACTTTTCCATTGTATAGAATGTATAGTAGCTATTAATACTTGCCATATATACATACTTTGAAAATATAAGCACCAACAACACTCCTATATAGAAGTATGTGCGTTTGTTTGAATAAGGTCTCTCAATCCAATCTGCATCTCCTGGATGTACTACTCTCTTTTTGCCGTTTTGATTGGCAAAAGTTGCTGCTTTCTCGTCTAATATTTTCTTATACCATCTTGCTATAATAATACTAGCACCAACCCCAACAAAAGCTAATAGAGCTACAAACATTGTATTCTGTCTGCCATAAGGGGCAATGATAAATGCTGCAAGCAGAGGCCCTACAGAGCTACCTAGATTGCCACCAACCTGAAATAGCGATTGAGCCAATCCTTTACGACCTCCCGAAGCTAGAGAGGTAAGCCTAGAGGCTTCAGGGTGCACTATTGACGAACCCATTCCAACTAAAATTACCGAGGCAATAATAGTAATAAAAGTGTTTGCAAACGATAAACAAATCAGCCCTGAGAAGGTTGAAACCGCAGCAAGCGTAATAAACCATGGGTTTGGCTTACGGTCTAAATATATCCCCATCAACGGTTGTAAAACCGAGGCTGAAAGTTGGTAACAAAGAGTTATGATACCAATTTGCATAAAATTTAATGCCAAATCATTTTTGATGATTGGATAAAGAGAGTTGACAACTGCTTGAAGAGCATCATTACAAAAATGACATAAACTCAACGAGAGCAGAATACCCATCAAGGGTGTAGTTTTTTGCATTAGTTATTAAGTATTATTATTTTATTATTTCATATAAGAATGTTGATGCTGGAAGATTATCACCATTCACTAAATTGGCTTGCGAATATGGTCGCCATCCATAACGAACATACTTCACTGAGTTAGCGTCTTTAGTTTCAATAACAATCTTATCACCCTCAATTTTAGGTGTTACAATCTCAAACTGTTTATCATAACCAGCAATCTCAAATAATTGCAACTCATTAGAGTCGCTAGTTTTAAGATTATCGCCATTTTCGAAACTTATAATTAAACGATTTCCCTCAACTACGCAATCTTTAAAGAGAGGTCCACTAGCTGTGATATCCAATCCATAACTCTTATTTAAAGCTAAGCGTGCTAACCTGCTACCAACCTCTAGTTTCTGACGAGGGTGTACATCTGTAGGATTACCCTTATCACTCGAAACGGCCATACCTACATTTGGTATACGCTGTAGGAATTGACGTTGACTATCTCTAAACCAAGTCCAAGTTGGACGATTAATGCTCGAAAGCTGCACGTAGTAGAATGGCATCTGGTCGTTATTCCAATTATTACGCCAACTCTCTATTAACAATTCAAACAGACTCTCGTGCGTGTCGATATTGTGAGCATTCGACTCACCTTGATACCATATCACCCCCTTTATAGGGAACTGCTCCAATGGAGTTATACCTGTATCGTAGAGGTATGAACTTATATATGGGTGAAGTTTATGATTATCTTTAGAGTTGACTAAATTTTCGGCCGCTCTACCCCTTACCCAATCCATTACAAAATCGTTGCTGAGCCAGTTAGGAAGAATAAGTGGAAATTTACTCTCTAGAGTGTGTCTATCAATCCAAGCCTCAGTAGTAGCACCTCCAATAGCATTGTGAATTAAACCAACAGCTACACCTAAGCTATCTTGCAACATTTTACCAAAGTGCATTGCTATAGCTGAGAATTCGCCTACAGCTTGAGTGTTTGCACAACTCCAAGCGGTTGGTTTATAAAAATTCAATGAATTAATAGCATCAATCTGCGATTCGCTCCACGCTGCTCCATCCATTGCCATTATAGGTTGCATATCAAAAAGCCTAATCATGCTTGTGTCAATCTTAATATCTTGCTCGCTAACATCACTATTCTTAAATTTCCAAGCCATATTAGACTGCCCTGAGCACAACCAAACCTCACCAATCATCACGTTTTTGAATTGTTGTTTCTTTTTTCCTGCTTTGATTGTAAGCTCGTATGGCCCACCAGCCACAAGATTATCTAGCCTTACGCTCCACTCTCCTCTATTGTTTGAGATGGCTTTAGCTTTGATGCCATTGATTCTAACCTCAACCACATCGCCGCTATTGGCAATACCATTGATTCTCAAGCTATCACCGCGCTGCAACACCATATTATCGCTATAAACAGGAGATAGTTGCAACCCACCATAATCACCACTTATTGCACTATAAGCGGTTTGAGCCATCAACTTAGCTCCCTCAGCATTTGGGTGCAAACCATCTGGGATAAGCTGAGGCTGGCGATAAAGAGTGTTATAAAAATCAATTAACTCTACGTTTGCTCTCTTAGCAACTACCTCTATCTCCTCTTGAATAAGAGTGTGCCAAAGTTTTGTACCTGAATTAAAGCGACTATGAGTGAAAATTATTGGAGAAAGGCGCGAAATTATAACTCGCACATCTGGGTTAACTCCCCTATAAGACTCTATCAAAGATAGATAATCGGTAATAAATTCGTCTCTATAAGCTGGCCAATTTCGTGGATCGGTATCATTAATACCTAGATGAATAACCACAATATCAGGCGCAAAATCTAACGATTTTTGATACTCCTCGACCTTTGTGTATGGATTGTGCCCCTTATTTAAGAGCGTAGCCCCTGAACGACCGAAGTTACCAACAACATACTCATCACCCAGCAGATTATTTAACTGCACAGGGTAACTTTCTGTGTCACGATTCACCAAACCAGCACCATAAGTTATGCTATTTCCAACGCATGCAACCTTAGTCTGGGAATATCCACCAAAAGAGAGCAATGCAAAGAGTGTAATAAAAGTAATTTTTCTCATTATTTTTCAGTTTTAACAAGACAAAAGTACATATTTATTGATTGCAAAGCAAACTAAAAACACTCTCCAACATTTAACTCACAGGTTATCTAATATATCTAAATACGGGTTTACTCTTCTTTATTTTTTGACCCCTTGCGTGAGCAACAGTTGCATCAATCATCTTTGAACTCACAGCCACATAACTCTCATTATCCCAAATTTGAATAATTCCGATTTCTGAAGCGTTTAATTTACACTTCACCATAAGGAAACCTACAATATCACCTTTGCTTATCTTTTGTTTACGCCCTGCGCCAATATATAACATTGAAAATTTGGGTCTAGAGAATATTATACGTTGTGGTTTAATCTGCACTTCGTTGGCAAACTTAGCAACGTAATCAGGCAGCATATCAAAATTCTTAGTTAAGATGTAGTTCTCGCCACTACTATCCATACGCCCAGTTCTACCACTACGATGAGTAAAGCTCTCAATGCTTTGTGGTTGTTCGTAATGAATAACATAGGTCAACATGTCTATATCCAATCCACGTGCAGCTATATCTGTAGCAATTAGAATATCTATTGCACCCATACGCAATTTCAGCAATGCTCTCTCTCTTATATATTGCTCCTGTGCTCCATGATAAAAATCACACACTATACCCTTGTCACGCAAAAAATCGTAAACTCTCTCACAACTCTCCCTAAAATTACAGAAGACCAAAGTAGGAGCACTTTTAAGTGTAGTCAACAACTCGTATAGGCTTTGTAGGTGGTTCTCTTTGACAATTACAACCTTCGTTTCAATATTGCCCTCGCTCAATGGGGCACTATCACTAGTGTAGTCAATGGTAAGTCCATCTCTAAAACTGATAAATTTAGGTATTTCAGCTGAAGATGTAGCAGATGTGATTATTCGTGTCTCAATATTCTGAAGAAACGAAAATATCTCAACTAGTTCGTCAGTGAAACCCATCTCCACACACTTGTCATACTCATCAATAACGATGTGATGCACCTGATCGACCGAGAAATTCTCACGACTAAGGTGATCACACAATCTACCTGGTGTAGCAACAATAATCTCAGGTTTTGCAGCCAACATATCTACCTCAATCGACACTTTGCGACCTCCATATAGCGCTACTACTCCACATTGAGTTGCGCAACTTTTGGCCACTTGTGCAATTTGCAATACCAACTCACGCGTTGGAGCAATTACAATTACTTGCGGTTGTTTTTCGAGCGTTTGCTTAATTTTCTCAAAACTTGCAATTAGGTATGCCAAAGTTTTACCACTACCAGTTGGTGAGAGTAACATTATGTTTTTGTGGGTAGCGTGTTTGCTCAATAGCTCCTCCTGCATAGGTGTTAAAGCTTTGATATCAAACTGTTTTAATATTGTGTTTCTATTTATCATATCCACAAAAGTAATATATATTTTTATTTTGGCGTAGAATTTGTAAAAACTCATGAAATAATTTTTAATTTAACAAGTATGAAGAATTTTAGACAATTAATCGTAGCGGTAGTTATTTGCACACTATCAATTCCATCTTTTGCAACTAGCAAGAAAGAGAAAAGAGAGAGTCAAACACTACAGGTATTCTACTACTCGCCCTCTGATCCTATGAACATAGCGATAGTAGATTTTATTACGCTCACACCTGAGCAACACTATCTAGAGCCTACAGCTCCGCGTTTTCTGCTTACCGATTCGCAGCACAAATTTGCCCTAGGTATTGGTGGTGTAATTAGGGGAGTAACCTCTGTCGACTTTGCAGGCATTATC
>JAWXTQ010000162.1:0-4701 GCA_044433405.1 Rikenellaceae bacterium
GGGTGCATACCTAAATGGCAAGTCAATCCACGTAGGTGTATTTAACACGCTTTTAGAGTTAGAGAATAGCCTAAAACTATCTTTACCATGATATCTACCTACTCCACTATTACCTACCCCACCAAAAGGAAGATTGTGATTTGCGATGTGCATAATAGTGTCGTTTATACATACACCTCCTGAGCTAGTTTGATTAATGATACGCTTGCTACCACCTCCAAAATAGTACAAAGCAAGGGGTTTTTCGTTTGAATTTACATACTCAATAACAACATCTAGAGTGTCAAATGTTATTACTGGCAGCAGTGGACCAAAAATCTCTTCTTGCATTATTGGTGAGCTGGTGGCAACGTTGTCGACTATTGTAGGAGAGATGTATTTTGCATCTCTATCACTCTCACCCCCAAAGTATAGTTGCTGGCCTTGATATAGCGACTTGACACAATCAAATCTCTTATGATTAATCAAACGGCCATAATATGGCGAATTGATAATATCATCACCATACATTTTTACAATCTCAACTTTTATCGCCTTTAGCAACTCATCCTTAACATCATTATGCACAAACAGATAATCAGGAGCAATACATGTTTGCCCTGCATTTAGCCATTTACCAAACGTTATGCGCCTGGCGGCTATCGCAATATCTGCATCTAAATCAACTATACAAGGGCTTTTGCCTCCAAGCTCTAAAATAACTGGAGTAAGGTTTTTGGCTGCGGCCTCGTAGACTATTTTACCTACACGTGGACTACCAGTAAAGAATATTATATCAAATTTTTGCTCTAATAGCTGTGTGGATGTTTCGGTTTCACCTTGAATAGTGCATATATAGTCACTACAAAAACACTCCTCGATTATTTTACACACAATACCAGCTGTAGCCGAAGCCTCTGGCGAAGGTTTAACTACCGCACAACAACCAGCAGAGATTGCTCCAATCAATGGGTTAAACACCAAATTGAAAGGATAATTCCAAGGTGCAAATATTAGTGCCACACCTAGTGGTTCGTAATGAAGGTAACTTTCTGAAGGGAAAAGATGTAATGGAGTTGGAACATACTTTAATTTTGCCCAACTTTTAAGATGTTTAATATGAAGATTAATCTCTTGCAATGTCACGAAAATCTCAGTAAGATAACACTCTTCAGGCGATTTTCTTAAATCAGCCCAAAGAGCACTCTCTATCTGGGATTGATAATGCACAATTGTATTCTTTAGCTTTTTTAGTTGTTCAATCCTAAACTCTATAGAAAGCGTTGCTTTAGAGTTAAAAAAAGCTTTTGTTTTTTCAATTTGATTTGTTATACTCATGTGCATTAAAACTTACGTTATACGCTAACACCTGGCAACTCAGGCGTCTCACTATACTCGGGATAGTTCTTATACTCAATTGTTGCAGGTCCTAGACTTACGGTTGAAGCAACAATCTCATCCCAAGTAACAGTTTTTCCACTATATGCAGCATCACGACCCATATTTGCCATAAAATTAGACTCTACTAATGTTTTAACATCATTCAATGGAGTATTGTTTCGAATGGCATTAACCAAAAGCACATGCGACTGCACAAAGATATCTTGAACAACCCACTCATTATCTTCTCCCTCTTGTGGGTATGGATATTGCCATTTCAACGACCCATCAAGATTGAATATTTTACCCTCACAATTTGTATACCCTTTTGTTCCATAAACAAACACTTGACGTGTGTTAGAACATCCATTTATTTGGCGCGCTGCACAGTTTGCCTGCTTTCCACCCTCAAATTCATAGTTTACTGAGAAAAAATCATACATGTCGCCTGTAGTCTTACGAGCACAACCACCATAGCCAACTGCGCGAGCTGGCTTTCCATTGCCCATAAACCAACGCATCATATCAAGCTCATGGATTGTTTGCTCAGCCAACATGTCAGACGATAACCACTTAAAGTTAGTCCAGTTACGCAACATATATTGCATATCGTTCCACTCTTTTTTGCGTGCAACCGACCACAATACTCCACCATTGCGCATTACATGAGCCGATACTGGCTCACCAATAGCACCCTGTGAAACTTGACGGAAAGTCTCAACTATATCTTTTTGAGTACGCCTCACTAATCCACAAATAACCTTCAACCCTTTAGACTCGGCTTGTTTGCCTAGCAACAACATTTGACGAAGCTGCGGTGAGTCTACACCACAAGGCTTTTCATAATAAATATGCTTGTTTTTCTCGACTGCTAATCTAAAATGCTCAGGTCTAAAGTATGGAGGAGTAGCCAAAATAACCACATCTACATCACTATCCATTACACTTTTATAGGCATCTAAACCATCAAAACAATTTTTATCATCAATAACAACACCTCTTTTTGCAAAAGTAGCTTTACAAGCCTCAACTTTCTCAGGATATAAATCAGCAAGATGAGTAATTGACAATCCATCGCCTGCTGCTAAAAAGTTAATAGCTGCACCAGTACCGCGACCACCACATCCAATAAGACCAACAGTTAATGGTTTACCATCTACTGCTCTATTGGTAATAGTTGGTATTTCAATATCTTTATAGTAGTCAAAAGTTGAATTTGACCCATTTTCACCACCTGAGGAACAACTCACCAATGATGTTAAAGCCCCAATACTCGACACGCTTGCTGTAAGTGTTGCTGAAGATGCAAGAAACTGCAATCTTGAAATTTTGTTTTTCATTGTATTCAATTTTTATGGTTTTTTAGAAATCTGACCTCCAAAGATAATAAAAATATTTTTAAACGATCAAAAATATTTGAAATTATATTTGTAATTAAAAAATTTAATCTATACTTTTGCAGAGTGGTAAACAATAACACTATTTATCATAGACATTTATAACCCTAAACCCAAAAAATCCTAAAATGGAGATATTAACTTTAAATAGATCAAATAAATTAACAATTACTAATTTAAATACTGAATTAAAATGAACAAATCTTCAATTCGAGCTATTGCATTATGCACAATAGCGATCACGTTTGCTGCATGTCAAGCAAATGATGAGCAACTAGAACAAAGCGCAAGCTATCAACAAGGGGAGCTTACACCAATCACCTTTTCGAGCAACATTGCCACTAGAGCAACTGACACCTACTTTGAGAGTGGCGATCAGATATCGGTAACAGCCTACTCTTCTGACAACTCACTCTACCATCAAAATGCATCTTACACCTACACTGACAATTCAATTTTTGAAAGCGAATCTCCAATTACATATGAGAGCAACATTCAATATTTGTCATTTGCAGCCATCTATCCTTTTACAGAGGTTTCTGAAAGTGGAGATTTAAGCTTTGAGGTAATGAGCGACCAAAGCAGTGACTCAAACTACACTCTCAGCGACCTAATGAGCAGTTATGCTAGTTCAACACAAAACATAACTCCTGAGTTATACTTCACCCATCTTTTAACAAGCATTGTTGTCAATATCACATCGAGCGACATTCCAATAGATGACGCTGTAGTAACAATAAGCACACAAACAGGAGTTGACTACAATATCAATTCTGAAACATTAACTCCAAAAGGCGAAACCGAAACTATAAAGTTTGCAAGCAATGGCACAAATAGCTTTAAAGCTATTATGGTACCTCAAACTGTCAGTAGCGGAGTATTTATCACTGTTAATATTGACAACATAGACTATAGTCTTTATTATGCAAACGATAAAACTTTCTTACCGTCAACACAATACACTTATGACGCAGAAATTAGCGACGGAGCAATAAGATTCACCCCAACGATCGAAGATTGGGCAGAAGGCGATGTTAGCGAAGATGTAATTACAACTGCCAGATTATTCACTGATGCAGAGAGAGCAACTTGGGGCTTAAGTGCTTCCGCAACTGAACCATCAGAAGGTGCGTTAGAGTACATTATTGACGGTGATCTTTCCACTTATTGGCACTCACCTTGGTCTGATGGATCTGGTTCGGAAGTTGCACAATGGATTCAAGTTGACTTAGGCACTACTTATGCAATAACTAGTGTTTCTATCGCTCCTCGTTATAATACTTCTGGTGTTAATTCAGGTTATATTGAAGTTAGTACTGATGGTAGCACTTACAATACTGTATCAGAATATGCATTGGATTCATCTATTACAGAATTACAAGCATTTGATTTTACACAAACTAATGCTCGTTATATAAAAATACATACAGTAGGTTTTTATGGTATGATTTCAGAAGTTAACGTAACAGCACTAAGAGATGGCACTTACGAAGAGTCTGGTAATGAGGAGTCAGGTGAAGAAACTAAAGAAATTGACTCAGATTCAGTAACTCTTCTAGACAGATCATCTTGGACTCTTTCAGCTTCAGACACTGAACCCTCAGAAGGAGCTCTAGAGTATGTAATTGATGGTAAATATGGCACTTACTGGCACTCACCATGGTCTGATGGATCTACTTCAACTGATGCTTCATCTATCACTGTTAATATGAACGCTACACACTCATTGTATTGCGTTGTAATGCTTCCACGTGCAGCATCTCAATACAATACAGGTGGTATCTACACAAGTCTTGATGGTTCAAGTTGGACTTATATTCAAGCGTATGCTTGTGCTGCTGAATATAACTGGAATTACTTTTACTTTGATGAACTAGTAGATGCTCAATATTTCATGTTTACTTGCGAAAACGACTACGGTATGGTTGACGAAATCCATGCTTAC
>JAWXTQ010000163.1:0-4671 GCA_044433405.1 Rikenellaceae bacterium
GAGAAGTTAAGAAGCCTACTTCCTGACCAGTGGACACAATAATAAACAGAACAAAACCTCGATAGTTATCATACTGCTATCGAGGTTTTACTTACAATACGGCATTGCGGAGACGGTTACATTTCGTTTGATATACCTGCTGCATTGTGCCAGTCTATCGTATCCTAACATAATTCCTAATATGAAGTCTTGTTCAACAGTGAGATTGTTTAACGAGGTATTTCCAAATGAGCGAATAACGTCAACGCACTCTTTTTTTCCAAAAAATATATTAATATTGCCATTTGATAGTTCAGCGATAATGTATTCAATATCGCTATTTTTTAACTTTACTTCAGCTCTCTCTCTATCACATGATTTCATAGTGTGTAAAACAAGATGGCGTAACCCTTTTTTATACTCATACATGTGGTGACATAATACCTTCATTACTTCTATTGTTTTTTTATTTATTAGTTATCTTTAAAACTGTTGCAAAATTACCAACTATTTGATACTTTTGCAATCACTACTAGTAGGTAATTATTTTCGTAATACGTTGTGTTATTACCTATTTGTTTTTACCTAAATTATGCTATTGTTTGTTTAGGTTTATTTGGCTACATTTGCAATCAAATTATAAATAAAAAAAAATGTTATTACTTGACTATTTTAATGAATTGCTATCAATTCTAAACGAGATGTCTCCTTATCTTATTTTGGGCTTTTTAATCTCTGGATTGCTGCATGTGTATGTGCCTAAAACATTATATTCTAAATTCCTACATCGTAAGGGGTTTGGCTCAGTAATGGGTGCTGCGCTTTTGGGTGTTCCACTGCCTTTATGTTCGTGTGGAGTTATACCAACTGCAATGTCATTAAAAAAGGAGGGAGCTTCCGACGGAGCTACAGTTTCGTTTCTTGTTGGAACGCCTCAAACAGGAATTGATTCAATCCTTGCTACCTACTCACTTTTAGGCCTTCCATTTGCGATTATTCGCCCTGTTGCAGCCTTTATAGTGGCAATATTTGGTGGTGTATTGGTGGATAAATTTGATTCAAAGCCCAAGAAAATCTCTTACTCAAACCTGAAATTTGCACCCCAAAATGAAACTACGACAACTAAATGTAGTTGTGGATGTTCGCATGATTTTAACGCAAAGCAGAAGAAATCTCTATCGGTTGCATTGCGCTATGGATATGTTGATATGATGCAAGATTTTGGTAAATGGTTAGTGATTGGGCTTCTTGCCGCCGCCGCAATTACTGCGTTTATTCCAGATTCTGTTTTCTCTATGTTTAAGGAGTACTATTTCTTGAATATATTGTTGATACTTATAGTCTCTGCTCCGATGTATATTTGCGCCACTGGATCAATTCCTATCGCTTTGTCGCTAATATTAAAAGGAGTCTCTCCTGGTGCAGCATTTGTGTTGTTAATGGCAGGACCTGCAACAAATGTTGCCTCTTTGATAATTTTAAAACGTGGTATAGGTGTGCGTAAAACGGCAATCTATTTAGTATCTATAATAGTAGGTTCAATTGCCTGCGCTTTGATTATTGATTTCCTTTTGCCAGCCGAATGGTTTACTGGTTTAACAGCCTTGGGTAGTTGCACTCACGAACATCACGATCACCACGACCATGAGATGTGTACACATGGGCCAGTTTGGTGGCAAACTACTACTAGCGTAATTTTTATAGTCTTGTTTGTTAATGCTATAGTGCGAAAGTACATTAAAAAGCATTAGTGTTCGTTAAACTCTTGGGGAAATTTGCTCTGTCGTCAGACGACATACCAAATTTGGGTGGAGGTTAAAGTATAGTTTATTTTTGTAAGCTCCCTTCCTGTTTCGTATTTTTATGTAATTTGTTGATATTTAAATGATTATATTGATATGTCATTTTTTAATAGGACATCAATAATTAAAAAGTAGGGGTCAATCAGAAAAGTCGGTGGAGTGTTTAGCTTTTCTTGCTTCGCGATATTCGAGCATAAAAATTGAAATAAAAAATGCTAACTACTTGAGGTAGTTAGCATTTTTTGAAGGTGATTCCGATAGGATTCGAACCTATGGCCTACAGATTAGAAATCTGTTGCTCTATCCAGCTGAGCTACGGAACCGTTTTCCTTAAAGACTGCGCAAAAGTAGTGATTTTTTTTTAATCTGCAAATTTTTTAGATGAAATAAATTGAGTTTTTTCAAAATTTATCCTATTGTAGACGTTTGTGCTGTTGTGATAGGTTCGTGATGTTCCACATTTGCAGTTGATTAGGTGTAGGGGTGAAAAAATGATTGATATTCTCTTGGACATTGGTGGTTTTTTTGTAATTTTGTAGTTCTTAAGTCGAAATATTACAAATAAATAAAATAAAAATGGTAGAAACAATTAACAAAAAAGTGAACGATTCCGTTGTGGCTCGTTGGACAGTAGTGATTTTAGTCTCGCTCACAATGATGAGTGGATATTTTTTAACCGATGTGATGGCTCCCTTGAAAACTATGCTGGAGCAGCAATTACAGTGGGATAGTTACGATTATGGCCTTTTTACTAGTGGTTATGGTTGGTTGAATGTTTTTGTTTTTATGATGATAATCAGTGGTATCGTACTTGATAAAATGGGAGTTCGATTTACTGGTGTTGCAGCAACTGCGGTTATGATTGTGGGTACAGCGATTAAATATTGGGCTATATCTTCAACTTTTGAAAATCCAACAATCAATATTTTTGGAGCAGAAATAAATCGTCAAGTTATCTACGCCGCTTCAGGATATGCTATATTTGGAGTGGGTGTTGAGGCAATAGGTATTACTGCATCAAAGATTATTGTAAAATGGTTTAAAGGTAAAGAACTAGCATTAGCTTTAGGTATGAATGTAGCGTTTGGTCGTCTTGGAACTCTTTTTGCTCTTGCTGTAACTCCTTTGATTGCAAAACACTTCGGTAATCCTAGTACGCCAATTCTTATCTGTTTGATAGTGCTTTGTATTGGATTTTTAACATTCTTTGCGTTCTGTTTCTCTGATAGAAAACTCGACAAGCAGCTAGGTGAAGATGTTGAGGTTGAAAAAGAGGATTTTAAACTTTCGGATATTCTTTTAATTGTTAAGGTGAAAGCTTTTTGGTATATTGCATTCCTTTGCCTTAGTTTCTATTCAGCGGTTTTTCCATTCCTTAAATATGCGACCGAATTAATGGTTCAAAAGTATGGTGTAGATCCAGAATTAGCAGGAACAATCCCAGGAATTATGCCTATGGGTACGCTTCTTTTAACGCCATTCTTTGGTAATATTTACGATCGTAAGGGTAAAGGTGCTACTATTATGATTATAGGCTCAGTGCTTTTGATTGTTGTTCACTTGTTGTTTGCTGCATCGTTTACATCTACTTGGTATGTGGCTGCACTTCTTATGTGTTTGCTTGGTATAGCTTTCTCTTTAGTGCCTTCAGCTATGTGGCCATCTGTGCCTAAAATTATTGATCAACGTCGTTTAGGAACAGCTTACGCATTGATTTTTTACATTCAAAACTGGGGTTTAATGGGTGTTCCTCTTTTAATTGGAGGTATACTACAAAAATATTGCATTACAGGAAGCGCAGAGATAGGTGGTGTTACAACAACAACCTATGACTACACACTTCCAATGTTGGTATTTGCTGGCTTTGCAGTTATCGGATTAGTTTTCGCACTTCTTCTAAAAAGGGAGAATGCAGTTAAAGGCTACGGTTTAGAAGAACCTAACATCAAATAATATCTTTTCGTAAATGAAAAATAGTTTATTTATACTATATCTTTGGGTAATGACATTTAATGTTTTTGCCCAAAGTCGTATTGAAGTAGAGTTTAATGATCAGTGGCAGTTTAAGAAAGGTCCATTCGCTTCAGAAAACTATATTTCTATTGCCTCGTCACAGGATGAGGAGTGGGATAATGTAACAATTCCTCACACTTGGAATGCAGATGATATGCAGGAAAAGAAAAATGATTTTTATGCAGGTGATGGATTGTATAGAAAGAAATTTACCCCTAGTGAGGAGAGTAAGGATAAGCGTACCTATCTTCGATTTGAAGGAGTTGGTGCAGTAGCCCAGATGTATGTAAATGGTAAATTTGCAGGCCGTCACTTAGGAGGGTACTCTGCTTTCTGCTTTGAGATTACATCGCTTCTAAAATATGGTGAGGAGAATGAGATTGTTTTGCGAGCAAATAATGCCTCTCGTGACGATATAATACCTACCAACCATAATCTGTTTGGAGTGTATGGGGGTATATATCGACCTGTTTGGTTAATTGTTACCGATAGTATAAATATTTCGCCATTAGATCATGCTTCTTCAGGGGTTTATGTTAGTCAGAAGAGTGTAACATCAAAAAGTGCTCAAATCGAGGTTAAAGTTGCATTGGATAATGGTGGATTAAAACCTATTGATGTAGAGTTAGAAAATATCATCTACGACATGGAAGGCAAAAAGGTGTTGTCAAACAGATCCCCTATTAATCTATCATCTCAAGGATTGCAACTTAATGTGACAGATTTTAATATCAAAAAACCTCATTTGTGGAATGGTCGCAAAGATCCTTATCTTTATAGCTTGAATTCAACTTGTAAATGCAACTGAGGAATTTGAATGTTGCAGGGAATAGGATAAAATATTTTTTCAGAGAGGAAAGAGAGAAAAAACTCTCCT
>JAWXTQ010000164.1:0-4662 GCA_044433405.1 Rikenellaceae bacterium
GCGGCCACTATAGCTAATAAGGGGTTAAATCCACTCTCAAATGAGCAGGTTTTTGATTCAGAGATAGCTCCTAAAATCACCTCGATGATTTCGACGGTAGGTTTTTATGAGCACACTGGCGATTGGCTCTTCGACACTGGAGTTCCAGCAAAGAGTGGAGTAGGTGGTGGAATTATGGGTGTAGTGCCAGGTAAGGTGGGAATTGCAGCATTTGCACCCCCTATAGATAGTGCTGGCAACTCAGTAAAGGCACAAAAGGCTATAAGAGCCATCAGTGCAAAACTAGGATTTAATATATTTGATTAGTTTTATTCTGTTATTTATAGGTCGTTTTTTAGGATGATTCGCATAAAAAAGCGAATCATCCTTTGTAAATTAAAATAAATTAATTAGCTTTGAACATTATTTAACTTTTAAAGTTTGCAATTATGATTAGATTTAAAAGTGCAACAACAAAAGATATTGACTTGATAAGATCTCTTGCAAATGAGGCCTTTCGAGCAGCTTACAACTCTATTTTATCACCTCAGCAGATAGAGTACATGATGGACATGATGTATTCGCATAGTAGTTTGTTAGATCAACTTGAGGATGATAATTGTAGTTTTTATTTTGTTTTTGACAATAACCGAGTTTGTGGCTATTTCTCTATAGTGAAAATAGAGGCTGATAACTACCTGTTAGACAAATTGTATTTATTAGACACGGCACAAGGTAAAGGTATTGGCAAGGCAAGTGTGGATTTTATAAAAGAGCAAGTGCTTAAGTGTTCAAAAAGTAAGATAACTAAACTTCATCTCCATGTAAACCGAAAAAACAAGGCGATAGGCTTTTGTAAATCCCAAGGTTTTGAGATAATCTTAAGTGACCAGTTTGATATAGGTAATGGATTTGTTATGGATGATCATATAATGCAAGTTATCATCAAAAGGGTGTGATGTTAGGTTAACTCATGAAGAAACTTGCTCTGCCGCTCACTTTTGCACTAAAATGAGATTCTTGGGGTACTAGAAGTACTCTTCGAACTCATTTTAGCACAAAATTGAACGACATACCAAATTTGGTTGGAAGTAAAACGATGAGATTTTATCGTAATGCTTATAAAATGCTAAGTGTGTTGAAAAAATAGTAATGTGATAAAATTTCTTAGGACACTAATAAATGTCAAACCTTTACTTACAAGTGTAAAACTTAAAAAAATGTATACGAAATCTTTTGAAAATGAGCTAAGCCTGCGTTGGGATAGAGTAGCTCAAATTATGTCTAAAAATGGAGTTGAGGCGCTGATTGTTAGCGATAATATCTCTTTATACTATCTCTCTGGGAGAGTGTTTTCAGGTGTTGCTTATTTTGCTGTAGGTTATAAGCCTCTCTTTTTTGTGCGCCGTCCAGTTGCTTTGAGTGGTGATAATGTTGTCTATATCCGCAAGGTTGAGGATATCCCTACTGCACTCCAAGAGCGAGGTTATCCATTGCCTAAGAGCGTTGCACTAGAGGGTGATGTTGTAACTTTTAATGAGTATTCGCGACTGCAAAAAGTGTTTTCACTCGGTTCAAGCAGCATATTATCTTCTGCAACATCTATTCTTCGTTATGCTCGAAGTGTTAAAACTGAGTATGAGATATCTAAGATTAGGGAGTCTGCGCAAAAACATACAGAGCTTTATTCGCAGATTAAAACCATTTTTAAACGTGGCATGACCGATAATGATTTAGCTATTGAGATGGAGTATGCAGCGCGCAAGTTAGGCTCAGTTGGCAATATGCGTATTTTTGGCCGTTCGATGGAGATTTTTGTTGGTAGTATATTGGTTGGAGAGAATGCGGCCTCTCCCTCACCATACGATTTTGCACTCGGAGGTGGTGGTATGGATAGTTCTCTTCCTATAGGGTGTAATGGCACACCAATAGTTGATGGTACAACAGTTATGGTCGACCAAGGGGGCAATTTTGGTAGTTATATTACCGATATGACTCGTGTGTTTGCTCTAGGTGAGATATCCCCATTAGCACGCCATGCCCATAATATCTCAATAGAGATGCACCAGACAATGATACAGATGGTTAAATGTGGTGTTGCTACGGCTGATATATACAATATGTGTGTTGATATTGCAAAAAGAGAATCCTTATCACAATATTTTATGGGAGATTCGCAAAAAGCACCTTTTGTTGGTCATGGTGTAGGGCTAGAGATTAACGAAACTCCAGTTATGGCTCCACGTTCACGTGAAGTTTTTGAGCAGGGCAATGTATTCGCCTTTGAGCCTAAATTTGTAATCCCTAAAGTTGGTGCGGTAGGTGTCGAAAACACCTACTTGTTAGGGGCAAGTGGAGTAGAGAAGCTAACAATCTTCGAAGAGGAGATTATAAACTTAGAATAGACAAACTTATTAATATTATACTAATTTAAGAAACAAAAAAATGAAACAATCAAACCTATTTAAATTGTTCTACTGCATGGTTATAATGCTAGTTTCGACTAGTGCTTATGGCCAAGAGTGGGAGACTTATCCTGTTTTTGATGCAGGTGAAAACGGTGCTCATTCACATCGTATTCCAGCTCTAATAACTGCTGAAGATGGTTCGTTAATTGCTATTGCTGAGGCGCGTTGGGTGAGTTGGGTTGACAAGACCCTCACCGATATTGTAGCGCGTCGCTCAACTGATGGAGGTAAGACTTGGTCGCCAATCGAGAAACTGACTAACGTTGAAACAGGTGCATATATGGATCCTACGCCTATTGTTGACCGTAAAACTGGCGAGATATTCCTTTTCTTCTCTTATTGGCCAGCAGATGATCATAGCGGAATAAACAACAAAGCATTCTTAGTAACCTCAAAAGATAATGGCGTTAGTTGGAGTGAGCCACGTGAAATCACCCAAGAAATAGCACCAGGCGAATTAAAACTACAAGGTTTCGGCCCTGGTATAGGTATTCAACTAGAGGGAGGTGAACATAAAGGACGTTTATTATTGCCAGTAAGGATGATGGATTCTTCAAATAGAAGTAGATTTGTTGTTAGTTACTATAGTGATGATAATGGTGCAACATGGAAATTAGGCGAGGGAGCTGACAAGAACAATGAGGTTCAATATGCTGAATCACCTAAAGGAACTGTTGTTGCAAATATTAGAGATGCAAATGTAAGATGGGTTACTCGAAGCTATGATGGTGGTGTAACATGGGAGAAATGTGCAATTGATGAGGGTTTGCCATCAGTAGCTCATGGATGCCAAAGCAGTGTTTACGGAAGCGGTAAGCGCATGTGGTATTCGGGAATTACTGGCCGCCCTGAAGATTCAACATACGATAACAGAGCCGATCTAACTCTTTTCAGTAGTAAGGATGGAGGTTTAACATGGCATAATAAAACACTAATTTACGACGAAGCTTCAGGCTATAGCTGTATCTCATTTTTGCCAGATGGACGTATGGCAATATTGTACGAAGCTGCCGACACTCCAGGTTTCGTTCGCGATCCAGAGCGCAAAGATTGGATGAGAATAGATATTGTTATCTTACCAAAGAGTGCTTTAAAATAACGTTATAATCACTAATCCTTAATGGAGATGCTCACTGAACTTGTGCATAGGAGAAACGCAGTTTCTCTAATGGGGTCTCTGACCCCTGCCCTCCGCAAGGAGCGTCCAGATCTCAGACTCGCCACCGCCCTTTAAAAGCACTTTTTGCGTAGCAAAAAGTGCAGGGTGGCGTAGTGTTAAAAAACTCAACCTTTGCGATAGTTTTTTTAAGGTAAAACAATAGGGTTGTTATTGGTAATGTTTGGTTTCTATGTTGACTCTATTCACCGAACATGTGCAATAGAGAAACGAAGTTTCTCCAAAGGGGTCGTTACGACCCCCCCCACTCTTCTATTTATCTTCCTTTAGTTTTACGTAATGCTCTATTTATGAATTTATTACAGTTTATGCAAACCTAATAGTTTAAGACAAATTGGTTTAATTATTTTTCATTTTCAATCACTTTACCATTTTCAAATACTATCTTTTTCCATGGATAAAAACCACTATCTTCCTTTTTTTGCGAAAAATAATACTCTCCACTAACCCAATCGGCTTTCATTAATTTAGAATTAAACCTAGATATTGGAGAATCAACATTAAATTTTCGATCTACACACTCTTCAAAACGGGTGTAGGCTGTAGCTTGAAAATGCTCTCTATCTGACGATAAAGGAGTAAGACCACCACCAATATAACATAAATATAACTGCTGATCTATCACCAACCATGTCAATTCGTAAGGTTTGTCTGATATTAGTCGCTCACCAGCATAATTTACTTCAAGATCACTATTGACCTTAGGCTCTGTTGTTGATGAATAAAACTTTTTGTAGTTGGCAAAATCGGATACTAGAGAGCGATCAACTGACGCTCTCTCACTGATATTATCACCATCAACAAAATATATACTCTCATTACAAGACATTTTCACCGTTCCTTTAGCAAAAGAAGCAATTGTGACACTCATTGTCACAAAAAATAATAAAACTACTTTTCTCATAAAATATTATTTAAGTTTCTACAATTATAATTTTAAATATACTAAATATCATATCCAATTTTACTACATGACAAAAATTCAAAAAAACCTCATAAATATATGAAATTCAATTAAATAAGTGTCTTGAAAATTTG
>JAWXTQ010000165.1:0-4650 GCA_044433405.1 Rikenellaceae bacterium
CGTCACGCAATATGACGATTTAACCACGTTGCAAATCCGTTACCTATTCAACGCTCTCACATCTAAAACTCTCTGATTATCAGCAATATATCCAATAAGGATTCATTTGGATGATAAAACAAAATGGCGGTGGCATCGCTGATCATGAGGTTGGGGCAGGTAAGACGTTGATTATGTGCGTTGCTGCATACGAAATGAAGCGTTTAGGCTTGGCTAATAAACCGATGATCCTGGGGCTGAAAGCCAATGTACAAGAGTTAGCACACACCTTTCGCACCGCCTACCCAAATGCTAAGATATTAGCACCAGGCAAGAATGATTTTACTCCTGATAAGCGAGAGCGATTGTTTAATGATATTAAAAATAATAACTGGGATTGTATAATCCTTACCCATGACCAATTTGGAATGATACCACAGTCTCCAGAGGTGCAGAGTAATATTCTACAAGCTGAATTAGACTCAGTAGAGGAAAATTTGGATTTAGTTCGTTCCCAGGGAGGTAATATCTCTAAAGCTATGATGAAAGGTCTCCTAAAGCGACAAGCAAACTTAGAGGTAAAGCTACAAGAGATTGCGCATAAGATTGCTGAACGTAGCGATAATGTAGCCGACTTTAAGACTATGGGTATAGATCACCTATTTGTCGATGAGTCGCACCAATTCAAAAACTTGACGTTTAACACTCGCCATGATCGTGTAGCTGGTCTTGGAAACTCCGCAGGAAGTCAAAGGGCCTTAAATATGCTCTTTGCCTTGCGTACTATACAAGAGCGCACTGGTAGAGATTTGGGGGCAACTTTTTTGAGTGGCACAACTATCTCAAACTCACTCACTGAGCTATACCTACTCTTCAAATATCTACGTCCAAAGGAGCTAGAGCGACAAGATATTAAGACCTTTGATGCTTGGGCTGCTATTTTTGCTAAAAAGACCACCGATTACGAGTTCTCAGTAACAAATGAGATTGTGCAAAAGGAGAGGTTTCGTTACTTTATCAAAGTGCCTGAACTTGCAGCGTTCTACTCTGAGATTACCGACTATCGTACAGCTAAAGATATTGGTATTGATCGCCCAGAGAAGAATGAGATAATGCACAATATACCACCAACACCTCAGCAAGAGGAGTTTATTGAAAAGTTGGTGCGATTTGCACGCAGTGGTGATGCTACGTTGCTTGGTCGTGAACCTCTATCACCCACCGAAGAGAAAGCTAAGATGCTTATCGCTACCGACTATGCACGTAAGATGTCACTAGATTTACGTATGGTTGATAGAGATGTCTATGATGACCATATTGATAATAAGGCTTCACACTGTGCTGCTAAGATAGCAGAGTATTATCGTAAATATGATGGACAAAAAGGAACTCAGTTTGTATTCTCTGACCTTGGAACATACAAGCCAAGTGAGTGGAATCCCTACTCTGAGATAAAGTGTAAGCTAGTTGAGGATCATGGCATTCCATCGCATGAGGTTAGATTTATTCAAGAGGCAAAAACTGACAAAGCTCGAAAGGCTATTATCGAGGGGATGAATGAGGGGAATATCAGAGTTTTGTTTGGCTCTACCTCCATGCTTGGCACAGGTGTAAATGCTCAAAAACGTGCTGTTGCTATTCATCATTTGGATACGCCTTGGCGGCCGAGCGACCTGTCTCAGCGCGATGGTCGTGCGGTCAGAAAAGGCAATGAAGTAGCAAAGTTGTACGCTCATAATAAGGTAGATGTAATCATCTACGCAGTAGAAAAATCGCTAGATAGTTATAAGTTTAATCTACTTCACAACAAGCAGATGTTTATCGAGCAGCTAAAGAATAATAGCATGGGTAGCCGTACTATCGACGAGGGTTCACTAGATGAAAAGAGTGGTATGAACTTCTCGGAGTATGTGGCAATTCTATCAGGAAATACAGACCTACTGGAAAAGGCAAAACTAGAGAAGAAAGTAGCTGCATTAGAGAGCGAAAAACAAGCCTTTACACGTAGCAAGTCACAATCAAAGGCTAAATTAGACAACATTAACTATGTTATTGGCGGTAACGAGTCTATAATATCTAAGATAGCATCCGATATGGCTAAATTTGATAATAGAAAAGAGTTAGGTAAGGATGGAAATATCCTAAACCCAATTAAGCTAGATGGTGTAGAGGGAAGTGATCCTAAAGATATTGGTGCAAAGCTCTCTGAGATAAATGAGCGTGCACGCACCCACAATCAAGATCTAGCTATTGGCTCTCTTTATGGGTTTACAATTATTGTCAAGACTGAAGCGGCTCAAAATCTACTAGATTTGACAAAAAACAGGTTTGCAATTATTGGTGATAGTGGCATACGATACACCTACAACAATGGAAACATCGCTGCCGATCCTCTACTTGCTTCTACCAATTTCCTTAATGCTCTAGATAAAATACCTTCACTAAAAGAGCGTTACGGAAAAGACAACGAAAAACAACTTGCCGATATTCCAATCCTACAAGAGGTAATTAGCAGCACTTGGCGAAAAGAGGATGAACTGAAAGAGGTTAAAAATGAACTTGCCGCTCTTGATCGCAAAATTCAGCTATCTCTAAAACCGATAGGAAGCGGCGAAGATAATGTTGAAACTGTCGCAGCGAAAACGGTAGATATTGTAGATGCAGATGCGATAGATATTACAGATAGAAATGATAATCAAAGCATAACAACATCTAATAATATTCATATACCTATCGCTCCACAAGAGCCATCCGCTCACAGGATAACCGACAACTACAACGAACCACCCACTACCATTGCTGCTACTAGTGGTGCTACTAAGGCATATAAACTTTAGATTATTATTGACAAAAAGAGCTGTAAATCTTCGGACTTACAGCTCTTTTTGTCAACTTGTCATTAATGCTATGACAATGCTAGTTCAATACCAACATCTTCAATTTTTAGCTTAGCCTCTACATTAAGAGCCTTAAAAACTTTGATTATGGTAGCAATCGTAAGATTTTTTCCATTTTCGATACGAGATACCTGTGCCTTTTGCACACCTATCAACTTGCCTAAATCTTCTTGTGTCAATTTTTTAGACTCTCTAATCTCTTTGATCTTTTGACCTACTAGCCAAAGCTCAATACTCATATCATATTCAGCTCTCTCTTTGCTTCCTTTTTTACCAAAGGTGTCATCCATTACCTCACTGAAAGGTATAAATTCTCTATTGTCTTTCATAATACGTACTATTTTAAGAAGTATGATTTCATTATATTTAAAGCTTTGTCAATCTCTTTCTGAGGGACTTTGCTTACTTTCTTTATAAAGCCATGCGTTGCGATAACAAGGGTATTACTCCCATTCTGCTTATCCCAAAACGCCAGCATTCTATATTGTTTGCCTGCATACCTAGTTCTAAACTCCCATATATCTCCAGTAAGTTTCTTTAGCAAAACAGGATCCAAACATAGCGATGCTTTATACATATTTTCTTTAATCTTGCGGCTACTCTTTTCATCCATTCGATTTAGAAAATCATGGGCATCTCTGTGTAAAACTATCTCAAATTTTGGTTTTAGCTCCATCTCTTTTATGTTATTACGTTACAAAGGTATAAAAAGTTTCTGTATATAGAAACTTCTACATGAAAAATCTTCACCCTATCTCTCGACAGTATGAAGGCATGTCTAATTTAAATTAATGATGCTTATGGTTTAAATAGGTTATATATCTTTGCGTTATCTGTAAGAACAGTGGTCTCTTGTTCTATCTGGCTAATTGCCTTCTCTAATCTAATTTTATATTTTTTGGTTTTAAAATTTACAATATCAGATGCCAAAAAATGTAGTCTATCATCTTTGATATATCCTTTTAGTTGATTTTTGTTATAGGCATTTAATATCTCGCCTCTTGAAAGATTTAGAATCTCTGCAATCTCCTCAAATAGATAGTGTTTATCAGAAGATTTTTCTACATCTATAATAAAACTTAAAAACTCTTCAACAACTAAAGCCTTGCTAAAACTGTTCACCAATTTTATAAAATCGGATTTACTTACTATTACAATCTTCATAGTTCAAATATTTATTCTTGTTCGTGTTCATTATTCTTTGCATACTCTATAATATCTTCTATTCTGAAATACTTCTTATTATGACGAAGAAATGATTTAATCTTCTTCTCTGTGCATGCCCTCTCTAAGGTTCTCTCTGATATGCCTAGAGCACGAGATGTTTCAAGTTTATTGAGACCTCTCTTAATTTGAGATGCAATATCTTTTTGTTGGTTTAGATATAACCTACTCTCTATAATATCAAGTCGCTCTAGTATCTTTCGTATGCGTAGGTCAAAATACTCCTTATCTACATTCATAAGCCCATCTATTTTAAATTTACAATATACATTCCATTGCTATCCTTAGCTATAATATTACTAGATAGCATAGAGCTAATCTTTAGTTTAGCACTTCTATCTTTGATACTCTTTATTGTCTGTATCTTCTCGCTTAGGTCGTTGTAACTCAAACAATCACACTTGTAAAATAGCTCCTTTGCTAAAGCCACAGACTCCTCATGTTTCTCTAAATCCTTATCCTCTCTGCTTCTCTCTCCAACGTAGCAGTGCATACCCTCTCTTTTACTCCAAGAGAAAAGCATTGTCGGTACATCTATCGGATTACCATC
>JAWXTQ010000166.1:0-4638 GCA_044433405.1 Rikenellaceae bacterium
CCTCAATCTGGTCACTCGATAAAAAGGCTACTATCTCTTTAGCTTTTGTTGTGTTTATTGATTCTAAACCAATCTCTCTTTGTGCGTAGCAATTTGCTGAAACAAGCAAACCAACTACTATAAATAGTAATTTCATATAGTTTATTTTATTCTAAAACCCTGTTTATATATTCAACCTTATTTACAGGTATATCTTCATCTCTATCGCGCCAAATGCCTTGTTGTGTAAACTTAATCTTTTCATCGTTGATCGTCTCGGTGATTGAAAAGCTTGGTTCTTCTATCTTTTCAGCAGCAATTCGTATACTCTTTCTTATTTTACGTGTTGTAATATCAAAAGGCGATAGTGGGCGTAGCTCCTCTTCCCAGTTAAAATCTGGAAGTAGCTCTACAGTCTCAGGATTTATCTTCTCAATTGGAACAACCTCTAATTCGTAGTTGTTTAGCCATTTAATTTTTGAAATCTCGGTACTATCAAAATACATTATCATATTTGCCGCAGTAACATTGATTACGGCAGTAGGCCCCTCTTCCTCTATACGATAATATATGCTTTCGGAGTTTCCATCGACATACAGAATATCAATCGAAGTACCAGCAAAATATGCCTCCATATATCTACCTTTAACCTGATTAAACTTGGTTGCTGCAATTTGTTGCGCTAATATAGGAAACTGATACATCTCAACTTTGTAGGGCATTTCGTTATAGGTAAATAGCTTTAGTGAGTCGGCCGTAATTTGGTTTGACATGTTCCAAACCACAGGCTTAATGTAGAGGGTAGAGGTCGAGTCAAGACTGTTTACAATCATCGAGTCGCACACCATTTGAGTGTCACTCTTATAACTTTTTACATTTTTCAGAGCATAGATATAGTAGTCAGATGAGTCAGCCACTAAAGGTTCGAATCCATCTATCTCTTCGTTCATATCTAGAGAGTCAGTAAGCATAATAGCTGTTGAGTCGATAAGCTCGGTTGAATCAACCTCTGAATGGTCGTGCTCGTGATCATGGTCATGGTCATGACCATGTCTTTTAGCTCTCTCTTCGGCTTTTTCTAAAAGTTTAGCTATTCTTTCAGCTCTTTTAATAGCATTTTCCTCCTCTTTTAGCTCTCTCTCTTTAGTTTTTTGCTCCTCTATAAGCTGTTTTGCAGCAGCCTTTTCCTCTTGCTGAAGTTGTTTCTCTTTGGCTTTTTGCTCTTTAGCTAGCTGCTTGTCGATTTTCTCTTGCTCACGCTTTGAAAGTTGAACAACTACCTCTGTAGTGTCGACATCTACCTTTACAGATAGTGAGTCGTTCATGGTGGTATCTACACGCATTGAATCAAGCATACCACGCATAGAGTCAGTACTTTGTCTAATCGAGTCACCTAAAACTTTGGCCGAAATTGAGTCAGTAGCAAAATCTCCTGGCATCTCAACTGCGGTTGTATCCTCAAATATTGGTTGAGGACGATATAGAGGGTCAAGCATTGGCACCATTAGCAGTGTGTCGGCTCGCAAAAATGTAGAGTCACCACCTTGGGCGTTGTAACTAACAACCGCAGGATTACGTGTAGCCATTACGCGTTTGCTTGCACCCCAATATTTACCTTGATCACCCAACATGATTATGCGTTTTAGCTCATCAAACACTTGAATGTTGTTTTGAAGATCAGCTTTCTTTTGTACGCTGTAGTAGACCATACTGTCAGCCCAAAGCTCTTGTTCTTCGGTTAAGATGTAGGCCTCTTTGTAGAAGTCGTATATTTGTCTACGAGTATCATAGTTGCCTCTTTCAGCTTTTAGATACTCACCTGTAGCGTTCCAAATGTCGGTATTTGTTAGGAATGTTGCAATCTCGCTGTTGAAATTATACCTCACCGAATCAGAGATGATTTTGTAATTTTCGTTTTGCATCTCAACATCTCCAATAAGCAGTATCTCACGAGAGTCAACAAAGTAGATTCCGCGTTCGGACTCCATGAGGTTAGTGCCTTGGTTTGTTGTTCCTCCTCCATAATATTTGCCTATATTGCTTAGTGTGTTAAACTCCATATTGTGGGTGTAAAGTATTGCATCACTATCAATTGTTTTGATAAGTGGAGAGAATACTCGGGCAATATTTGTTTCGCCGTTATATATGAATTTATCTCCATATATAAACGTAGAATCGGAGTTGATAATTACATTACCAACTCCTTCCATGTGTTGTTCGCTATACCTATATGCTGTATCACAGGTGATAAACACGCCATTGTGATAGAATACCACGTTGCCAATCAGTTCAATATACTCTCCTTGATTTTTGAATTTGAGCACATCAGCTTTGTAGTCGACTACTGCTTTTTGTTGAACTTGAGCAAACGGTGATAAAGCAATAAGTATAAAAATTATAGCTGTTAATTTGCTTTTAATCATTTTAAAAAAAATCTATTTTCTCCATCTGCTTTTACTATCAAAAATATCGCGGTATGGATCTTCTATTTTTATATAAATATCATCAATTTTTTCGTCAATCCATTTTTCTAGAACCTCATTTCTTTTTGTAGCAATTGCTAACTCCTCAATTAGGCTATAATCGTCGTCAATATTTGCAGTGTGAGTAGGAATGATATCATCTATTTTTAATATTATTATCGACTCTTCAAGTTCAGTATCAGTATACTCAAATGCATTTGATATCTCGCCCTTTTTGAGTGGTGCAACATGCTCATAAAGTGTTGTTAACTCCTCTTTTGTAAAGCGAGTACTTTTGTATTTAGCACCATAATATTTGTAGGTATTGTTAGTCATTAACCCCTTGCTAACACGGCTCTCTTCATCTTGAGAATATTTAGCTACTGCTGCTTCAAATGTTAAATTGCCCTCTCTAATCTCATTGGCTACGCTATCGAGTCTCTCGATTGCTTCAACTCTCTCTTCAGGGGTGAATTTAATCTTTCTTAGAATGTGTCTTACTCTATACTCTTCGCCTTGTTTCTCTAGCACTTCAATAAGGTGAAAACCATCTTCGGTCTCTACCACTTGCGAAATTTGCCCAATTGGCAATGTTTCAACAGCCTCTTTAAAGTTTTGTGAATATACGGTTGAAGGACTAGGAGTCATTTCTCCACCTTGTAGCGCGCTATCAACATCGTCAGAATACATACGAGCAATTGCCGAGAAACGAGCACCATTTAGGATTCTATCGCGAAGGCTTATCAGCTCCTCTTTAACATCCAGTTTACGATTTATGTCAGATGCAGGAAGAATAGCAATTTTAGATATCACATATTGTTCAGGAATTACTGGAAGAGAATCTTTTTTAGTTTTCCTGTAAAATTTTTGAACCTCTGATGGGTAGTGCTGATATCACTTTGAATACTGTATTGCATCGAGTTAGCCATTTCTGACTCTCTTATCTTTACTTTGATAACATCTTTAATTGCATAAGTTGGTTGATTGTAAAACTTCTCTAGACTCTCTACCGATCCTTTTTGTTCAACAAGAGCTTGAATTCTCTCCTCAGCCTGCAACTCTATCATAAATTCGTTAACACTAAGCGAGTCAATAGCAGCTTGGGTCATAAGCAATTTTTGAACAAGCAAAGTTTCTAGAGCCTGAGCACGAGTGCCTGTAGATGAACCAGTCTGGTTTATGTAGCCCTGTTTTAAATATTCTTGAGTCATAATCAATTCAGAGAATAGAATTGGTGAACTTCCAACTACTGCAACTATCTCATCTACAACATATTTTTGACGATTTGAAGTAGAGGGTGTTGTTGCCTGCTCTTGAGCGTATGCTGAATTCGATAATGCAGCAAATAGCATGAGGGCTAAGAGTGGTTTTACAATAATTTTCATTTGTGATATTTTATATTTTTTATTTGTATTTAAAGATTCTTTGTAAATATTATGTTGTTATTAAGGAGTGCGTCGTTGTAAATCGAGTCCTCTAAATATTTTAATTTTTCTGTTTTTCTACTATTAACGATCATTCTTTTAATTGCAGTCGACACCATCTCTAGAGGTGCGGTTTCGTTGCTATTAAGGTAAGAATCAATTATTAAAATGTATTTATTTTGTTGGTCGATTACCTCGTAATCTTTATTCTCTTTCAGAAAATCATCAAACTGTTTCTCTTTAAAAGGAATATTTGAGATCACCTCTGTAAAATAACTCCAATCTAAATATTCGATATACGTAAATCTATTTTTCTCAACAATCTCCAAAAAGTCGGTTTTGTCATTCTCTTTTTTTGAAGATAGCAACTTTTTTAACTCTTTCTCTTGTTTGTAGTCGCGAGGAAATATTAGTATCCTACACGTTACAATCGGATTTGGAAGTCTAAATAGCTCTTTATTAAAGGTGTAGTAATCAGTGAGCTGTTTATGTGTAACAGTTGTGTCAATGTCCGTTAAATGGAAATTGTCATATTTGTTAATAAGTAGAGAGTTTCTATAGGCGTTAATGAGCGATTCAATATCTTTATCTTCATCCGCAAATAGCTCTTTAGCTTTCTCAATCTTAATCATTGTTTGTGCCCAATTCTCTATGTAGTTATGAAGCAAATCGACACTGTCTTTTTGCGATATACCAGCATAGAAAACACCTTTTATATCAGATAGATATAGGGTGTTATCGCCAACTTTTGCAAGCAGTTCTCCTTTGCCGAA
>JAWXTQ010000167.1:0-4584 GCA_044433405.1 Rikenellaceae bacterium
GTAGTAAAATTCAACCCTTTAACTAATGTGGGTTGGAGAGTTGGAACAGAGTTGTATAGTGCTAGTAGCGATTGTTACTTAGCCTTTAATCCTAACAACTACAATGAGTTGTATATGTGTTACAATCTGAGAAGTGTAATATACAAACTAGATTTAACAACCTATGAGCACACTTTAGTTGCAGGAGCGTATGGCACTGCTGGTTATGCTGATGGAGAGGCTAGTGAAGCACTATTTAAGTATCCTCGTCAAATAGCGTTTGATGATGATGGTACTTTGTACGTTGCTGATGGAGGTAATCACTGTATTCGTGCAATTAGCCCTGATGGCATGGTCTCTACATTTGCTGGAATGCCAGAAGCCAGTGGCTACCGTGATGGAGTAAAAGAGGTAGCTCTGTTTAACTATTGTGACGGTATAGCATTAGACTCAAAAGGCAATATGTATGTGGCAGACATGTGGAATAGCCTAATTCGTAAAATAGAAATTTACTAACCCACTTATATTTTTTTATTAAGGGTGTGGGCAGGTTCGAGTATTCGACCTGCCCATTTTTTTGATGTGATATGTTTTTATGCGCCACCAACACTTTTGCTACGCAAAAAGTGCTTTTAACGGGCGGTGGCGAGGTTGAGCTCTGGACTCTCCTTGCGGAGGGCAGGGGTCAGAGACCCCTTGGGAGAAACTGTGTTTCTCCTGTGCTCATGTTCGGAGAGTATCACCATTCATCATTCATCATTATCGACGTTAATCATTAAACAAACAGCTAATGTCATAAATCGTAAAATTTATGTAAAAAAGAGTAATAATATAGTATATTTCTGAAATAGATTTAGTAGCTGTTTTTAGTGCTTTTGTCCTTGTTTTTGACTGTTTTGTCGTTTAAAATAGCTAAAAGTCGATATGAATAGATTGTTAAGTTTATCCTTATTTTTAATTTTGATTTTGAAAATTGAAAAAAAATGATAAACTTTACGTCGTTTTGTACAATCTTAAAAATAAAATTTAAATATGGAAAATTTAGATACGGCTTTAACGATGTTAGCCATTGGTATGGGTACTGTATTTTTTATATTGGTGTTCATTATCTTTTTTTGTAAGCTATTAATAACTTTGGTTAATAAATATGTTCCATTAGAGGAGATTGAAAAGGCTAAGGCCACCAATTCACCTGTAGGTTCTATGTCACCTAAAGTGGTAGCTGCAATCTCTGCGGCAATAAATATAGCATCGGCTGGTAAAATGAAAGTAGCCAAAATTGAGAAAAAATAAATACATTAAAAAATGAATAGAGAGATAAAATTTAGTCTAGTTTACAGAGACATGTGGCAATCGTCAGGAAAATATGTGCCACGCATTGACCAACTTGAAAGAGTTGCTCCAGAGATTATTAAAATGGGCTGTTTTGCTCGTGTTGAGACAAACGGTGGTGGATTTGAGCAGATTAATCTGTTGTTTGGTGAGAATCCAAACAATGCAGTTCGCAAATGGGCAAAACCTTTTAATGAGGCGGGAATACAAACTCACATGTTGGATAGAGCATTGAATGGCTTAAGAATGAGTCCAGTGCCTGCGGATGTTCGTAAACTGTTTTATAAAGTTAAGAAAGCGCAAGGTACAGATATCGCTAGAACTTTTTGTGGATTGAATGATTCGCGTAATATTATTCCATCAATAAAATATGCAAAAGAGGCTGGTATGATTTCTCAAGTTGCATTGAGTATCACTTTCTCGCCTGTTCACACTGTAGAGTACTACACAGAGCTAGCTAACGAGCTAATTGAGGCTGGAGCAGATGAGATTTGTATCAAAGATATGGCTGGAATTGGCCGCCCAGTGTGGTTAGGTAAGATAGTTTCAAATATCAAATCAAAATATCCAGAAATTCCAATTCAATACCATAGTCATGCAGGTCCTGGTTTTTCTGTAGCTTCAATTTTAGAGGTGTGTAAAGCGGGTTGTGACTTTATTGATGTTGGTATGGAGCCTCTATCATGGGGTACAGGTCATGCTGACTTGCTTACTATTCATGAGATGTTGCGTGATGCAGGCTTTAAAGTGCCAGATATCAACATGGATGCATATATGAAAGTTCGCTCTTTAACTACCGAATTTATGGATGATTTCTTAGGTTTCTATATTAGTCCTAAAAATCGTTTGATGAACTCTCTTCTTATTGGTCCTGGTTTACCAGGGGGCATGATGGGTAGTTTGATGGCTGACTTAGACTCTAACTTAGAGAGCATAAATCGTTATTTCACTAAAAATAATAAGCCAACAATCACTCAAGATGATCTGCTAATCAAATTGTTTGACGAGGTTGCTTACTCTTGGCCTAAGTTGGGTTATCCTCCACTTGTAACGCCATTTAGTCAATATGTTAAGAATGTGTCGATGATGAATTTGATGCAAGTATTAAAAGGAAAAGAGCGTTGGAGTATGATTGCTGACGATATTTGGGATATGATTTTAGGTAAATCAGGTAGATTGCCAGGTGAGTTAGCTCCAGAGATTATCGCAATAGCTAAAGAGCAAGGTAAAGAGTTCTTTAATGGTGATCCACAAACTGAGTATCCTGATGCACTTGATAAATATCGTGAGATGATGGCACAAAACGGTTGGGAACTTGGTCAGGACGACGAAGAGTTGTTTGAGTATGCTATGCACCCAGCTCAATACGAGGCTTATAAATCAGGTAAAGCAAAGGCTGATTTTGAAACTGACATCGCTAAGCGTAAAGCTGCAAAAGATGCTCCTGCTGCCGCTGCTCCTGCCGCTCCTGCTGCTGTAATTGCACCACAGGTGATCTCTGTTGATGTGAATGGTGAGCAATTTAATGTAACTATTTTGCCTAATGACGGAAGTTGTGTTGCTGCTGCGCCAGCTGCCGCTCCTGCTGCTGCTGCACCTGCTGCACCTGCTGCAAGTGGTCCTGCAAATGATATTATTGCTCCGCTTGAGGGTAAGTTCTTCCTTACAAAAACTGCCTCTGAGTCTGCAATTAAGGTTGGTGACGCGGTTAAAAAAGGAGATGTAGTTTGTTATATTGAGGCTATGAAAACCTACAATGCTATCACTACACCATATGATGGTGTTGTAAGCGAGATTTCGATTGCTAATGGTGATAGTGTTTATGAGGATGATGTAATTATCAAAATCAAATAGGAGGAAAGCCAATGAATATCCTAGAAAAATTATATCAGATGACGGCGTTTGAGGCAATTGCTGATAATCCGTTCTCTCTGATTATGTTGGCAATAGCTTTTGTGTTTTTTTACTTAGGTATCAAAAAAGGCTACGAGCCATTACTATTAGTCCCTATTGCCTTCGGTATATTGCTAGCCAATATACCAGGAGGCCAAATGAATATAGTTCAGGCTACTGAGGAGAATGGCATTTCTCACATGACAATGCTAGAGATTGCGCATGATTACGGAATTATGAATCTCCTATATTATGCTCTAATCAAGACAGGTGTGTTGCCTCCAATCATTTTTATGGGTGTTGGTGCGCTTACCGACTTTGGACCACTCCTTCGAAACTTAAAACTAGCAATCTTTGGTGCTGCGGCTCAGGTTGGTATCTTCTCTGTGCTTATTGTGGCTGTATTGCTTGGTTTTACTCTAGAGGAGGCTGCTTCGCTAGGTATTATTGGTGGTGCTGATGGTCCAACTGCCATCTTCACAACCATCAAATTAGCTCCTCATCTATTAGGACCTATTGCAATTGCTGCCTACTCTTATATGGCATTAGTGCCTGTAATTCTACCACTAGTTGCAAAACTATGTTGTACAAAAAATGAGTTGATGATTAATATGAAGCAGCAAGAAAAATTATTTCCATCAAAATTGGAGATTAAAAACATGCGAGTTACAAAAATCATCTTCCCTATAGCTGTAGGTGTTGTTGTTTCGATTATAGTTCCATCATCTGCACCATTGATTGGTATGTTGATGTTTGGTAATCTTGTTAAAGAGATTGGAGCAAATACAGCACGTTTGCAGGAGGCTGCAACTGGTGCAATTATGAATTCTGCTACAATATTCCTAGGTTTATGTGTGGGTGCAACAATGAGTGCCGAAGCATTTTTAAACTGGAAAACTATTGGAATTGTAGTAGGTGGTTTTCTTGCATTTGCCATCTCGATGGCTGGGGGTATATTCCTAGTGAAATTTGTGAACCTTTTCAGTAAGAAGAAAATCAATCCACTAATTGGAGCAACTGGATTAAGTGCTGTGCCAATGGCATCACGCGTAGCAAGCGAGTATGCAACCAGATTCGATCCAACAAACCATATCCTTCAATATGCAATGTCAAGCAATATTTCAGGTGTTATAGGTTCGGCTGTAGCGGCAGGTGTGTTGATTTCGTTCTTGTCGTAGGCTAGTAGCTTTGCCCTTATTGGGCGGCTTGAGCGACTTTCACCGCATGAGTTGCACTCATGCTTGTAGGAATAGTTTTTATTTCATTAGTGTCCGTTAAACTCTTGAGGAAATTTGCTCTGCCGCCTGCTTTTGCACTAAAATGAGATTCTAAAGTACAAGGAGTACTCCGCGAACTCATTTTAGTGCAAAATCAAACGAC
>JAWXTQ010000168.1:0-4557 GCA_044433405.1 Rikenellaceae bacterium
AAGCGGCATTTCACTGGTTGTAGGCCTCAACCCATCTGCTCCAGAGGTAATAATTCCGAGCATTGTTGGATTAAATGCAGGTGAGGCTAAAAACAGATTGTGGGAAGCTGGATTTAATGTGGTAGATGTAGTGAGCGATGTTGATGTAACATCCGAAAACTACGAAAATGCAAAAGTGTATAAACAAGAGCCTCTTGCAGCGCGCAAAGCTATGCACGGACGCACAATATCGTTCAATATTAGCGCCGACAACAACAAGGTAAACAATGCAATAGACAACACTTCTAAAGAGATTTTAAAATATCAACAAGAACTATTGAAAGAGGATTCTACAACCATTGACTCTGAGGCAATGGAGTTTGAAAGAATCATGAGAGAGATGGACTCAGAAATAGACTAATCACTTAAGGGTATTTTATTATTTATGAAAGATAGCAAAGAGCTTATGGATGACAATCTGTTTGTCAATCAAGATGATAACGACACAGAGGAGGAGTTATTTGAACACTTCTCGATAACTGTGGATAAAGGGCAATCACAAGTACGAGTTGATAAGTTTTTGACCGCTAGGCTCGAAAATAGCTCTAGAAATCGTATTCAAACAGCAGCCGATTCAGGTAGTATTATTGTTAATGGAGTAGCCGTAAAATCGAGTTACAAGGTCAAACCTTGTGATAAAATCTCGATTGTTATGCCCTACCCTGTTCGCAAGGTAGAGATTATACCTCAAAATATCCCCCTAAATATCATATATGAAGATGAGTGGCTGATTGTGGTGAATAAAGAGGCAGGCATGGTGGTACACCCAGGTCATGGCAACTATGATGGAACGCTAGTTAATGCTCTTACATACCATCTTCAAGGTAATGATATGGTCAAAAATAGCGATATGCGCGCAGGTTTAGTGCACCGTATCGACAAAAATACGTCAGGGTTACTAGTTGTAGCTAAAGACGAATTGACTCACGCCTATCTTGCAAAACAATTCTTCGACCACTCAATCGACAGAAAATATGTTGCGCTAGTTTGGGGAAGCCTTAAAGAGGATGAGGGTACAATCACTGGTAATATTGCTCGTAGCACTAAGGATCGCTTAAAAATGGCTGTATTTGCCGATGAAACAATTGGCAAACATGCCATCACTCACTACAGAGTGTTAGAGAGATTTGACTATGTGACACTAGTTGAGTGCAAGCTCGAAACTGGACGCACTCACCAAATACGCGTTCACATGGAACATATTGGCCATCCGCTATTTGCTGACGAACGATATGGGGGCGATAAAATCCTAAAAGGCACTACATTCTCAAAATACACACAGTTTGTAAACAATAATTTTAGTATAATGCCACGTCAGGCACTACATGCAAAAAGCCTTGGTTTTACACATCCTAAGACAAAAGAACGAATGTTTTTTGAATCTGATTTAACCAATGATTTTTTAAGTGTTATAGATCGTTGGCGTCAATATACCAACCGAAATAATTGTGTGGAGTAATGAATTTAGTATGGCTAAATATTAATTCCTCTTACTCTCATTCGTCACTTGCGATGAGTGCCATAGATGCATGCAGAAGATACGATAATTACAACTGGTCGCAAGTTAGCGCAACAATAAATAGCGATATTTTTTTAATCACGGAGCAACTTTATAATGCAAATCCAACAGTGATTGCCTCAACATTATGGCTGTTCAATCATGAAGTTGTGATAAAGATATGCGCACGAATTAAGTCGCTACTCCCAGAGGTTAAAATAATTCTTGGTGGTCCAGAATTTAACGGCAATAACGAACAATTCCTTCGACACAACAGCTTTATTGATTGCGTTCTAAGAGGTGAAGGCGAAGAGAAATTTCATGATATAATTGGTGGTGTAGATTACAAAACAATCCAGGGGTTGTGCTATATTGACTCTAAAGAGCAATATATTGACAATGGCTACGCCAGAGTTAGCAATTTTGCAGCACTGCCTCAACCCGAAGAGAGTCGGTTTTTTGACTTTTCTGCTCCATTTGTGCAGATAGAAACCTCTAGAGGGTGTTTTAATACATGCGCCTTCTGCGTAAGTGGTGGCGACAAACCTATACGCTCAAAATCTATAGATGATATCGAAGAGCGAATAGAGAACATACACCAAAAAGGAATAAAAGATATTAGGGTTCTCGATAGGACATTTAACTATTCACCCCAACGTGCAAAACAGATGCTTGGCATATTCTCAAAATTCAAGGATATGAACTTCCATCTCGAAATGCACCCTGCACTTCTCACTAAAGAGCTAATTAAATTGCTAGCCGAAACCCCAAAGGGAGTGTTACACCTAGAGGCTGGCATGCAGAGTTTAGATGATAAAGTTATTGAAGAGTGCGGACGGATTGGCACTAACGACAAAGCAAAAGAGGGGTTGAAAGAGCTATGCAAGATAGATAAGTTTGAAACTCATGCCGACCTAATTGCAGGACTACCCCACTACACTCTTGCTCAAATATATAAAGATGTTAGAGAGTTATCACTGATAGGTGCAGGAGAGATACAGTTAGAGCTGCTTAAGCTACTCCCTGGTACAAAAATGCGTAACGAAGCTGCAAAATTAGAGATTAGATTTGCTCCAACACCCCCTTACGAGGTGCTAGAGACTCCATCTATCAATATTCAACAACTCAACGAAGCAAGACTTCTATCTAAACTACTCGACAAATACTACAACGCCAAGGGATGGCAAAGCGTTGTTAGAGAGATAATAAACAATGAACCTGAGTTCTTGAAAAACTTTTTAGATTTTTTAGTCACAAGCGACAAGCTCGAACAACCTCTTTCACTAGAAAAGAGAGGCTCACTACTCTACAATTTTTGCGATAAACACTACGTAAACTACCGCGACAAAGTGTCGCTAAAGTGGATAGAGAATGGATTGCCAATACGCCGAAAAGAGGCTGGTAATATAATAAAAGCAATTGAGTTACCCGAAGATATAATACGCCAAAACAACGTACATTATTTTATTTTCGCAACCATAACTACAAAATATTTAGTGTGTTACGACCGTTCAAAAGAGCAGTCAAAACCAACATTAATAAAAGTAATAAATCATGAATAACGACACAATAGTTGCACTATCAACAGGACACGGAGGAGCAATCGCAGTAATTAGAGTTAGTGGAGATAAAGCAATAGCTATCATAGATGGCATATTTGCCAATTCCGACAAAACACCCCTTGACCAAAGGGATGCAAATACTACAACTTATGGCGAAATAGTTGACACAAAAGGCGAAACAATCGACCAAGTAGTAGTAGCACTGTTTAAAGCACCTCGCTCATACACAAGTGAGGATATTATCGAGATCTCATGTCACGCATCACAATATATTATTCATAAAATTATAGAACTAATACTAGAGCGAGGTGCTAGAATGGCTGAACCTGGCGAATTCACCCAAAGAGCATACCTCTCAGGTAAATTAGACTTAGTTCAAGCTGAGGCAGTTGCTGATATTATAGCCTCTAATTCTGCGGCTAGTCACCGCATGGCAATAAACCAAGTTAAAGGAGGTTACTCCAAAGAGTTTAAAGCACTTCGCGACGATCTTCTACACCTAGTATCTCTACTCGAACTAGAACTCGACTTTGGCGAAGAAGATGTAGAATTTGCCGACAGAGAGAGCTTGCGCATAATATTAGAAAAAATTAATACCAAATTAAACAGCCTAATCAGTTCGTTCAGACAAGGCAATGCAATGAAAAATGGTATTCCTACAGCAATTATTGGCCAACCAAACGCTGGTAAATCAACCCTACTCAACGCCCTAATCGGCGAAGAGCGCGCAATCGTATCGCATATTGCAGGCACAACTCGCGACTCAATCGAAGAGTGTATAACAATTGGTGGAGTAATGTATCGTTTTATCGACACTGCAGGCATTAGAACCACTACCGACCATGTCGAAACATTAGGAATACAACGCACATTCGAAAAAATTAAACAAGCCGACCTTATAATGGTAATGGTAGATGCAACAGATACTAATTCAATCCAAACACTCGACACAATCGAGATTGACCCAAGCCAAAAGATAGTCGTAATAATAAATAAAACAGACCTAGTAGATAGCCAAACAGCTACCAACATAACTAGCACTATAGCCTCAAAATACGGCTACCCAACATTCGAAATTAGTGCAAAAAAAGGAGTAGGAGTTACAAACATAACAACCTACCTTGACGATGAGTACTCAAAACTATTAGGCCAAGAACAGCTAATCATAAGCAATCTACGCCAAATGGATCTACTATCAAAAGCCTTCGAAACCTCACAAAACGCCTACACCCTACTAACAAACAACGCCCCCACCGACCTAATAGCCACCGAATCCCGCCAAACAATAACCCACCTAAGCTCCATAATCGGCGACATCTCAACCGACAACATCCTCGAAAATATATTTAGAAATTTCTGCATTGGCAAATGATTTTAGTCAAAATATGACACATAAGATATTGATTATCAATAGAATAGCACTTTTAACAGGTGCTATTTTTTTTGTCGCATATATGC
>JAWXTQ010000169.1:0-4478 GCA_044433405.1 Rikenellaceae bacterium
TGCTTTTAAGGGGCGGTGGCGAGTCTGAGCTCTGGACGCTCCTTGCGGAGGGCAGGGGTCAGAGACCCCCTTGGGAGAAACTGCGTTTCTCCTGTGCTCATGTTCGGTGCGTTTCTCCTGTGCACAAGAGAAACAAAGTTTCTCCAAAGGGGTCGTTACGACCCCCCCTCTTATTAATCATTAATATGCTATCACCTACTGTGATTAGCGTAATCTGTTAAGCGATTTGATAAGTAATTCGTCTTTGATGATGTTTCGAAGTGCTAAGTAGCTAGCAATTGCGCTGATTATTGGGAATACCGAAACTATAGAATATGATAAGCCTGCTGAATAGTTTGGAATTTCGCTATTCATTTGGCCAATATATCCTGTAGCGCGATAAATAGCAAATGCTACGAATATTTGTAATCCAATTAGTAAACCTATGTTGATTACACATAGTTTGGTTTGGAATGGGCGGTTTCTATAGCAAAAAATAGAAAAGAAACTTATTGCTACGGTAGCTACTAATAGTAGCGAGAGATATATTGTTGCAGATACTTGCGATATGCTCTCTTGTGCACCATCACCAAATACGAATGGTTTGATTAATAACTCCCCGTCACTGCTAGGTATGGTTGCAATAGGGTTAAATAGCATTATTGTTAATAGTATAACTGCTAATAATAGAAATAGTGTTTGAACTCTCTGTATCATTTTTTTTAATTTATTTGCGACAAATATAAAACTTTATACCGTAATAAGCAAGGATAGCGAGCGATGAGTATAGTGCAATCAGCTCCGAAAGTTCTATTTCAATAGCTTGCAGGTATAGTATATCTAGTGAACTTAGTGCCTCTAGTGCGAGATTTGTAGTGTCGAATATTATCTCTACAAGTTTGCCAATTAGCCAATTACCTGTTGTTAGAAGCAGAGTTGAAGATATAAAAATTAGAGGCAAGAGGGTAATCATTATCATGTTAGATATTGGTGAGATTATTGAACCTTGGCCAAAGTAGTATAATGATAATGGAAGTGTTGCTATTGATACGCCACAAGAGATAACAAGTAGCTTTAGTAACTTTTCACCTCGATTTTTAGGTTTATCCCAGATGTAGCTGCTTAGGTCTGCAAAGTATATTATTGCACCCATAGCTAAGAATGAGAGTTGAAAGCTAATGTTCCATATAATGTTTGGCTCTATCGCTATCATGATAAATGCACAAAGAAGAAGTATGTTGTATGAGTGATAACGATTTGTGATGAAGTGTGACGTTACTTGATAGAGCGAAAACATCATTACCGATCTTACCACTGAAGGGCTTAGGTTGCATACAAGTGCGTAAATTGTCAGTGTGGCTATGATTATTACACTTCTAATTACTCTTAAATTACGAGAGATATTCATGAATTTTAGCAGGAGGCTAAGCATGAGAAATATCACCCCTACGTGCATGCCTGAGACGGCAAGTGTGTGCATTACTCCTGCTTGTCGATAGAGCTTAAATGTTTTTGATGATATTGAGCTTTTATCCCCAATCATCATGGCTTTCACTATCGCTTTATCTTGAGTTTTAAGCGAGGTTTGAGATATCTTGCTCTCTATTGAGTCGCGTAGATTGTTGATAAAAGAGTGTTTGGGTGTTGCTGCTTTAAGGTGTATGGGTTGTGAGGTGTCGATAAAGCCAATATATTTAGTTCCTTGTAGTGATTCGCTCTTAAAGATTGATTTATTGTCGATTTTATATTTGTTGATAGCTTCGATATATATTGTTGCGGAGAGTGTATCGCCAATGTTTACTCTTTGGTATTTGTCTAGAACAATTTTCGTATGTGGAGCTTTGGATAAAATCTTTACTACATCATAGTTGGTGTATTGTTTTTCAACAACTGCAATCAGTTGAGAGGATTGGTTGATAGGTAGAGAGGCCGAATAGTCAGAAATGAGTTTTATCGAACTTCCAGCACAAACTACCGCAATATAGATCCAATATTTGCGAATTTTGGGAATTAATAATAGCACTAATGATACAAAACCCCATTGTTTAGCCATTACACCTATTATTAGTGGTAGTGTAAGGGCTAGAAATGGAATAAGTTCAAATAGCTGCATCGTGTAGGTTTGTAATTATTGATGTGAGGTTTTATACCCCTAACAATAGTGGTTTTTTATAGAGAACGTTCGAGAGAGCGATACTGAATAGCCTCGAAAATGTGGTCGGTATTGATTGTCTCCTCACCATCCAAATCGGCAATTGTGCGCGATAGTTTGAGTATGCGATGATATGCTCTAGCTGATAGTCCAGTCTGTTCCATGGCGTGTTTTAATAACATTTTTGATTCGGAGTCTATTTGGCAAAAACGCTCTATCTGGCGATTATTCATCATTGAGTTAGAGTAAGTCATAGTTCCCTTGAATCGTTCTGACTGAATTTTACGGGCGGCAACAACGCGCTCTCTGATTTTATCGCTGCTCTCGCTTTCGCGTTTTGATGATAGTTTGTTGAAACTCACAGGTTGAACTTCGATATGTATATCTATCCTATCTAGTAGTGGGCCAGATACTCTATTCATATAACGCTTTATATCGCCCATCTTGCAGCTGCACTCCTTGTCAGGGTGGCCATAATAGCCACATGGACACGGATTCATTGAGGCTACAAGCATGAAATTTGCAGGGTATTCGACGCTATACTTGCTACGTGCAATAGTTATGACCCTATCTTCGAGCGGTTGTCGCATCACCTCTAACACTGCACGTCCATACTCAGGAAGTTCATCTAAAAATAGTATGCCATTATGCGACAGCGAAATCTCTCCTGGTTGTGGATTTGTGCCTCCACCTACTAGTGCAATATTAGAGACAGTGTGGTGTGGCGAGCGGAAAGGACGATGAGTTATTAACCCATTTATTGTGCCTGCCTTGCCTGCTACTGAGTGAATCTTCGTAGTCTCTAGTGCCTCGTCGATGCTCATTGGTGGCATTATGGATACCATGCGTTTAGAGAGCATTGTTTTGCCTGAGCCTGGTGATCCAATAAGTAAAATGTTGTGAGAGCCCGCAGCCGCAACCTCTAGAGCTCTTTTTACGCTCTCTTGTCCGCGTACGTCTGAGAAATCAAAATCAAAAGAGGTGAATTTTTCTTGAAACTCACGCTCTGCATCAATCTCAAATCGCTCTAGTGAGTCGGCTTTGCCCTCTAAGAATGAGGCTACCTCGCTTATATTCTTAGCTCCATACACCTCTAGCCCCTTTACTACTGCTGCCTCTTGACAGTTTTCTATTGGAAGTATTATCCCCTTAAATCCATCTTCTTTTGCCTTTAGTGCAATCGGAAGCGCGCCCTTGATTGGAAGAATGCTCCCATCGAGAGATAGCTCACCCATGATGATAAATTTGTTTATTATGGATGTCTCTATCTGACCTGATGCAGCCAGTACTCCCATGGCGATAGGCAGATCAAAGTAAGAACCCTCTTTTCGTATAAAGGCAGGAGCCATGTTTACAACTATCTTCTTTCCAGGAATTGAGAATTTGTTGTTCTCAAAGGCTGAGAATATACGTTGTTGGCTCTCCTTTACGGCGTTGTCGGGTAGTCCAACGATAAACATCTGGACTCCAATAGAGATGTTCACCTCTATTGTGATTAATGTGGCCTCTATTCCGCAGAGTGCACATCCAAAACTTTTTACTAACATATCGTTACGTTTCTTTATCTACTGTAGAGTAGGGGGTAAGTATATCTTTTAAATCTCGTCATCCTCTTCAAAGAAGAACTCCTCCATCATCGAGTCTATATCTCGTCGCTCCTTTTTTGTTGGTCGGCCTGTGCCTCTGTCGCGTGATATAAACGATGCATTGTTGTGTATAAATAGCTTCTCTAGCTCCTCACTGCTGGTGATATTCTCAGCATAGGTGGCTACTAGCTTTGCTCCAACACGCGACGGGGGAATAGCGATAACCTTAAATGTGTATATTATGGGCATTTTCTTCACCGAAACTTTGTCGCCAATCTTTACCTCCTTGCTTGGCTTTGTGTTCATTCCATTGATTTGCACCTTGCCCCCTTTGCACGCTTCTGTTGCGATGCTTCTAGTTTTAAAGGCGCGAATTGACCATAACCATTTGTCAACTCTTTCGCTTAATCTCTCTGCCATCTATCTCTATTGTGTTAATTTCATTGTTAATCCTATGCGATTTCTCTTTGTGTCAACCTCTAGCACCTTTACTGTTACATGCTGATGTAGGTGTACTACATCACCAACTGATGATACAAACTTATCCGCTAGTTGGGAGATGTGTACTAATCCATCTTGCTTAATGCCAATGTCGACAAACGCTCCAAAGTCGGTGATGTTTGTTACTATCCCTTTAAGGGTTATTCCCTCTCTTAAATCATTAACTGAGTAGATGCCTTCAGTAAACTCAAACTCCTCTATCTGCTGTCGTGGGTCGAGACCTGGTTTCTCTAGTTCAGAGAGTATATCGTTGATAGTTG
>JAWXTQ010000170.1:0-4444 GCA_044433405.1 Rikenellaceae bacterium
GCTCTCGAAACACTAGGCGTTAAGCCTAGCGGTAATCTCTTTAAAAAGGTGCTACCTGCTTATGGGTGTACAGACAAAAATGAGTTTTACAGCAAGCTTGGCGCAGGCATAATCAACATTTCCAACCTTAAAAGCATCGTTCGCAGCAGTGCTGCAAGCAAACTGGTAAAATACTGGTCACTTCAGGTTGGTAATACCTTGAAGTTTTTGGGTGGCAGTTCATCTTCCAACAAGGAAGAACACAATGATGTGGTAGAATACAAGATTGCCGAGTGTTGCTTTCCAACTCCTGGCGACGAAGTAATAGGTTTTAGCAACGAGAAGGGCAATTTAGTAACGGTTCACAAAAAAAGTTGCGATGTTGCCATTAAACTTGCAGCTCAAAATGCTGCCTCAATTGTTGACACTCAATGGTCGTCAGAGAAAATCATGTCATATCTATCTCACCTAAGAATTAAAGGGCGCGATAGGATGGGTATTCTGCTAGATTTGTCACAGCTATTAACAAAACAGCTAAATATCAATATTCGCAAAATGCACATTGTAAGTCATGACGAAATATTTGAAGGTTATGTTACTGTATATGTCAAAAACGACAAAGATTTGAGTAATATTATCAACAAGATAAGCTCAATAAAAGGGATAGAAAGCGTAACTAAGACTAGCCAAGAAGAGCTTTATGATTTATAAAAACATTAACACCTCAATGATATGAATTTAATCCCACTTATAGCCATATTTGCAGCAATAGTGGCTATTTATTCAAAAAAGAACGGATTTAAGATTGGCGAAGATGAGCCTGATGTGCCTATGTCTGACCTTGACAAAACATTCGATAGTATGGAGTGCACAGAGCCCCCTAGAATTGAGCAAGAGAGGCAAGAGGAGCAATTAGAGCAAGTGAATAAACCAACTGCAACTCCACCTTTATTAACCTCACAATATCAAAGCAGTATCAACACTCCACCTCCCACTATCAGCAGTGATAATGTGGCAAGTGATGAACCAATCACACAAAGTAGCAATCCTATTTTAGAAGATTTTGACCTAGATAAAGCAATTATCTACAGCGAAATCATCACACCAAAATGGAAAGAGTACGAATAAGTAAAATAAGAGTTTAATATGGCATCAATATTTTCAAAAATTGTAGCAGGAGAGATTCCCAGCTACAAAGTTGCAGAAGATGATAACTTCTTCGCGTTTTTAGATATTAACCCTTTAGTTGAGGGTCACACATTAGTAATTCCTAAAAAAGAGGTAGACTATATTTTCGACATTGAAGATGACGAACTTTCACAAATGATGATTTTCGCTAAGAGAGTTGCCGAAAAAATCAAGAATGCTATTCCATGCAAGAGAGTTGCAGTGGTAGTGCTAGGGTTAGAGGTTGCTCACGCACATATTCACTTAATACCTATGAATAGCGAAGCGGATGTGAACTTCAACAAAGAGAAACTAAAGCTAACAAACGAAAGATTTATAGAGATAAGGAACTTTATTGCAAACGATTAGCCGCTAACCCCATTATCCTCACCAAACTATGAAAAATCTTTTTTTAATTGCGACAACTCTTGTTTTTTCGCAACAACCACTCAATGGGCAGAACAAACCAATATACAAGGATACAAATGCACCTGTAGAGCAAAGAGTCGAGGATCTCATCTCAAGAATGACTATTGATGAGAAAGTAGATCAGCTATCCATGATGGCACTTGAATTAGAATTAGACGAAAATGGGAAGGTGGTAGAAAGCTCTACGGAGAATCTATTTCAAGGTAAAAGTATCGGGGTTATCTCTAGTCCATTTATTGAGCACTCTAAAATTGCACAATTTTCAGAGGCAGCCGATCACTATCTTAGAACTAAAACACGGCTAGGAATCCCTGCAATACAAATTGCAGAGTGTCTACACGGCCATATGGCACTTGGCACAACAATATTTCCACAAGCTATAGCGATGGGTAGTAGTTGGAATCCTGAACTAATCAAACAAGTAGCAGCAGCGACAGCAAAAGAGGCCTCACTATCGGGCGTAGATCAAGCATTATCCCCAGTTTTTGACCTTGCACGAGATGCACGTTTTGGGCGATTTGAAGAGTGTTACGGAGAAGATCCATTTCATGTTAAAACTATGGGAGTAGCCTTTGTAACAGGCATGCAAGGTGAACCTGAACAGACTAAAATTGGCATAGAAAAGGGTAAAATAGGGTGTACTGCAAAACATTTTGTAGGAAATGCTATTCCCGAGGCGGGAATAAATATCGCACCTGCACTAATTGGTGAACGCGAACTACGTGAGTTTCACTTTATTCCCTTTGAAGGTGCAGTAAAAGAGGCAAACATCTATAGCGTAATGCCTGGATATCATGAAATTGACGGAGTTCCTGCACATGGCAACTACTGGCTACTCAACAAAGTGCTGCGGGAGGAGTGGAATTTTGACGGTTATGTCTTTTCAGATTATGGTGCGGTTTACATGTTAAATTATCTACACTACGTAGCAGAGGATGGCCGCGAAGCAGCAAGACGAGCACTAGAGTCAGGCGTTGATTTAGAAGCCCCTGATAAAGCAACTTATGCAGGCTACATTAAATCTCTTGTTGAGAGTGGAGATGTTGATATCTCGATTGTAGACAGAGCTGTTAAAAATGTACTGCGCATAAAATTTAAGCTAGGACTATTTGATCGTCCATTTAAAGTAGAGAGTAAAGAGATTAAGAAAGTTGTGCACTCAGAGGAGCATATTGCACTCTCTCAAAAAGTGGCTGAGGAGTCAATAGTGCTCTTAAAAAACAGAAATAACATCCTACCTCTACATAAAGAGTCGCTATCATCAATTGCAGTCATTGGTGCTAACGCCGATAAAGTTCAATTTGGAGACTACTCCATCACCAAAAACAACGACTATGGCACTACACCACTAGAGGGAATAAGAGCAATTGCAGGCGACAACTTAGAGGTTAATTACGCATTAGGATGTGGCATTACATCGCTCTCAAAAGAGGGATTTAGCGAGGCTATTGAGAGTGCAAAAAAGAGTGAAGTTATCATTTACGTTGCAGGCGGAACTAGCATAATCTACTCTGGAATTGGATGGGGTGATCAAAATTCACAAGAGATAAACACCTGTGGAGAGGGATTTGACCGCAACGAACTAGGGCTACCAGGGGTGCAGGGCGAACTACTTTCTGAGCTTCAAAAGTTAGGAAAACCTATAATTATGGTTCTTGTCAATGGCCGACCATACACACTAGAGAAGGAGTTTCAACAGCTAGATGGAGTTATTGAGGCGTGGTATAGTGGCGAAAAAGGGGGTGATGCGATTGCAAGAATTATTTTCGGAGAGGTAAACCCATCAGGTCGCTTATCGGTAACTTTCCCTCCAACAGTGGGTCATATCGGAATGTATGCAAACTACAAACCATCGGCAAAAGGATTTTATCGTCAAAGAGGTTCAGAAGAAAACCCTGGCCGAGATTATGTATTCTCATCTCCAGATCCCCTCTTCTGCCTTGGCTATGGATTAAGCTACACAACCTTTGAATATAGCGATATCGCTATTGATTACAGCAATATATATAAAGAGAAAGGAGAACTCACCGTTAGTTTCACACTCAAAAACAGTGGAGAGATGGATGGTGCAGAGGTAGCACAGCTATATATTCGTGATTTATTCAGCTCAGTAACTACACCAGTCCGCGCACTTAAAGGATTTAAGAAGGTGTTTTTAAAGCGTGGTGAGTCAACAAGAGTCGAAATAAACGTCGATAAATCTCAGCTAGCGTTATGGAATGTTAACATGGAGCAGGTAGTTGAACCAGGAACGTTTGAAGTGCATGTCGGTTCATCTGTAGAGGATATAAAGCTATCATCTAAGTTTGATATTTCAAAGCAATGATGTATGGTTAACTCATAATAAAATCTGTTATGCCGCACAAAAAAATAAGTTTTATTGAAAAAAATTTGGTAATTATAGAATTTTTTCACACCTTTGTTATCAGGATACAAATAGTCATATGAACTAAACACAAATCCAAAGATTATGAAGAAAAATAAACCAAAAACCAACTATCCTAAAACAATAGCATCACTGGCATTTACGTTTATATGTATTACCACTCCTGTCTTCGGGCAACAAACACAGGAGCAAGATTTAAAACTCCTACCTAGTAACCGTCTCCGTAATGCCGTATTGTAAGTAAAACCTCGATAGCAGTATGATAACTATCGAGGTTTTATTCTGTTTTATTGGTGTCCGATAAATCAAAAATATGCACACAATACCCTAATCACCGCTAATTATGGCGGTGATTTTATAAATTTTCTAAAAAGTAAGCCCCCTATCTTTATTTATAGGAAAATAGAGTTTGTTCAGGTGGTGGTTTAACCCTCTGTGCGTTGATTTTGAGCCACGATTTTTCAGGATCTTCCAGATATTTAT
>JAWXTQ010000171.1:0-4421 GCA_044433405.1 Rikenellaceae bacterium
AAGGTAAAACTAGGAAACACCTATAATGACAAATGGATTGTGACCCATGGAGTAGATAGAGGCGATAGAGTTGTAACAAGCGGCCAATTGCGACTTCACGATGGCGAGAAAGTTGAGATTAAATCCACTAAAAAAGTGTAACAATGGATAAATTTTTTATTAATAGACCAATTTTTGCAATTGTAATATCTATTATTATTGTTGTTTTGGGTTTAGTATCAATCTACAATCTTCCTGTAGAGCAGTACCCCAACATTACCCCTCCAGTTGTAACTGTAAATGCAAGTTATGAGGGCGCAGATGCAATAACTGTAGATGAATCGGTTGCCTCACCTATTTCTGAAGCTATTATGGGTGTTGACAACCTAATCTACATGCAAACAACCTCTGCTAACGACGGAAGTATGACTCTGCAAGCCACTTTTGACATTGGCACAGATCCAGATCTAAATTCATTATTTACCCAAAACAAGGTTAACTCTACAGTGGCTACACTACCGACGTCGGTGCAAGATCAAGGCGTTACAACTCAAAAAGCTATGACAGGCTTTCTGCTAGTTTACGCACTCTGGTCAGATGGAGAGTATGACGTAAACTACCTTTCAAATTATGCATATCTAAACATCCAAAACGAGCTATTAAAAACCAACGGAGTGGGTGAGGTGCAGATAATGGGAAGTGGCCAGTATGCAATGAGAATATGGGTAAAACCTGATTTATTAAAATATTACAACGTTTCAATAGAGGATATATCTACCGCTATCGAAGAGCAGAGCGAAGTTTTTGCAGCAGGCAAACTATCTGCCGAACCAGTAGATTTTCCAACATACTTTACGTATACTGTAACTACTCCATCGCAAATCAACAAACCAGAGGAGTATGAGAATATCATTATCAAAACATTAGACGATGGAGGCCAACTTCTTCTAAAAGATATTGCAACGGTAAATCTTGGCAGTGAACTCTACGGGGTAAAATCACTATTTGATGGTGAGCATCCATCGGCACTTATTGTTGTTTTCCAAACATCGGGCAGCAATGCCGTAGAGGTGGGTAATAGGGTTTCAGCAATTATGGATGAGATATCACAAGATTTTCCTGACGGCATCAACATCTCTACGATGGTTGACTCTACAGAGTCTATAAAAGATGGTATAAAAGAGATATTTTACACTATTCTATTTGCGCTTTTGCTAGTGATAATAATCATATATCTTTTTATTCAAGATGCAAGGGCAACACTTATTCCATTAATAGCTATTCCAGTATCGTTGATTGGTGCATTTTTACTATTTCCTCTATTTGGATTCTCGGTGAACATCATCTCTCTACTTGGACTAGTTTTGTCTATTGGGCTTGTTGTAGATGATGCGATTGTTGTGGTTGAAGCTGTGCAGCAACATATCGAACGAGGATTATCACCCACAAAAGCAACAATTGCTGCAATGCATGAGGTGAGATCACCGATTATCGCCACTACAGTAATACTACTAGCTGTTTTTCTACCTATATCGTTTTCGGGAGGCATTACAGGAGAGATGTTTCAGCAATTTACAATTACTATTGCAGTAGCAGTGTCGATATCAGCATTCAATGCCCTTACCCTATCACCTGCGCTATGTAGCATACTCCTAAAAGAAAGAAAAGTTAAGGATAGCGGCTTCTTTGGCCACTTCAATCGCTGGTTTAAACGCAGAGTTGACGGTTGCAATCGTTTTACGGCAACACTTTCAAAACACCTATCGCGCTCACTACTATTTATAGCCATTATTGGCGGAGCGATATTTTTAGTCTCTAAACACATACCTGTTGGCTTCCTACCAGAAGAGGACCAAGGCTATATAATGGTTAGCGTTGCTCTACCTAATGCCGCCTCAGTGCAGCGTACAGAGAGAGTTGTTGTAGAGGTTACTGAGATACTCTCCTCATTTAAAGAGGTAGAACATGTTGCAGGTGCTGCGGGGTATGATCTTTTAGCAGGAATATCATCTACAAACAATGCCGTTTTGTTTGTAAAGCTTGTCGATTATTCAAAGCGCAAGATTACTTCAATGGAGTTTGCCGACAAGCTCAACATAGAGCTATATTTTGCCGTTCCACAGGCTCAGATATACGCCTTTGGTCCACCCTCAATTCCTGGATTAGGTATTAGTTCAGGGCTATCATTTGTTATTGAACAGAGAGATGGTGGCAGCCTCAACGAGCTTGCAATGATTACTGAAGAGTTGTTAGATAGCATAAGAAACAGTGCCGAGATATCAACTGTAATGACTCAGTTTAATGCCGATGTGCCACAACGAAGATTAATCATCGACCGCGACAATGCCATGCGAGAGGGGGTAGATATAGCTGATCTACACACAACCTTATCAACCTTCTTAGGAGGCAGCTACATCAATAAGTTCAATAGATTTGGCCGACTTTATGAGACTTACATTCAGGCAGATGCATCATACAGAAAAGATGCTAACGATTTGAACAGCTATTTTATCGAAAACAGCTCAGGCGATGAAGTTCCACTATCGACATTTGTTCGAGTAATTGACACGGTAGGTGTTGAGTTTGTTGATAGGTTTAATCTAAATCGGTCTATTGCAGTTAATGCATCCACCAGCAAAGGAGTATCGTCAACTGAGGCTATGGTTGTGGTCGAAAATATTGCTAATGCAATGCTCCCTGACGGTTACGCTCTCTCGTGGAGTGGAATATCTTATCAAGACAAAGAGGCCTCAAACAACACATGGCTACTCTACGCCATGACAATACTATTTGTATTTCTAGTGCTCGCAGCTCTCTACGATAGTTGGGCTATGCCACTATCTATACTTTTAGGTGTACCATTTGCCATATTTGGAGCGATGTTACTTGTGTGGCTATTTCATAAGTTTAATGTAGAGTATATCAATAATCTATTTATGCAGATCTCTCTCATTATGTTGATAGGATTATCGGCAAAGAATGCTATTTTGATTATTGAGTATGCAAATATAATATTCTTTGAAAAGGGCAAAACTCTTGTTGAGGCAGCACTTGAAGGGGCAAAACTAAGAATACGCCCAATCTTAATGACAACATTTGCTTTTGTTATAGGCGTACTACCTCTAGTGTTTGCATCAGGAGTCTATTCGGTTGCACGTAATATTATTGGAGTGGCACTTATTGGAGGTATAGTTGTTGCCACAATGCTTGGGATTTTTATATACCCTTTACTCTATGCTCTCTTTGGCAAGATTGCAAATTTTGAGAAAAAACGCACTAAAATGGCAGAAAAACAGGAACAAATATAGTAGTTGTTATGAGAAAGATTTATTTATTTGTGGGGATAATTGCCTCTCTCTGGTCGTGTAGCAATAGACTTTACACACCAGAGGTTCAGCTACCTGAAGGGTATAGTTACACCCACGGTAGCGACACATCAAAGATAGTTGTCAACCAACGCTGGTGGGAGATTTTTGGAGATAAAACACTCAATAATCTTATAGAGATAGCACTTGAAAACAATCAAGATGCCCAAGCAGCTTATGCAAAGATTGAACAAGCTAGATTACAATTTAAGGTAGATAGAGCGGACTATCTGCCTGCACTAAGTTTCGACATATCAGCTGAGGGCGAATATAACAGAGAGGAGTTAATCGTACAAGAGTACACCGCATGGCCAACTATTAGCTGGGAAATATCGTTTTTTGGAGCGATGAAAAACACAAAAAAAAGTGCACGCGCAGCCTACTTAGCTAACGAATATAACTATGCAGCCACAATGCTAAGCCTTGCAGCCGATGTTGCTACTACATATTTCTCACTGATTGAATATCGCAACAGCCTAGAGATATCACGCACTACATATATAAGCCGTCGTAAAAGTTTAGACTTGATAGATTCAATGGTAATGTATGGCATGTCAACATCACTAGATTTAGAACAATCAAAAGGGCTAGCCAATAGTGCCGCGGCATCAATTTCGCAATACGAAAGGTTAATCTCACAGACACAAGTTGCTCTATCTATATTACTAGGAGTAGCGCCACAAAACATTGAGAGCATGCTTGAATATAGCAATAGCTACAAAGCTCTACCTGAAGAGATACCTATAGGGCTACCCTCTGATCTGTTAAATCGCCGTCCTGACATTATGGAGACATACGCTTCTTTAGAGAAAGCAGCGGCACAAGTGGGTATTGCACGCGCAGCACGCTACCCCACTATTAGCCTCACAGCAAGTGGCGGTTTACTCTCTAGCAGTGCTAAGAAATTTGTTGCTACCGATCCTTACGCTCTTGCTTGGTATGGCTTGGCATCGCTAGCACAACCAATTTTTCAATTCGGAAAACTCAAAAGCAACCAACGCATAGCAGAAAAAGAGTATGAAATTGCAGGGCTAAGCTACACAAAAAGCATAATTAGCGCATTTGGAGATGTAGATA
>JAWXTQ010000172.1:0-4405 GCA_044433405.1 Rikenellaceae bacterium
CTGCAACATTCATGATTGCAAGGGTCATAACACTAATCTTAAAAACACCTGATTTTGTACTATTATTTGCCATATCTTATTTGTTATTTTTATTGTGACTATGATTAAAGCCTCTATGCTTTATAGATTCGTTTTTGTCAAGTGCGATACGGGTAGTTGTAGGATACTCAAGTTTATCGAGCTGCTCTACAGCACTTCTAATATCGCCAATCAACATGTCGGCCATATCTCTACTCATGCCATTGCGTGCCACGATGCGCATTACAATGCAATCCTCCACATCTTTAGGAAGAGTGTAAGCTGGAATCATCCAACCGCTAGTTTGAAGTGCAGATTGTAGATCGTAAAGTGTCCATTTTGCCGTTTTCTGATACTCTGGCTCCATATACCAAATAAAGAGTGGATTTACAACCTCGCTACTATAAAGTTTAAACTGCTTCATTTTGCCTATCTCGAGATGAGAATATTTTGCCACTGCCATAGAGCCCTCTTGCACCTTTTTGTACCCCTCGAAGCCCAATCTAATAAATTGATAATATTGACCCAATATTTGTGCTGCTGGACGTGAAAAATTCAACCCAACCTGGGTTATATTTGCTCCTAGATAGTTTACACTAAAAGCCATCTCCTCTGGTAAAACCGACTTATCGCGCCATACAACCCAGCCTAATCCTGGATATACAAGCCCAAATTTATGCCCCGAAGTGCTGATTGAGTAGACCCATTTTAATCTGAAATCCCATTTTAATTCAGGTTTGATAAATGGTAGAATATACCCACCCGATGCTGCATCAACATGAATAGGTATTTGAAGATTATTGGCACTATTAAACTGCTCTAGTGCATCATTCAACGCCTCAACATCATCATTTAACCCAGTCCATGTAACTCCCATTATTGGAACTACACAAATTGTATTTTCATCACAAAGTTTTATCGCCTCCTGCGGATCTAAGGTTGGACGTTCCATTGAGATTGGCACTGCACGGAGCTCAATTTGCCACAAACTAGCAAACTTCTCCCACACCACTTGATAAGCTGTTGAAGTTACAAAATTGGGTTTGTCGTAAGGTTTGCCTGCAGCAATTCTGTCTTTACGCCAACGCAACCATGCAGCAACGCCTCCCAACATACAAGCCTCCGAAGAGCCTATAGCTAGTGCTCCTGTTTTCCACTCGCTCTTTTCGGAAGTATTCCATAAATTAGCAACAATATTAATACATTTGCCACTCATCAAAGCTATACGTGGATACTCAGTCTCATCAATATAGTTGATATTGATTGCATCATTCATGAGTCTAGTTGCATAATCATCCATATAGGTGGTAACAAATGTCGCTAGATTTAGTTTTGGCTGAATCTGTGCAAATGTCTCATCCTTCACCATTCTATACGCTATCTCCTCCGAGGTGGAGTGACGAGGAATTGTTTGCCATGGCGCCTCATTTAACATTGTCTCTGACGCATATTCAGGTGTTGATACGCTAAGTTTTTTTTCTTGTCTCATATTAAAGAGTATAAATTGTTAATATCTTGATTTTTTGCATTTATCAACTCATTAATTGTGCCAATCAACATAAAACCACCTTTCGACCACTTTATTCTTTAATATTTCAGAACCTATTTATCTTTTTTTTAGAAAAAAAGATTTTTTTTGATTAAAAAAACTCTATATTTGCACTTATATTTGAGAGTTTAAAACCAAATAATTATTATATGTACGGAGAAATTAAAAATTACTTGCAAGCTGAGTTAGCTGCAATTAAGGAGGCTGGACTTTACAAGAATGAGCGTATTATTACCTCTAGCCAGCAAGCTGAAATTCAAGTTTCATCATCACAAGAGGTGTTAAACTTTTGTGCAAACAACTACCTAGGCCTTTCAAACCACCCTCGTCTTATTAGTGCTGCTACTGAGGCGATGAATAGTCGTGGATTTGGTATGTCATCTGTGCGTTTTATCTGTGGCACTCAAGACATCCACAAAGAGCTAGAGGCTGCAATTGCTGACTATTTCGGAACTGAAGATACCATCTTGTATGCTGCTTGTTTTGATGCTAATGGTGGAGTTTTCGAACCTCTACTTGGCGAAAATGATGCTATCATCTCTGACTCGCTAAACCATGCGTCAATCATTGATGGTGTTAGACTTTGTAAAGCTAAACGCTACAGATATGCTAACGCAAATATGAGCGAACTTGAAGAGTGTCTAAAACTTGCTCAAGCTCAACGATTCCGTATTATCGTTACTGATGGCGTTTTCTCTATGGACGGAAACGTAGCTCCAATGGACCAAATTTGCGAATTAGCTAAAAAATATGATGCCCTAGTTATGGTTGATGAGTGTCACTCTGCTGGTGTAGTTGGCAAAACTGGCCGCGGTGTTACTGAATTATATAACGTTAGAGGCGAAGTTGATATCCTAACAGGAACTCTTGGAAAAGCAATGGGTGGTGGTATCGGTGGTTTCACTACTGGTCGTAAAGAGATTATCGACATCCTACGTCAACGCTCTCGCCCATATCTATTCTCAAACTCTATTCCACCTTCAGTAGTAGGTGCATCTCTAGAGGTGTTTAAAATGCTTAAAGAGTCTGACGCTTTACACGACAAACTAGTTAGCAATGTTGACTACTTCCGCACAAAAATGGAAGCAGCTGGATTTGACATCAAACCTACTCAATCTGCAATTTGCGCTGTAATGCTTTACGATGCAAAACTATCTCAAGATTTTGCTGCAAAACTTCTAGAAGAGGGAATCTACGTTACAGGATTCTACTACCCAGTAGTGCCTAAAGAGCAAGCTCGTATCAGAGTGCAAGTTTCGGCAGGTCACGAAGTTGAGCACCTAGATAAAGCCATCGCTGCATTTACCAAAGTTGGTAAAGAGCTTGGTGTTATCAAATAGTTTTTCTTAGCGGTTGTTGCATTCTTAGCGGTTTGTTGCTTTTTTGCGGTTTTCCCTTTTTAGCGGCTTTCACCGCATGAGCTAAAGCTCATGCGGTGAAAGCCGCTAAAAACCAACACAACACAACCACAACACATCACACCACAACCCCAAACCTCGACCATCGCGAAGCTATACATTACCTACAAGAATATCCCCAGCGAACGAAAGTGAGCCCGAGGAGCGGTAGCGACGAAGGTTTTTTTGCCAGCGGTAGGCTGCTAGGAGTCGTTTTTAGCGAACTGGCGATAGCCAGGAAGATAAAAATGGCTCATAGTAGTCTAGCGCGTGGTTTTTTTCTTAAAAAAACCTTAAACAACAGTTCTTCTTTTTTTGATAGGCTTTGGTACGCCTCGGTTTTTACTTTTTGGCGCAGCCAAAAATAGGAATAGTTTTTTATTTCGTTACCATACCGTAGGTATGAGTATAAGAAATAAAAAACTATTACTACAAGCATGAGCGAAGTCTCATGCGGTGAAAGCCGCACAACACAACATAACCCAACACACCACAACACCACACAACACACAACACCACACTCCAAATCTAATAATCCTCATCCAGCAATTTCTGCGCATATTCACCACTAATACTATCTGCACCGAAAATTAGCAACCTTTCTACTACATTTTGCAGCTCTCTTATATTGCCACTCCAACCATGAGATTCAAATACATCGTAGGCTTCACTGGATATAACTCTGCTTCGGAGTGATTTCTCTTTAATAAAACGCTCGACAAAATGATCTATAAGCAGTCTTATATCTCCTTTTCGTTCTCTTAATGGAGGAACTTTCAAAATTGCTGCACCTATTCTGTGATACAGATCTTCGCGGAAATTTCCATTTTTAATCTCTTGACGTAGATCTTTGTTTGTTGCGCAAATCAATCGAACATCAACCTTAACAGATTTGCTACCACCAACGGCAGTAACACAATTTTCTTGAAGTGCCCTCAACACTTTTGCCTGTGCAGCAAGGCTCATATCGCCAATCTCGTCGAGAAAGAGTGTTCCGTTGTTTGCAATTTCGAACTTGCCTTTCTTTGTGGCAAAAGCTCCTGTAAAAGCACCTTTCTCATGGCCAAACATCTCACTTTCTATCAATTCTGACGGAATAGCAGCGCAGTTCACCTCAATAAGCGGCTCGGCAGCACGTGGACTTTTAGAGTGAATCAACTTTGCAACAAGCTCTTTGCCTGTACCGTTCTCACCAATTACCAACACCCTAGAATCGTGTTTTGCCACTACTTCGATTTTATTTTTTACATTTAGTATGGAGTCAGACTCACCTATGATATTCACCTCTCTTGCAGGCTTAACTTCACGACTCTTGATGCGTTGTAGCTGCGCTTTCTGAGGCGCATCTTGCACTTTCTTTAATATATTTCGCACCTTTTGTATCACTACGTTGATATCTAAAGGCTTTTCAATAATATCGTATGCCCCTTCGCGCATTAGC
>JAWXTQ010000173.1:0-4383 GCA_044433405.1 Rikenellaceae bacterium
TTCCCGATTATGGCTCGCGTATCACATCTTCAATCTATGTTCGAGGATTAGGGGCGCGAATTGATCAGCCAGTTATTGGTTTAAATGTAGATAATGTGCCTTTTATCAATAAAAATTCGTATGATTTAGAGGTGATGGATATTGAGCGTATGGAGATTTTGCGCGGTCCTCAGTCAACTCTTTATGGTCGCAATTCTATGGGTGGAGTTATTAATGTGTATACCATCTCTCCATTTAGATATCAGGGTGTTAAGATTAGTACGCAATACTCTTCAGGTAATAGTTATACGCTACGTGCCTCGGTATATGAGAAATTTTCTGACAAGATGGCGGCATCTATTGGCCTCTTTCACACCTCGTCAGACGGTTATTATACCAATCAATATACAGCTCAGAAGTGCGAAAACGAGGATTCGTGGGGAGGTCGCTTGAAACTGCAATATAATATCACCTCAAAAACTCGCATCGAAAACACCTTTTCGCTCTCTACATTAGATCAAGGTGGGTATGCATATAAGAATCTAGCAACAAATGAGATAAGTTATAACGATCCGTCGAGTTATCAGCGCACATCTCTCAATAATGGGTTTTCTGTGACCCATCGTGGTAATGGTTGGCAACTCTCTAGCGTTACTGGGTATCAATATCTTGATGATGAGATGATATTAGATCAAGATTTTACAACAGCCTCAATGTTCACCCTAAAACAAGCCACCCAAGACCACTCAATCAGTGAGGATTTAGTTTTTAAATCGAGTAAGAGTGATGAGGGGTATAATATGCTTTTTGGTTTCTTTGGATTTTATGACCATAAAAACATGCAAGCACCAGTAAAATTTAAGGAGGATGGAATTGAGTATTTAATCTTTGATAACGTTAACGGCTCGAGTCAATACTACAATAACTGGGATGATAACAGTTTTGATTTAACTAGTAACTTCACCAACCAAACTTTTGGTTCTGCGCTCTATCATGAGTCAAGCTATAAGCTTGGTCGCTTTGAGACAAAAGCGGGAGTGAGGGTTGATTATGAATCTACAATACTTAATTATAATTGTTACACATCTACAGGATGTTATGGTAACATAGAGATGTCAGACAATACAACATACACCTTCTATAAGCCTATAAATATTGATATTAGCGATACGCCATCGCAACATTTCTTTGTGGTTTTGCCAAAGTTTAATGCCTCATATAAATTAGGTTTGCATGAACAATCAATGCTCTATCTCTCAATAAGCAAGGGGTATAAAGCAGGTGGCTATAATTCGCAAATGTTCTCAGACATTCTCCAACAAAAGGTGATGCAGCTTTTCGGACTTTCAGCATCTTACTCTGCAGAGGATATTATATCATACAAACCAGAATATAGTTGGAATTATGAGATTGGTTCACATCTAGAGAGTTTAAATCATAAATTTGTAGCAGATATGTCGCTTTTCTATATTGATTGTCGAGATCAACAGCTTACTGTCTTTCCTGACGGCATGGTTACAGGGCGTATGATGACTAATGCAGGCCACTCACGTAGCTATGGAGCTGAGTTTTCTGGACGTGCAAATTTAGGTAATCTGAGCTTTAATTTAGCTTATGGTTATACTAATGCCAAATTCATAACTTATGATGATAATGAATATGACTATGCAGGCAACTATCTTCCATACGCACCTAGCCACACGCTATTTGCTTCGGCAGAGTATAATGTGAGCCTCGGTAGTCGTATTTTTAAAGATATCACATTCAATATCAACACTAATGGTGCGGGTCGAATCTACTGGAATGAACAGAACTCCCTATTTCAGCCATTTTACGCGCTTTTAGGTTCAGAGGTGAAGTTTTCTGCTGAAAAATTCACCCTCTCGGTGTGGGGTAGAAATATGTGTAATAAAGAGTATAGCACCTTCTACTTTTTAAGTATGGGAAATGAGTTTGTACAGCAAGGAAAACCCAATACATACGGAGTAACATTAAATTTAAATATATAAAAAACAGAAACAAAAACATGAGAAGAATTATTTCGATGATGATGATTGCAGCTGTAGCTTTGATGGCTACATCATGCGAGAAGAGTAGTGACACAGATGCTGATAGTGATGTGTTTACTCTAAGTGGTGACAAATTTATAGGAGTTCTAACTATCCTAGGCACAGAGCAAGAGGATATAACCTTTTATATTGATGAGGATGCAGATAATGGAGTAGTAGATATAATGATGCCAGAGGTGTCGTTTATGCCAGGTTTAATGCCAGATCTTGATATGGCATTTATCGAGGTTCCTCAAACTTCAACATCTCCTGTAACTTATAGTAGTGATCAAATTCAAATGGTTGGTATCTATGATCGTTTACCTCTAATTAACGATGTTATTCAATCAATAACAAACATCTCTATCGTAAAATCAGGTTACGATATAGCAATTACTTTTGATTGCGAGATTTCAACCGACACATTAGGTGATATGACTGTAGAGGTATCGTATGTAGGTACACAAGATGGTTATGCTAGCGAGGAAGAAGAAGAGAAAGAAGAAGAAGAGGAAGAAGAGGAAGTGGTTGATCCAGAGTTCTCTCTTGATAACGATGAAGGTTTCTATATTACTAATTCTTCAGGTATTGTAAACCTACCAGATGTAACAATAACTTACTATCAAGCAAATAATGCCCTAGTGATTGATGGCTTTACATATTCAACCTACCTATCTACAACAACACTTCCGATAGTTGGTGTAACAGCCGTTGAAGAGAATGGAAAAACTACACTTACAGCAGATGATTTAACAGTAGAGTATGTTTTCATGACAATGGATGCAACTGGAAATGTTTCTGGTTTAGTTTGTGAAATAATTGACGGTAAAGCGCAGTTAGAATTCTCAATCACAGCAGCAATAGGTGCTAGTGGTGAGGAGAGTGAATATCCATGTACTTACAGTGGCGATATCACAATTAATGATGGTAGCTACGAGTAGTTATTACTTTCGAGTTTTGTACGAAAAAAAATCGTAAAATATAGTTTAAAAAATTGATTTTTTAAAGGCCTGTAACCATATATAGTGCGTTATAGGCCTTTAATGTAAGTGAAAACCGACTTTTGCGTTTTTGCTTAATGTGTTAAAACTTAAGTTTATAGTAATTTAGCTAGGTCTAAATAGGGTCGCAGATAGTGACTGTTTTGGTCATTAATCATTCATCATTATCGGCGTTTATCACTATTCCTAGTGTTCGACTATCGCGAAGCTATACATCACCTACATGAGAATCCCCAGCGAACGAAAGTGAGCCCGAGGAGCGGTAGCGACGAATCGGCTTTCACTTTTTTGGCGCAGCCAAAAATAGTAATAGATTTTATTTCGTTGTCATACCGAAGGTATGAAACATAAGAAATAAAATCTATTACTACAAACATGAGCTTTAGCTCATGTAAGTGAAAACCGCTAAAGTAAGTCAATAATTAATTATTTCTTGCTAACAATCCACTTTATTAACAAACCACATATAAGCACGGTGCTAATATAAAGTATTGTCAATCCAAAGCGTCGGTCGCTATCCCATACTATTAATATTGTCGAACCTATAAACAGCCCAATTAGTAAAATCACATACGAAATGCGTAATGTCATGCTTTTGAGAGTCTGTGTGAATAGTGTGTCATCTGTAAGTTGTATGTCATGTTTTATCTTGCCCTCTTTTAATTTGAAGATTATCTCATTGAGATTAGTAGGTAACTCGCGTATGAAATCAATATAGTCCGTAAATGTTTCATATACCGATTCTGCAAAGCGACGTGTGCTATAACGTTCCTTTATAATGCTTTTGGCATATGGCATTGCAATGGGTGAAAGCTCTAGTTTTGGTGCAATGTTTTGTGCGAATTTTTCGATAGTAGCAAAGGTTTTGATTAGCAAAAATATGCCAGAGGGGATTTGAAGATTGTGCTTGATTAGTAAATCAATGCTTTTTTGCATTATGCGTGATAAGTTCTTCATGTCTAACGATTTGTTTGTCATATTTTGCATTAACATATTCTTTATGTCAAACTGTAACTCATCATAATAATCAAAATAGTGAATGTCGCATAGCGTCAGAAGTGATGCTGTTAGCATGCTATCATCGCGTTTGTAGAAACTTACTATAAAGTCTGCAATAAAATCTATCTCTTTAGGGCGCAAGATGCCAACCATGCCAAAATCAATAATGCCAATTACGTTGCCTTTGCCAATAAACAGATTCCCAGGGTGTGGATCGGCATGAAACATTCCAAACTTTAATATCATCTGAAGTATGGTGTCAGCTCCATTTTTAACTACCTCCTCAGGATCGAGATTTGCATCTAAGATAGCTTTCCTAGAGTCGGGAGTTACGCCTTCAACCTTCTCCATAACTA
>JAWXTQ010000174.1:0-4341 GCA_044433405.1 Rikenellaceae bacterium
CCTCAACTCCCTCTTCAGTGTATAAAGATTCCGCACCACGTTGAATTACGTAAGCAGGAGAGTAGTTTTTGATTTGTTGTCGTCTAAGCCATAGTGTGTTTAAACCTACGCTAGTGTCGACTGTAAATGAATACCCCTCTAGATCTTTAGGAATCACGGTGTATCCACAATGCAAACCTGTGAATCCTGCACTTTTAGAGAAACTCCTAAACTCAATTGCACATTTTTTAGCACCTCTAATCTCATATATGCTATGAGGTGTTGATTTGTCGGTGATAAACGATTCGTAAGTTGCATCAAATAGAATAAGCGTATTGTTTTTAAGCGCGTACTTAACCCATTTTTCAAGAGTCTCTTTATTCATAACACAACCAGTAGGATCGTTAGGGTAGCTAAGATAAATAACGTCAGGTCTTACTTTAGGCAAAGCAGGCATGAATTCATTTTCTTTTTTGCACTCTAGATATATAATATGACTCCATTGCTGCTTTTCGTTCATCTCTCCAGCTCTATTTCCAATCACATTTGATTCGATATATGTTTGAAAAACTGGGTCAATAACAGCAATTCTATTATCTTTACACAGTATGTCTCCAACTCCAGCCAAATCTTCTTTGGTTCCATCATTAATAAAAATTTCGTCGTGTCCAATTTTTATTTTGCGATTACGGAAATCATTTTTCACAATTGCGTCAATCAAAAAATCATAACCTTGTTCAGGAGCGCGTCCTTTGAAGGTGTTTTCATTTCCCATTTCGGCAACACATTTGGTCATAGCATCCACAACGCAAGGTGCAAGTGGGCGAACAACATCACCACTGTTTAGTTTGATGAGCTTAGTTGTAGGATTGAGAGTTTTGAAAATTTTAATTTTCGTATCAATCTTCTCCTGCACCTGGTCATGCACCACCTTCAAAAATTGCGAATTTATTAATATCATATAAAAAATAATTTTCCTTAAAACCTTACCTTACGCTACTTCGTAAGGTGTGATTTGTATTAACTAACCATGTACCTTTTTTCTGGATACGATGCAAAGATAGCTACTTTATAATAATCAATCGGCTTTTTTTCCATAAATTTTTTGCACTCGACTTCGAGCCGTGTAAATTTTACACGAAAATGGTGTTGCCAAAATAAAATTCGTTTTTTAAGGTGTTAAATTTTGATAATTCTATAAAATTGACTAATTTTGTATTTTAAAAATAATATAGAATATAGATGGGAAACGAGGTAATTTTTGACGAATTAGACAAAAAAATTTTAGGATTAATCACCAATAATGCGCGCATTTCTTTCTTAGAAGTTGCCCGAATATGTAATGTGTCAGGTGCTGCGGTTCACCAGAGGGTTCAAAAAATGACCACTGGAAATATAATTACAGGCTCAGAATTTACGTTAAATTCATCAAAAATTGGCTATAACACCTGTGCATTTGTTAAGTTAAACTTTTCTCATACCCATAATCTCGATGAGATGGTGTTGAAGTTGAAAGAGATTCCTGAGATAGTAGAGTGTCATCACACAACAGGTAATTGCGATTTGTTAGTGAAGATTTATACCAAAAATAACGCTCACCTTCATCAGATTATTCAAACCAGAATAAAACCGTTAGGTTTAGAGAGTTCAGAATCGGTAATATCGTTTAATGAGCCGTTTCGTCGTCAGCTAAATCTATCGAAGTTGATAACAAAGTAGGGTACAGAAAAGAACTTCGTTGCTTACGCTCCTCGGGCTTACTAGCGTTCGCTGGGTATTCTCTTATAGGGGAGAGTGGCTTCGCGATGGTCATTAATCATTAATCATTATCTGCGTTAATCATTAGCTACAAATCAATATACCCCTTCATTACGGCATAAATAGCAAGACCAGCAACTGATTTTATTCCTAGTTTTTCGAAGATATTTTTGCGATGGGTGATTACGGTTGTTGTGCTGATAGATAGCTTAACGGCTATCTCTTTATTGATAAGCCCTTCAACTAGCAGTTTGGTTACTTCGATTTCGCGTGGTGAGAGTATCTCTTTGCCTAGTTGTTTAGATGGATGGCTATTGTGAGAACAACCGTGAGCGGTTTTGTGAAGCCCTTTAATAGATTTTTCGATTTCTGCTTGCGATGCATTAATATTAATTCTGTGAAACTCTTGTAGCATTGCTGCATTAGCCTCGTCGTGCATCAAAACAATCGTTTTATTGTGTCTCTCTCTAAAGAATGGTGCGTTCTTGATAACGTAACTAGCTGATACAAATAGATGAAAAAAATCTTGCGGTTCGCTGTTTTCAATCTCACTAAATTCGTTACATATTTTATATGTTCCAATAGGAAGTATCGCTTCAAGTAGTGATTTGAGCCCTAAACTAATGAGTGTATTAGGAGTTAATATTACTATAACAGGAACTGATTTGTTCATATTTTTAAATGCTAGATTGTTTTTAATAATGGTGCAAAGATAGAATAAAATAATAGAATATATTATAATATTAAAGAATATTGTTTGATTGTAAAATGGAGCAGCAACCCTCGGCAACTTCTTCTGTGATTTGATTACATTTGCTTTTTGTTATCTTTATGCTTTGCCCAACAACAAGTATATCCTCTTTGGTGGGGTTGCCATTATGATTGGCAGATGTGGCATGCCCTCCGTGATAACCTTCGCTGCAAAGGGTGAGATCGTAGGCTGGTGCTAGCTCCCATAAACCATCTCGACAAATGAAACTGAAATTCTTCGCATGATCGTCCTTGTTTGCTGTTAGGATATTGAATATCATTCGTCGATACATCTGCTCTACTTGTTTAGCCGACTGAGTTAGGTAACCAGTTAGGTGTAGCAGTGTTCTGTAATCTATTTTCGGCATTGAGATAGATTCGTTTAGTAGAGCACCTGCAGTAGCTATATGGAGACGATTATTATTGGTGTCAAGGTCAAACCTTTTGGATGCAAAATATTTATTGTCAATAAGTTTGAAATCAGGAACTATGATTCCACACTTTCTCGCGGTTTTATTATACTCTAACTCCATTTCTCCCATGTTTTTAGGGTCGTAAGTGTGGCGGAATTTAACGAGTCAGTTGCCATCGCTATCTTTCATAAGAGCTTTGGGTTTACAGCCTCCTGAATTGCCACTATTGAAGTATAGTAGATCTTCATCCTTGTCAGACTTTTCGCTTAACACTAGAAGTGCAATCTCTTGTAACTCATTAAGTTTTGGTAATGCCTTTTGCTTACTAATGTATGACTCTGGGATGTAGCATAGTGCCCCCATTCCTAAACTGCCAACAATGCTAAGTCGTTGCATTGGCGAGAGATCAAAATCATTTAATCCCTGCTTTTTCAATAATCTATGAAGTAGATAGCGACCATAACCATCAGGTAAGCTATCCTCAAAGATTCCGAAGTTACCGTAAAATGGTTCAGGTTTTGCAACGAAAATATCAGGTTTAAGAGGTAAATCCAGAGGAGAAATCGAAAATCCCTCTTTGAGCCACACTGCATCATACTGAAACACACAGTTGCGCTTATCGTGAGTCATACGTAGCTGACCAACAGTGCGATTGCGATATGTTACTGTTAATTTATCTACTGCTTTCATCTCTTCCTCGTTTTCGGTTTCTATTCTTGTTTATTGTGTCAAGTTCTTCGATTGTGCTGTATTTGGGCTCTGCTAGGAGTTTTTTAACATCATCACTATACCCCAAGGCTTTAGCTATTGCTAGGAATGATACGAGTGATATGGTGTGCTCTTGTTCGAACTTTGCAATTGTCGGTGCTGGGATATCGCTTAGGCGTGAAAGTGCAGCGCGTGAGAGCCCTTTTTCGAGCCTCCGCTTCTGCACATTACCTGCTATGATAGTTGCCAGCTCTGCCGCTGTCTCTAAATCGAAATTATACATCTTAATGACTATTATTGTATTTGTTATTATTGATATATTGTAATAACGAATATTATTATATCTGTTATAAAGATAGTATGTTTTTTCTTTTATACAAATTTTTACTACGATATAAATATCCTTATTAATGAGGATTGCTTCACCTCTCTATTTTCAATACCTTTGCGGCATGAAAATTGTTATTCACATACTACTTTTGTTTACGCCATTCAAATTGTTTGCTCAAGATGCATCTACATCTTATGCAGACTCGGTTATCTATTTAAACGATGTTGGTATACAGTCATTAAAGCAGGGTTTAAACCTTAGAAGTGAGGCAGGTTCGTCGACAACTTTTAGTATTAAGGATATTGAAAATCAAAAAGTCACAGCAATAAAAGATGTGTCTACGTCAGTACCCAACCTATATATTCCCGATTATGGCTCGCGTATCACATCTTCAATCTATGT
>JAWXTQ010000175.1:0-4303 GCA_044433405.1 Rikenellaceae bacterium
AATAGAGTGATTGCACTCTATAAAGATGGTAGTGTGTCTGTGAACGACTACAGTAAAGCTGTTAGTGGGCTAAAGCAAATTACAGCAAAGCTCAATTCGCACGCTAATGCTCTAAGTGATACTCGTTTGGTTGCGCCATTTGATGGTTATATTCAAAAACTTCACTATAGCGATGGTGAGACAGTGGGCGCAGGAATGCCAGTAGTTTCGTTTGTGCTATCTTCTTCGCAAGAGGTTGTGGTTAATATTCCATACAACACCTACATTAATCAAGATAATTTTGTTGGAGCAACTGCAATTGTGCCTCAATATCCTAATAGCAAAATTGATTTAACATTTATTGGTGTTAGTCCAAAGGCTAATCTCAACCAACTATACTCTATGCGGTTTGCAATCAAACCAAATAGCGATGTGATTGTAACTCCAGGTATGAGCATGATGGTTACATTAAATTATGAGGGAGAGCAAAATCAATTATTAACCCTTCCATTAACTGCACTTTATCAAAAAGATAACAAAACTTATGTTTGGAGCATAAATTCTGATAATAGTGTAAAGCTTAATCCTATTAAGGTGCATAATATCAACAGTAAAGGTGAGCTAATTATCTCTGAGGGTGTAAATGCAGGTGATAGAGTAGTCACAGCAGGAATAAATAACTTAACCGAGGGAATGAAAGTTGAGCCATTTAAGCAAAAATCAGTAACTAATATTGGAGGATTACTATAATATGAATATTGGAAAATGGGCATTATCAAATAGTAAATTAGTATACTATTTTATAGCTATATTGGTTGTTGGTGGGGTGCTATCATATAGCGGTATGAGCAAGCTTGAAGACCCATCAATCACCGTAAAACAAGCAATGGTGGTAACAACCTATCCAGGTGCATCATCATATGAGGTTGAGTTGCAAGTTACCGACAAACTCGAAAAAGCAATCTACACAATGAGTAATATTGACAAGATTGATAGTCGTTCGTCGTCAGATCTTTCAATCATAACAGTAGGTTTGCTTAGCACTACACCCGACAATGAGACAGAGCAATATTGGGATCTTTTGCGTCGAAAAGTTGCGGATGTGCAGAGTTCGCTTCCCGATGGGGCTTCAAGCAGTGTAGTGATTGATAGTTATGGCGATGTATTTGGCATGTTTTACGCACTTAGTGGCGATGGATATAGCAATGAAGAGCTTACCGACTACGCTGAGCACATAAAACAAAAGATACAAGCAATTGATGGAGTTTCAAAAATCGAGCTTTACGGAATCGACAAACCAACTATCGACATCTCGATATATGAGGATCGAATTGCCAATTTGGGGGTATCACCTACAGAGATTTTGCAAACTATCAAAGGACAAAACAAAACGGTTTATTCAGGCTATTTCAATAGCGACAATCAACGTATCAGAGTCAATGTTAGCGACAAATTCTCGTCGGTAGAGGATTTAGAAAATCTTATAATCAAAGGCCATGAGTCAGATCAAATTCTACTTAAAGACATTGCAAAAGTTGAGCGCAGCTATTTAGAGCCGATGCGCAATGCGCTCTATTTCGATAAGCAACCAGCGATTGGCATCTCAATTTCAGCACTTAAAGGCACAGATATCACCAAAATAGGCAAAGAGATTGAGAATCAAATCGCTCAAATAACTCAAAAGACACTTCCTGTAGGCATTGAGTGTAATAAGGTTTTCTTTCAACCTAACGAGGTTAAATCGGCAATCAACACCTTTATCATAAACCTACTAGGTTCGATAACTATAGTTATTGTGGTATTGATGTTTGCTATGGGCTTCAAGAGTGGAGTTTTGCTAGGTGTTACGCTTCTTATTACGGTTTTAGGTTCATTACTGTTCTTAAATATGGTTGATGGCACACTACAACGAGTGTCGCTTGCTACATTTATCTTAGCTATGGGAATGCTTGTTGACAATGCGATTGTTATTGTTGATGGTATTCTTATCGACCTAAAGCGAGGCAAATTACGCTCTCGCGCACTTACCGATATTGGGCGTAAGACGGCAATGCCCCTGCTAGGAGCTACGCTAATTGCAATAATGGCATTTCTGCCCCTATTTCTATCGCCTGACACGGCAGGGGTTTATGTTAGAGATTTGTTTGTCGTACTTACCGTATCGCTAATGTTAAGTTGGGTGCTTTCGTTAACTCTTGTACCACTACTTGCCAAGTACATGTTAAAACCAACACTAGATAGCGGCAAAAAAGAGCATAAGAGATTAACTCAAAAGATGGTTAGCCGCTTATTGATGTGGGCTTTGCGCAATCGAACTATCGCTGTTGTTATAGCGTTTGGATTGGTAGGCGTAACCTCTGTTATACACAAGAAACTGCCTCAAAGTTTCTTCCCAGACCTTAACTACAATCAGCTCTATATCGAGTATAAGTTGCCAGAGGGAAGCAATTCAAGTGGTACGCACGCCGATATTGAGTCAATCACAGATTATTTGCTCTCGCAAGCGGATATAGTGCACGTTACTAGCTCTGTAGGAGCTACACCAAGTAGATACAACCTTGTGCGAAGCATTGCAACGCCATCGCTTTCGTATGGAGAGCTTATTGTTGAGTTTAAGGATGATAAGTCATTAGTAGAGTCGATTCCTACACTTCAGCGACACCTCACCGACAACTACCCACAAGCCTATGTGCGTGTCAAACGCTACAACTTGATGTACAATATGTATCCTATCGAGGCAACCTTTTCAGGTCCTGATCCAGAAGTTCTGCGTCAACTCACTGCCAAAGCACAAGATATAATGTCGGCAAACGAAAATATAATGTTGGTAACTTCGGATTGGGAGCCTAAAACTCCACTTTTCGATATAGAGTATAATCAGAGTGTTGCGCGTGAAATTGGGCTTTCTCGTCAAGATGTAGCCTTTTCGCTCTTAGCCTCAACTGATGGGCTGCCTGTAGATATATTGTATGAGGGTAGCGATAGAGAGACACTAGTTATAAAGTGTGTTGACAAAGATGGAAATCGCATTGATAATCTCGAATATGCGCCAATATTTCCAATCATACCATCAACCAATTCGCTCAGCAGCGAAACAATCAAAGGATTAATGAGTGGAGCGATATCTACGGAAGATATTATCGCCTCAGCCTTAGCAACCACTCCTCTTCGGCAGGCAATCAACAAGATTGATCTAAAATGGGAAGATCCAGTAGTTATACGCCACAATGGAGTTAGAACAATGCGCGCACAATCCAATAATATCCCAACCGTAGGTGCTGAGGATGCGCGAAGTGAGATAGTTACTCAAATCGAGGCTATCGAACTTCCAGAGGGTTATAGCTTAAAATGGCAAGGTGAGTATGAGTCAAAAAACAAGTCGATGAAATATCTGCTTGCAAACTTGCCACTAGCGGTTGTGCTAATGATTGGAATATTGATAATGTTATTTAAGGATTATCGCAAACCGCTAATCATACTATTATGTGTGCCTCTGCTTTTCGTAGGAGCTATCTTAGGGGTGTGGGTATCAGGGCTATCGTATGGTTTTGTTGCTATATGTGGTATACTCGGTTTAATAGGAATGATGATAAAAAATGGGGTTGTGTTAATGGATGAGATTAATGATCAAATCAATAGTGGCAAAGAGCCAATTAAGGCGCTTATCGACAGCTCCGACAATCGTTTCAGACCCGTGATGATGGCCTCAATGACCACTATTCTTGGTATGATACCACTGCTTTCAGATGCTATGTTTGGTTCTCTGGCAGCTACAATCATGGGTGGGTTGTTTATAGGTACACTGGTTACATTAATCTATATTCCAATATTTTATTCCATTCTTTTTAAAATAAAAATTCGATAACTATGAAGTTAACACATAAGATTATAGCAACAATACTACTGAGCCTATCTTGTGGCTCAGTAGCCACTGCACAGAGCGTCACTCTATCAGTTGAGAGGTGTCGCGAAATGGCAATCGAGAACAATTTTAATTTAAAATCGAGCAATCTAGCCATCTTACAATCCGAAGATATCTACTCACAATATAGGAGCAACTTTTTCCCAAAGATATCGCTCTCTGCTAGCTATCTCTACTCAACGGCATCGCTTGACTACACCATCGAGGGATGCTATCTTCCAACCTATGTCGTTGATGGCACTACGGGTGAGTTAGTAGCTAATGTTGCAGGTGTGGCAGCTGATGGCTCATACATCTTCAATCAATACGCCTATATGCCTGATCAACTTTTTGAATTTAGTATCGGATCGGTATTCAACACAGGTGTCAGCCTAACCCAACCAATCTACTTAGGTGGCAAGG
>JAWXTQ010000176.1:0-4297 GCA_044433405.1 Rikenellaceae bacterium
GTATAAAAGAGATTATCACTACCGACATAAGCAAGGATGGAATGTTGCAAGGGCCATCATACGAGCTTTATGACTACCTCATGACTACCTATCCAATGGTAGATGTGATTGTAAGTGGGGGAATTAGTTCGATGGACGATATTGCCAAACTGGAGATGAGTGGTTCTAAAAAGGTAATTACTGGAAAAGCAATTTACGAAGGAAAAATAACTTTAGAGGATATAAAACTATGGTTGCAAAGAGGATAATTCCCTGTTTGGATATCAAAGATGGTGCGACCGTAAAGGGAGTTAACTTTGAAAATCTGATTAACGTTGGTGATCCTGTAGAACTAGGAAAACGTTATGCCGAGGAGGGTGCTGATGAGTTGGTTTATCTCGATATATCAGCAACATTAGAGGGGCGTAATACATTTGCTGATTTGGTAGAGAGAATAGCAGAGAATATCAATATACCATTTACAGTAGGTGGTGGAATATCGACTATCGACGATGCAGCTCGCTTGTTGCTTGCTGGTGCTGATAAAATTACTATCAACTCTTCGGCAGTTGCAAACCCTCAGTTGATTAGTGAGATTGCCCAGAGATATGGAAGTCAGTTTGTTGTAGTTGCTATTGATGCACTATGTGAAGATGGTGTGTGGCATGTAACAACTCATGGAGGTAAAAAACGTACCGACAAAGAGCTATTTTCGTGGGCAAAAGAGGCGCAAGAGCGTGGTGCCGGTGAGATACTATTTACCTCAATGAACCATGACGGCACTAAAAATGGCTATCCTAATCAGACCTACAAAGAGCTAACTTCAATGTTGTCTATACCAGTGATTGCTTCGGGTGGAGCAGGTAATGCAGATCATATTGTAGATGTTTTAACTCTAGGTGAGGCCGATGCTGCGCTTGCAGCCTCAATATTTCACTATAGAGAGATTACAATAGGTGAGTTGAAAACAAAATTAAAAGAAAAAGGAGTAAATGTCAGATAGTATGATAAATAATAATGTAAATGTAGCGGAGCTTAATTTCGATAAAATGTCGGACGGGCTTATTCCTGCTGTAATTCAGGATGTTAATAACCTTCAAGTTTTAATGGTGGGCTTTATGAATTTAGAGGCGTATCAGAAAAGCGTTGAGTTGGGTAAAGTGACATTCTTTAGTCGCACACGCCAAAAACTTTGGACTAAAGGCGAAACCAGCGGCAATTTTTTAAATATAGTTGAGATGTCGGTCGATTGTGATAACGACACTCTATTAATTAAAGTTGTACCACAAGGAAATGTGTGTCATACAGGTAGTAGAAGCTGCTTTGGAGGCGACGATACAATCGGTTTTATTCGCGAATTAGAGAGAGTAATAAAAGAGCGTAAAGAGCAAATGCCTGAGGGGTCATATACAACCTATTTATTTGAAAAAGGGGTCAATAAAATGGCTCAGAAAGTGGGTGAAGAGGCCGTTGAGACTGTAATTGAGGCTGTAGATTGCAATGATGAGCGATTTATTTATGAATCTTCAGATTTAATTTACCACCTATTAGTATTGTTGATATCAAAAGGGTTTTCTATCAGTGATTTAGAAAAAGAATTGGTAAAACGCCACAAATAATATATCTTTTATGGCTACACCACTTGCCGAAAGATTACGTCCATATAAACTTAGTGACTATATAGGACAGAGTCACCTAGTTGGAGAGAATGCGGTTTTCCGTAGATTCCTCGACTCAGGGAGTGTACCCTCTTTTATACTTTGGGGTCCTCCAGGGGTTGGGAAAACTACTCTTGCGCAAATTGTGGCTAAGGAGAGTGGGCGAGAGCTTATAATTTTAAGTGCAATATCATCGGGTGTTAAAGATATTAGGCAGGCAATTGAGAGTGCTCAAAGTAAACGATTTTTTGATACACCTGCCCCTATACTTTTTATTGATGAGATTCACCGTTTCTCTAAATCGCAGCAAGATTCGCTCTTAGCAGCAGTAGAGAAGGGTATAGTTACACTTATTGGTGCAACTACCGAAAATCCATCTTTTGAGGTTATTCGACCGCTTCTTTCGCGAATGCAGGTCTACACCTTAAAACCTATGGATGATAGTGAGCTTGCCTCTTTGCTAGAGAGAGCACTAAGTGTAGATATATATTTAAAAGAGCTTGATATCAAAGTAGAGCAAACTTCGGCACTATTTGGTTATAGTGGTGGTGATGCGCGTAAGTTGTTGAATATTCTCGATATTATAGTGGCAGCACACAGCTCTTTAGGTGCGATTGTTATTAATGATAAGTTAGTAACTAAGGTTCTTAAAGAGAATCCAACTGCCTATGATAAAGCAGGGGAGATGCATTACGACACAATATCAGCATTTATTAAATCAATTAGAGGGAGTGATCCTGATGCTGCGATTTATTATCTAGCTAAGATGATTAATGCAGGCGAAGATCCCAAATTTATTGCTCGTAGGTTAGTTATATCAGCGGCAGAAGATATTGGGCTTGCCAATCCCAATGCTCTGCTTATGGCTAATGCTTGTTTTGATTCCATCTCAAATATCGGTATGCCAGAGGGGCGTATACCGCTTGCGCAAGCAACCATATATTTAGCAACTAGTCCTAAGAGTAATTCAGCTTATATGGCAATTAATCGAGCTTTGGCGTTTGTTTCGCAAGATAGTGCAACTAGGTCTATCCCCTTGCATCTAAGAAATGCACCAACCTCTTTGATGAAAGATATGGGTTATGGTGCTGATTATAAATATGCACATGATTACAAGAATAGTTTTGTTCGACAGCAATTTTTGCCTGATGGACTAGGTGATATGAGATTTTATTATGCTGGTGATAACTCCAAAGAGGCTGAGATTTCAAGATATATGGATTATTTATGGGGTGATTTTAAAAAATAAAATATAATGAGTAAGAAAAATATAATAGTTACAGGAGCTAACGGTCAGTTAGGGCGTTGTTTAAGTGACCTAACTTCAACATACAAACAGTACAATTTTATATTTACTGATGTTGATAGTTTGGATATATGTGATGAGAGTGCAGTAGCATCATTCTTTAGTGAAAAAGAGCCTGATTGGGTTGTTAATGTAGCGGCTTATACCAATGTAGATAAGGCCGAAAGCGAGCCTGAGATTGCCATGAAGATAAATGGTGAGGCTGTGAAATACTTGGCTCAGCAGAGTAGAAAGTGTGGAGCGCCACTTATTCATATCTCTACCGATTATGTTTTTGACGGCGAAAGTGGTCTGTTAATTGATGAGGATGATCAGACAAATCCAATCAATGCGTATGGTGTGAGTAAATTGCAAGGTGAAATTAATGCTAGGCTAAATCCAGCCCATGTAATATTGCGTACAAGTTGGCTTTATAGTCAATATGGTCATAACTTTGTAAAGACTATTCGTGGACTTGCAACCGAGAGAGATGAGATATCTGTAGTTAACGATCAGTGGGGTACGCCTACCTCTGCTATCGACTTGGCTGAGGCTATAATGAAGATTATTACTCTTGGTGATAATTCGGAAGATGTTGTCGGAACATTCAATTTTTCAAATATAGGAGCCACATGTTGGTCTCTTTTTGCCGAGCAGATAATAGAGTATAGCTCATTGCAATGTAAGGTGAATCACATTCCTAGTTCTGATTACCCAACTGCTGCTAAGCGACCATCCTTTTCGCTTTTAAATAGCTCGAAAATTAAAAATCAACTATCGATTGATCTTCACGAGTGGGAGGCAAGTCTAGAGGTTGTAATAGATAAACTTAATCATTAATGTCCGTTTAACTATTGATTAGATTTGGTATGTAGTTCAGTTTTGTGTCAAAATAAGTTCTACATACCAATTTTGTATAATACTAATGATAATTAATAACTCACTCTTTAAATTATAAGTTATAATCATGCTTGGTTATATCTTTGATGAATATCCCTGTTTTATCTTGTATTAGGCTTTTATATCGTAGCTTCTTTGTGTTGTAGGCGCACAGTTCTTGACCCCAACTAAATTTAAAATACTTAAAAATTCTGCATATTTGTGTATGTTTTAATTATTTTTTGTATATTTGTAGTGTAGTATCACCTCCTGTAATAAGCAAACTAGAATCTGAGAATTGTGGTGTAATTCGCGCTTTATCAAGATGGATGATGAAAATGTTTTTTATTATTTGAAAATATAATTACATTGAGTGGTAACCGTCTCCGCAATGCCGTATTGTAAGTAAAACCTCGATAGCAGTATGATAACTATCGAGGTTTTGTTCTGTTTATTATTGTGTCCACTGGTCAGGAAGTAGGCTTCTTAACTTCTC
>JAWXTQ010000177.1:0-4289 GCA_044433405.1 Rikenellaceae bacterium
CTATGGAATTAACTATATGCACGGTACAAGTCACGGAGTTGGTCACTATCTAAATGTTCACGAAGGGCCTCAGTCAATCCGTAAAGAGGAGAATAGTGTAACAATAAAACCATTAATGGTGATGTCAAACGAACCTGGAATTTATCGCACAGGAGAGTATGGCATTAGAACCGAGAATGTAATAATATCCAAAGAGTATCAATCAACGGAGTTTGGCGATTTCTTATGTTTTGAGGCTATCACTCTATTTCCTATAGATTTAAAATGTATCAAGATAGATATGTTGTCAATACCTGAAAGAAGTAGGCTAAATGATTACCATAGCAGAGTTTATGATAAGCTATCACCACGCCTATCACAAAAAGAGAAACTTTGGCTAGCGTTAAAGACTAAAGCAATTTAGGTGTAATAAGAATATGGTGGAGTATTCTGTTTTGTGCAGATACTCCACACTTTATTACTGTTTGACTTTTAGGTTGATGGTGCTAGTGCCAAGTCGACCTGCACCGTTGCTCCCCTCTATTATGCCTAAATATTCTGACTCTAGGTCGGTTGTGAAGAAAGTTATTGTAGCTTCACCATTGTCGTCAGTGATTATTGTAGGTCGCCATATTAATGTACTTAGTGATAGAGGAACTGGTGAGTTGATATCATCTTCGTTAGGTTCGTAAAATATGCGGTCACCATAAAATCCTTTTGTTTTCAATATGTTGTATACATCTAGCAGGTGTTCGTCGCTGAATTTTATGTTCTCAAATAGAGTAATTCTTCTTGCTGATTCTACTAATTGGCCACCTTCCTCGTTTAGTTTCACCATTACATAACTTTGCCCTACTTCTGGTTTGAGTCTCATTCTATTGTATGTAGGAGATATTGCAATACCTTCAGGATGGTGAGTGTAGCCATGTTGATAGTCGTTAAGAAATGGTTTAGAGTATAAATTGGGGTAGCTAATATGGCAGTCACACACCCATGCTTGATTCATTAATTCCTGCTCTAAACTATCTACATATTTCATGAATTTATCGCGGTTAGCTCCAAATACTTCGCGTTTTCGGCCTCTAATCTCTACCTCCTCAGTTATTATGTCTTCGAAAATACTTGTTTTTACAGGGGCGTTATGTATTGAATACTCTTTTGTAATGGTCATTAATGAACTGTAATAATTTAGCGTGTTTCTTACGCTGTCAATAAGTGGGAATGACTCTTCCAAAGTTACTTTGGCTCTATATGCCTCTTTTAACATCGGTTTTATGTAAATGTTGCTTCCTCTCAGATTGTTTAATGTCTGGGTTGTGATGGTGAAATTTGTGCCCTCTAAGTTGGTTGTGATAATTTCTGCTTTTCTATCGTTGCTAATAACATTAACAACATGCATTGTGTTCGGAAGATTCATTACAAAATTGTAGAGTGATGATGGAGCCCGCATTTGTGCCTTCTTGCGTTTTCCGTCACTCATAGTGATAGTCCCTGGAATTTCGTTAAGAATAAATGGATCTTCATCTTTAATCTCTTCGTTTATGCTCCAATCATATTTGCGCCACCCTTGAGTGAGTAATAGCAAATCCATATCTGCAAATCTATCTTCGTTTGATGGATCGAAGTAGCTTGTCGGATTGTGGATATTTCCACGAATCTGAGAGGTTAGAAAGTTATAACTTAATATATTGGAATTATTACTAGCATCTTTATACACCTCTTCAAATACGCTTAACCCTAGGTTTGCTTTAACTGGTGAGCCATGCTCGTCAGTGGTTTTAATGGTGAGTGTTACTTTCTCTCTCTTTCCATACTCCTCTTTGCTGAAAGAGGCAGAAATATTTAGATTTTTTAGAGGATTGATATAAACTAACCGTTCAGCCTTAGGTTGAAGATTCTTGTTAAGTAGAGTGAATTCAATAATTCCTTGAAGCGGAATATCGGCAAGTGGTACAACAATCTCAGAGTAGTTATCATCAACTATGTTCTCAGTTAGATAGCATGGTAAGCCACGCATTTGACCCAATAGGTAGAATTTCTTAGGTTCAGCGCCTTTGTTTTGTGCAACAAAAAAGGTCACAGCCTCACTGCTGTAATCAATCATTTGAAGTGAAACACCCTCGGTGTATATTTGGGGAAGTGGGTATGTTTTTCCGTTGTCAAGTTTTACTTGATACTCTCTATCGGCATAGGGAGTTATGAAAATCGAACCCATGCCGTCATGTGAGCTTTCAAAATCGTAGATGCATGCTCCATTCTCTAACACTTCACCCTTGACATCAACTGGATAACCGTGGTTGTTTGTAGCTTTAAAGGCTATACATGTGGGGATTCCATCTACGATATTGCCACCCTCTGGAAGTAGATCAAATCTTAGAGAACTATCTTGTGGGGTTATAGTTGGTTGATACAACAAAATCTCATCGACAATCTTAATGTCTCTAAAAGAGCTATACATTTTGTCGTGTTCACTAATTGAGGCTATGTACTTTGTTGTGTCTATGTGTAAACTACCTCTACTATACACTTCAAGTCGATAGTTACCATCAGCAATATCGCTACCCAATTCGAGGTGTCCTTCAGTGTAGCCGTCAATAATAGGATATTTTTCTTGCATCACAATATTGCCACTTGCATCCGAAAGGTTAAGGTATAGTATTGAGTTTCTTCCTGAGATAGAAAAGTTAATATTGCTTAATAGGTACACCTTAAACCAAAGAACTTCACTAGGGGCATAAATATCCTTGCTTGTTTGGATATATAATTGCTCAGATGGTTTACTCTCTCTTAAATCATCAAGTTTGTTGATGATTGTTTCGGTTACTTCTTGTGTGTAAGCACAATTAAATAACGAAATTGACAAGCATAATAGAAGTAGTTTCTTGTACATAATTAGCTGTTTTTAGTTTAAGTAAACCTGATTTGTGAGCAAGTCAGGCTCAATACGTGCTCGCTAGAACACGTATTGAGAAATGGTTATTTGACTTCCATATTGATAGTGCTAGTGCCAAGTAGGCCTGCACCGTTACTGCCCTCTATAACACCTAAATATTCTGATTCTAAATCGGTAGTGAAGAAAGTTATTGTCGCTTCACCATTGTCGTCAGTGATTATTGTAGGTCGCCATATTAGTGTGCTAAGCGACAGAGGAACAGGAGAGTCAATATCATCTTGATCTGGTTCGTAGAATTCGCGTTTACTATAGAATCCTTTTGATTTCAATACGTTATATACATCAAGTAGGTGTTCATCACTGAATTTTTCATTTTCGAATACAGTGAGTTTTCTTATTAATTCAACCAATTCACCGCCTTCGTCAGCTAGTTTAACCATCACGTAGCTTTGACCAACTTCTGGACTTAGCCTCTCTCTATCGTATGTTGGAGATATTGGAATATCTTCTGGGTGGTGAGAGTAGCCATGTTCGTAATCGTTAAGAAATGCATTAGGGTATAAATCTGGATAACGTATGTGACAGTCACACACCCATGCTAAATTCATTAATGCTTGTTCTGTGCTATCGAGATATTTCATAAATTTATCGCGGTTCGCTCCAAAAACTTCACGTTTTCGGCCTCTGATTTTTACTTCGTCTGTTATCATATCTTCAAAAATGCTCATTTTTACAGGGTCATGATGTATTGAATCGGCCTGTGTAATGGTCATTAAAGAGTTGTAATAATCTAACGTATTTCTTACGCTATCAATCAAAGGGAATGACTCTTCTAAAGTTACCTTAGCTCTATATGCATCTTTTAACATAGGTTTAACGTAGATGTTAGTTCCTCTTAAGACGTTTAGTATAGGAGCTGAAATGGTGAAATTAGTGCCCTCTAGGTTGGTTGGGATAATTTCTGCTTTTAGATCGTTGTTGATAATTCTAATCACATGTGTTGTGCTTGGAATGCCTAGAAGAACGTTATATAGCGATGCTGAAGCTCGTTTTTCTGCTTTCTTTCGTTTTCCGTCACTCATTGTGAGAGTTCCTGGAATTTCGTTAAGAATAAATGGGTCTTCATCCTTAATCTCTTCGTTTATGCTCCAATCATATTTGCGCCACCCCTGAGTGAGTAATAGCAAATCCATATCTGCAAGTCTATCTTCGTTTGATGGGTCGAAGTAGCTTGTTGGATTGTGTATATTTCCACGAATCTGAGAGGTTAGAAAGTTGTAACTTAATATATTGGATTTATTACTAGCATCTTTATACACCTCTTCAAATACGCTTAACCCTAGGTTTGCTTTAACTGGTGAGCCATGCTCGTCAGTGGTTTTAATGGTGAGTGTTACTTTCTCTCTCTTTCCATACT
>JAWXTQ010000178.1:0-4251 GCA_044433405.1 Rikenellaceae bacterium
CAAGCAAAACCACAAAAAAATACCGAAAAGATGAAAATCTAAAAAAACATCTTTTCGGTAGCTGTACCATTTGTTAGCATGGTAGAAAAATCTACTAACTACCAGCTAGCTAAATGGAATACAATACAATAAAAACTAAATCTGAGATCTATCCTAATCTCGAGTACAAAGATAGTGTATTGTTATTGTGGTCACAATTACTTAAAGTAGGTATTTTTATCCATTGAAATCAGAGTTTATAACTATTTGTAGTGATTAACGTCTAACTTATACGTTCTAAGACACATAGGCGTGCATTCCGCCTAGAATATAATTTACTCCAAAATAGGTCATTAATAGCGATAAAAATGCTATAATAAGGTATATATGAAATATTTTTGGTTTAGTGAATAGCTGTATTGATTTTGAGTGTAGGGGTAGAGCGTAAATCATCATAGTTATTAGTGCCCACACCTCTTTAGGGTCCCATGCCCAATATCTTCCCCAGCTTACATTCGCCCAGATTGCCCCAATGAATATTCCTATTGACAAGAATGTGATGCCAAGTATCAAAAATATCTTGCTAAATAGGGTGATTCTCTTAAGTAACTCTTTGTCTGTTTTTGTTTTGCAGATAGCTATTATGCCATTGATGAAAGTGAATGCAAACAGAGTGTATGATAGCATGATAAAACAGACATGAGTTGTGAGAAATGGGGAGTTGAGAACAGGCATCAGGGGTGTGATTTGAGGGCTCATTCCTCCTATTGTAGCCACAAGCGTTGTAAATCCAACCATGATTGTTCCCATTGCAGTCAGTAGGCTTGAGTGGCGGCTAATAACTAACGTTAGTATAGAGCTTGCCCACCCCATGAATATCATTGTGTCGTATCCGTTTATTAGGGGTACTCTCCCTATGATATACCATTTAAGTGCTATGTGAATAGTAAGAAATAGCGATGTGCATGCCATCGAGAAGCGTAATATTCCTAGAGTGGATTGTTCGATTTTATGATTTTTACCTTTTATAATAAGAGTAATAATTGCTAATATACCCAGTAGCAGGTTAAGACGGTAGAGAATTGTTATGATGCTAAATGAGTAGTACCGCTGTTCGGCTCTCACTTTTTTAGGTGTAATAAGTGATTCTCCTCCATATTTTTGTTGGTAGCTTGCTATTTTTGATGCGATTAGCTCAAAATCCGTGATATTTGAATTTGCATAGGCAGATAGAATCATATCAAAACTATTTTTAATAAATAGTGCTTGACCCTTGTCCATTTCGCTAGGTAATTCATCAACTGGCGAATACCAAGTTATGTTGCCATCTTCATCGCGATATGGAAATATTTTTATCATTGCACCGCTTCGAAGCATTGCAACTAGCTGTATCTTCTCGTTAAGTTTGTTTAGCTCTTTGAGTAGAGTAGGTTCTGTCTTTGCTTCGGTGTTTCGTATGTAGTGATTTAGCTTATATACCCCTTTATCAGTGAAAAAGTCGCTGTAGTTAGATGTCGGTTTTAGCTGCAAAAACTCTTGTCGCTTGCTTAGTGGCACTTCAAAGATGTTTTCGTTCTCCCATGTTGATGGAAATAGCAGCCAACCCCAGAAGAATTGTTCGCTTGAGTAGCCGTTATATTTGGTATCGCCTAAAAGTTTTATAGTAAAATCATGTGCAAGTGTAGTTAAGGGCATTACCCTGTCGTTGTAGACCACTTGCAGCTCGTTTAGTAGCTCTATTTGTTGGTTTGAAAGTGTCTCTGGGGTCGTTTTTTGAGTGGATGCAGCGGCCGAATTAGTGGTTATAATAGCAAAAGCTAACACTATAGCTCCTTTGCTTATGATGGTTGAACGTAGCAATCTAACAAGTGTGCCACTGTTTAATGTTAATGTCAGAATTAAAGATATAAATAGTAGAAGATAACCAATATAGGTTATTGTAATGCCATAGATGTCGCGATTAACTGAGAGTATACTGCCATATCTATCGTAATCTGATTGATAAAATCTGTAGCCATCTAGGGTTGCAATATTGTTCATTGAGACTCTGCTTTTGAGCTGCTCTTTGTTGTCACTTTTAAATGTTATGTGGCTGATATAGTCTGCGGCAGCGTTTGTGCCGCTATAATATTCTATCTCGAAGTTGTCGAGTGTTATGGAGAATGGCAATTTAATCTTTTGATTATCGTTGTTGATATAGTAGCTTTGAGCCTCACCAGTAGTGAGATATATAGTGCCCTGTTCTGATGTTGTGTGTGTGGCTAGTGCGCCTAACATCATTATAACAAAAGAAACATGTATCATAAAAGTAGCTAGTTGTTTATGGAGTTTTGAGCGTACTGTATAAACAATAGCAAATATTGTCATCACTGCCCAAACTAGCATAAACCACCATGAACCATATATTTGGCTCTGTACAAAGAGTGTTCCTTTGTATTTCTCAACGATTGTTGCACTCATCATAATCATTGTGATTAGTGAGTAGAGGTAGAAACTAATTTTTTTTGCCATCCTATTTTATAATACTTTTTAGACTCTTTTGCACTATGCAAAAGAGTCTGAAAAGGTTTAGAGTTTAGATTGATTGTAAGAATTTAACAACTGCGGCTCTATCATCGGCTGATAATTCGCGGAATTGATCGCTTGAATATTTGCCTTGACCTTTATGCCACATGATAGCCTCCTCGTAGTTGCGGGCGCGCATGTCGTGTAGATGACTGCTCTCACCATTTGCTACTAGATTGAGGTAGCGACCCCAAAGTGGGGTAGTACGACACCATCCTGTGCGGATATTGTTTTTCATTCCTAGGTTGTGTTGTAGCATATCTGTGTATGGCCATATCTTTTGGTATGGATAGGTTGGTAACTCTCCTGCTAAGTCGGCATCACCAACATAATCGTCAGCACCAGTTGTCCATGATGGGCGGTGACAAGCATCGCAGCTCATCTGAGAGAATAGTTCGCGACCACGCTCAAACTCTTCAGTGCCAGTGTTGCGCGCTGCTGGAACGGCTAAGCCTCTGTGCCAAACCATAAAATCAATAAAGTCGCTTAACTCTAGCTCTTGATTCATCTGTGTTGTTGCATCTACGTCATTATAGTCGGTATAACGTCTCTCTCCTGAGATGCTGTTGTATCTAAGATAGTTGTATATCTTAATCTTTGTCTCCTCTTCGCTCTCTCCTATTAAGAAGTCGTAGTAAGTACCCTCTAAACCATCAATAATTTCAGGGTCATTAGCCGCTGCATCTGCATAGAAATCGGTCATGTAATTTGAGTGGTGTTCGCGGTTTGAACCCTCCTTAGTTACGTTTGTGATGTTCCATATAGCATTTGAACCTGCGCCATATTGAAGCGTTCCGCGTGTTAAGCCATAAGTAAATCTACCTTTTCTAGTTGAGCCATCAGGTTGAGCCTTGTCAGCTCCACGACGGCCACCATAGGTTTTGCCTAGTTGATCTTCATATTCTGCATCTATGTCTGACTCATTAATGGCATCTAAAAGTCCACTACCATATATACCTATAGTAGCTTCAAGTTTTACCTTGTAGTTTCCTGTTGTTAGATTATCGTTAGAGTAGCTAAATGCATCTTCTGGGATATACACCTCTGGATATATCAAATCATACGATGTGCCGTCAGCATATTTGTTGCCGTGTTCGTCGGTGTATTTGAGCCATCTAATCTCTATTTTATCTTCGTCAATTGGGGCTTTAAATGGAGAGATTGATTGAGTTTGAGGCATGCCAGTTAGCTCTGATACATAAGAGTCGTCCTCTGCATTTGGTGTTGACCAAGTGCTGCCAGTGATGCCAGATGTGATTACCTCGTCAGCGCCAAATACGCCATCGGCACCAGCTCCATACACCACCAATAGATATCCATTTCCAGTTTCGCGTGTAGAGGTGTTGAACCCTACGATATCATTTCCGTAATCACCCAATCTTTTGCCATGTCCATATCCTGGGTGGCATTGAATGCACATTGTGCGGATTGACAGTGGGCCTCGGCCACGCATAGGGTAGTTCTCGTCGGTTGCTTCAGTTACGAAGTTACCCTCAAATAGAGCTTCGCCATGTAGAAACGAGTTTGATAGACCTGCCTGTTCAACCGAGGTGGTAGGTTGTTCAAAGCACTTGCTCTCCCAGATAGTTGTTGTTGCTAGTTCCCCACCAGTGTAGTAGTACTCTGGATAGTCTCCATCGTAATCAGAGTCGCTAATGAGGATAACGACAACATTAGCGACTCTGATTACGATGGAGACTATCCAGA
>JAWXTQ010000179.1:0-4225 GCA_044433405.1 Rikenellaceae bacterium
TTTGCACCCATCTCTTTGATTAATGAGATGTCGGTGGTAAAATCTACACTACGATAAGCACTACCAACTCTTGCGTTATCTTGAAAAATATTCACCCCTCGCAGCTCTAAGACTTTATCGTTAATCACAAATTGATTTTTACTGTTTATCTCAATGTCACGTATACCTAGTGGAGTCATTAGTGAGTCACAAATCTTATCATCAACTCTTAAAATTGTTGCGACATCATACAAAAATGGATTCTCTTGAGCTTGCCATAATTGAGGATTGGTGATTGTGATTGGCATCGTCACACGCGACTCTCCGAGACCATCTAGCCTTACACTTCGAACACTTTTAGTCACACTCTCACCCTCAGAGTAAACATTTACCTCAACATTTACTACTGACGACGCTTCGCCTTTCACCATCAAGATAACATCAATAGATGCTGAAGAGGGAAAGATATTTTTAGTACGCAAATAGACTCCCTTTGAACCGTAATGAGTGAGCGAAAAATGAGTTTTTTCGACAACTATAAGCTGAACTGGAGAATAAATACCTCCAAAGATATGATTCTCACTCATAAATGGCAACACATCAATACGCGGAGCATTTGAGACGACTACAGTTATGGAGTTGAGCTCATTGACACGAACGAAAGGTGTAATATCAACATTAAATGCCGTGTAAGCACCTTTATGCTCGGTGACATATTTGCCATTTACATAAACAGTTGCCACTGAACCCACACCTCCAAAACGAAGATAAATGTCTTTACCTGAAAATGAAGATGGCACTCTAAACTCTTTGCTGTAGTAACACGCTCCTCGATAGAGCTTATCAGAAACTTGATTGTCACCAACGACTCCCCAAACGTGAGGGAGAGTGATAGATTTTTGGTCGCTATCTAGTGTAAACGACTCTGAGAACTTCCAGTCATTGTTAAAATCATAAACCTCTCGCGAATATGAATTCATTGATGTTATGAATAATATAACAAATAATAATATCTTTTTCATTGTATGTTTGCTTATTACAATCACAAAAATAGTGATTTTTTTTGAATTTTGATACTTTTAGGCAACTTATGATAAAAAAAATTTATATATTTGTTGTTTCAAAACAGCATAAACATACACACATGACTAAAAATTTACTGCTTATATTTTTAACTTGCATATTGACACTCAACTCTTTTGCTACAAATAAAACATTAAAAAAATCTTCAATCAAAACAATTGACTCTTGCATGAATGCTGCAATTAAAGAGCATATATTTCCTGGAGCACAAATGATTGTAGGCAACAAAGAGGGGGTAATCTTCAATCAAAACTATGGCAATCTAGACTATACAAACAACGAAACAGTAAACGACCAAACACTCTACGATTTGGCCTCTTGTACCAAAATTTTCGCTACAACTCTTGCTGTAATGAGGCTTATTGACGAGCAAAAACTTAGCTTAACAACTAAGATTTCGGATGTAATTGAGGGTGCAGACACTATGCCTTACGCTAGAGTAATGATTAAAGATTTGCTTTATCACGGTTCTGGATTCTCGCCAACAGTATCTGTAGCGCGCTCACTTGTAAAATCTGCTAACGAGAAAATACCACTAATATCAACTACTAAAACGGCTAACAACCCATATTGCTTCGACACGAAACAGTATATTTGCAAAGATATAGCTTACGACACCACCTATTTAACAACCTCCAAACTTCCTGGATCTATAAAAATATCATCATCTCTATACCTCAAAGAGGGTTATAAGCTAAAACTAGATACTATGATAAATGAAGCTTATAACATAAAAAAATATGGTTACTATTCGTATAGCGATTTAAATTTCTATTTTCTTCAGAAAATAATCGAAGCTACAACTGCTTGCAGCATTAACGAGTATGTTCAATCAATATATGAGCAGATGGGGATTAAAAATATTGGATATAACCCTCTTAGTTGGAGCGAAAGCGACATGATTGCACCTACCGAATATGATGTGCTCTTTAGGCGCGACACACTTAGAGGCATTGTGCATGATGAGATGGCGTGTATACAGGGTGGAATGGCAGGACATGCAGGGCTATTCGCCTCTGCAACGACGCTTTCCGAGCTGTGTCAAATGTTTATTAACAATGGCGTAGCCGCTAATGGTGAGAGAATAATATCAACCGAGACATTAGCCACATTCACCAAGGTCAAAACGTACGCTTCGGGCGTTGTCAGAGGATTAGGATTTGACAAGATGAACCCTACTAAAACATCATATACTTCCGCTAGTTATGGCCATACAGGATACACTGGAACGTACTTTTGGATTGAACCTAATCAAGATTTCTATGTGATTCTACTCACGAATAGAGTCCACCCAACCAGAGCTAACAAAAAACTCACTGCTAATTTTAGAAGCTTTTTATGGGAGGTAGTTGAGAGTAATTTTAAAACTAAATAAATTTATATTTACACAAACAATCAAAACTAAAATGAACAGAAAAAAAATCTTTTCGTTACTGTTTGCTGCTTTAACACTAAGTAGCCAACTAGTTACAGCGCAGGACAACAGCGCAAACCTAACCTCCGACATGGAGCTTTTCAAAGATGCTAGCTGCTCACAGCTTAGCAAAAAAGTGAAAACTACTGACGCATTTAAAAGCAGAACGCTAAAAAATATTGCTCAAGCAATGATTTTAGGCAATTATCAAAGTGAATATTTGGTAGCTGAATACTCAGCATATCCATCTGCAAAGGCTCTTCAAGATGGTTACGCGCTTAATAACAACTTTAGCAAGTATGAAAACATCACAGGTGTATATCTTGAAGAGGGTGAGCATGTGATTTTTGTTAGCGGCACAAAAGGCAGAAGCATCAAACTACTTCTTCCTGAGTTGATGCGCAAACCTGAAGCTGGCATCGAACCTACAAAAGACCCTAAAGGTTGGGGATTATACAAACAAGAGGTAGAACTTAGCGAGGGTGTAAACATTGTAAATGTCGAAAAAAGCGCTAATGCCTACATTAGCTACTTCGAAGATGACTATAAAAAAGCTCCTAAAATCAAAGTTCACTTCGCAACTGGTAAAGTAAATGGCTATTTTGACACAACCAGAGGCGACGACAACACTGTTTGGGACTCACTTTTAGAAAATGCTGTTAGTCCTATTATGGATGCTAGAGGTAATCATATTCAAGTTGCATATCCTGTAGAGTGGTTTAAAATGTTCACTAAAAGCCAAGGTGTAGAGCTTATCGCTGCTTACGACAAAATGGTTTATGCGCAATTCGAGCTTAGCGGCATGGTTAAGTATAAAAAAGTGCCTATGAACAGAATCTTTGCTCGCGTAAATTTCAACTACTACATGTTCCGCGACGGTGATGGAGTATCTTATCTTGGCGACAAGAGCACTATGGGAATGGTTACTGATCCTAACAGAGTATCTAAAGGCGACCCATGTTGGGGTTTCTCTCACGAAGTGGGACATGCTATGCAAATTCGTCCTCTTACCTGGGGTGGCTTAACTGAGGTTAGTAACAACATATATTCGCTAAATAATTTAAGGATTATGGATGGTGATGGCCCAAGTAGAATATATAATAGCTACGAAAAAGCGCGTAAATCAATTATCGGTAGCGGCAAATCATATCTTCACGATAACGACGTATTTAACCGCCTAGTTCCATTCTGGCAACTTCAACTTTACTTCGAAGAGAACGGCCACGCTGATTTCTATGCTGACCTTATGGAGCATCTTCGCAACTACTCTAAAGATTACGAACGCAACGAAACAATCAACTATCAATTTGACTTTATCAAAGCGTGTTGCGACATCTCTAAAACCGATCTTACTGACTTCTTTGACAAATGGGGATTCTTCTATGTGGGTAAAATCTCTGTTAACGATTATGGTCAATATAATTTTAACATAACACAAGAGATGGTTGATGAGACAAAAGCGTATATCGCCTCTAAAAACTACAAACAACCAACAATTGATATAACTACTATCGACGAAAGCGATAAGTAGTGGTATTTCAAAAACTCACTTATATGGCAACTATCTACAAGTTTTAAGGTAGTTGCCATTATTTACTAAACAGGAAACATGGCACAAAAATTTGGAAATACGTGGTGGGGGAGGCGTGGCTTCGCTCGCTGAATAATATAGATTACACAAATCGCATACCTCGAGGGGCAACTCTAGCTCGCAATGGAAGTGTAAAGAGTGTTAATATAAAAGGAAAC
>JAWXTQ010000180.1:0-4223 GCA_044433405.1 Rikenellaceae bacterium
ATGGAGAAGCCGCTTCGCAAGTTGCGCATTACAGGCAAAGGGCGATGCAACCTAACAAACAACTGCTCAAACGACGATTTTTTATTAAAGGTAAAGTCAGGAGTTGATTTCTTCGGCTATTCTCTTGAAAATTTTTCGACGTCAGACACAATCGAATATTTCAAGAGAATAGGCCTAAAACTCACAACCGACAGAGGGGGTAGAGTTTTCCCTGCATCAATGAAGTCAGGCGATGTAGCCAACTACCTAGAGTCGGCCGTAAAAAGAAACGGTGGTGTGATTAGATGCAAATCAAAAGTAGTCAACATATTCCCTAAAAAGGAGGGTGGATATAAAGTCACCTATCTTTCGCAAAACAAAAAGATGATTGTTGAGGCTGATACAGTAGTTATTGCAACTGGAGGAGCATCATATCCCTCTACTGGCTCGACAGGAGATGGATATAAGTTTGCAAAATCGCTAGGTCATTCGGTGATCACTCCGCGCCCATCGCTAGTGCCTCTAAACATCGACTGCAAGCATCTAAAAAGCCTTAATAGACTACTATTAAAGAACATTCAACTAACCATAAACATTGATGGAAGAAGAGCAGCCGAGCAATTTGGCGAACTAGAATTCTTTGATTATGGCGTTGGAGGAGCAACTTTACTAAAAGTAAGCAGAGATGCCGTAGATGCAATAAACAACAAGAAAAACGTTGAAATTTCAATCGACTTAAAACCAGCACTCTCAGAATCTAAGCTACAAGGCAGAATAGAGAGAGAGCTTTCGAGCGATGCCAACCTTACAACATCCTCATTACTGCGCAAATTAGTTCCATCATCGCTAACAAAGGTTATCGAGGAGCGTTTGAGCTTTAGAGCAGCGGCAAAAATCACCACTCTCAACTCTTCTTCAAGAAAAGAGCTTATCGACACCCTAAAAAACCTAAAATTCAAAGTTACAGGCTACGAAGGGTTTGAGAAAGCGATAATAACAGCAGGTGGCGTAGCTCTAGAGAGCGTAAATCATCAAACTATGCAATCGCAAAAGAGAGATGGAATTTACATTATTGGCGAATTATTAGATTTAGATGCCGACACAGGAGGCTACAATCTACAAATTGCCTTTTCGACTGCACACACCGCAGCAATGCACATCTCAGAAGTGCTAAAAAAATAACACTCCTCTCATTGCTACTATCAATTAAACCAATATTTGTAATTTAAGAAAAAAAATTGTACATTTGTAGTCAAATTTTAAATCTGAGGAAAAACATGAACAATAAACTCTTTAGTAGTTATAATCGAGTAAAGTATCTAATGCGCGTAAAACATTGGCATGGTCGCAGTGTACATTCACCATTTTTATATAGTGTGGTGCGTGAAAGTTTTATGGAAAATGATACTCTAAAAATCGAAGAAAAACTATATAATGAGCTTATTGACAATGGTTTTACTAAAGCACATTCTCAACGTGTATGCCGTCTATACGCCTATCTGGACTACAAAAGCTACACATTTGATGCAAATAGCTACAACAACGAGGATTTAATTATTGTTAGCGAGGAGATTGATGTTCACGACATCTCAGCAATCTCAGAGAAGGCACATAAAGACAAACGCACAATATGTGTAGTTGTAAAAAGCATCTACAAAACCACCAAACGCTACAAAACATGGAATTTACTATCCCTAGCAACTGGTGGTGTAGCAGTAGATATGTACCATACTGGCTACCTTTTCTTAGATTACTACCTAAACAAGCAAAAATTCAAAATGAGGTTTTAGGCCAAAATATTGGTATTAGCAGAAACTTCAATAAATAGTTTGGTCAAATATATTCATCTTTCTAGTAGTTTTATCAAATTTAATATATCGTTTTTCTTCTTACTAAAAGCTAAACACTTTTTAAAAATATCGGTGTTCATCTTGTAAAACTCATCCATATCAAGTCGCAAATCATATTCCAAAAACTGAAGCATTGAGAGTTTAAAACGAGGTCGAAGATTAGGAGTATAGGCGATTAGATCACAAAGAGCCTTTTCAGGTGTAGCAATAAGAAAAGTGAAACTATCTCTATCTTCTTGTCTAACACCAATTGGATAGTAATCTTCATTACAGTAAGTGTAACTAAATTTTGCAATGCTATTTTCAAAGTTACGCGAACGTTTAATAGTCACGGACTTAGCGCCATACACACTTTCAGGGATTAGTCCATAATATCGCAAGGCACTCTCATATGAAACATACGATGGGCCATATAAATGATTTGCAATCAGTTCCGTTGATAATGTTTTTTTTGTGATTTTAGGAGAAACAACGTAAAGTCCTCTTTTAAGACGCATTAAATCACCTGACTTTTCAAGCGATGCAATCTTGTGTCGGGGTGATGAATAATCGGTTAGCATTGACTCTAAAACCGAGTAATCGACTGGGATAACTCCCATTTCTAAAAGGTCTATCATAGCTCTTAATGATTAATTACACCACAAAGACAGTAAAAAATTGCATAGATATTCCGTTTTTAATTAATTATCTGTGCAAAAATTATTCCATATTTCTCTAAATTTTGCACAAGATTGAAAAAAAATTCAAGAAAAATTCAAAAAATTGGAATAGCAAAACAACAAATTCAGACTACCAAAACAACAAAAAGTATACCAAAACAACAATTTTGGACTACCAAAACAACAATTTCGGACTACCCAAACAACAAAAGTCTACCAAAACAACAATTTTGGGCTACCCAAACAACAAAAAACCTACTAAATGAATAAAAAATCTATCAAAACAACAAAAGTGTTAAGAATTCAACAAAGATGCTATCCGAGCCAAAATTTCATAAAAAAGAGCAAAAATGACAAAATTGTAACTATTGATACTTTAGAAAAAATATTATATTTGCATAACGGCTTGCAGTCTAAGTTTCACAATCAATATAAAACATCAAAAAAATAAATTTTAATAATTACATGAGAAGATTACTTACATTTCTAAACCTGCTACTTCTTGTTGCAAGTTGCACAAAGGAGGCAGACATTTCGCCAAGTTGTGATAGTTCTAGCGGAGCTGTTAAATTTACCGTTTCGGTGGTAGATATAACCAAGAGTTGCGCCGCTCTCAAGGACTCATGGGTCGAGAACGATGAGATTGCTATCTTTATTAACGATGAGGAGAATGTTCACCGCTACACTGTTGCCGAAGATGGCACATTAAGCGGCGATGAGATTATCAAGGAGAATGGCGAAAGCAACACCTACACAGCGTACTACCCTTACGACTTAACTTTAGGAACTATTGGGGATTATGAACTTATGTGTGGTAATGGCTACGTTGACTATTTAAAGGCTGAAATCACATCCTCTGAAGATGTGGTTAATCTACAGTTTAACCATCAATTAGCAGCACTCTCATTCTCAATTACTGTCAACGCTACAATAACCAACCCTTCAATGCTGCTTGCATTAGATGGTGACTTAAACAATACAATACCCCTTGAGTTTGGTTCATCTATTGGCTCAGTTGCCTCTCTATTAGAGGCTAACTACTTTGTAGTTGATGGCACAGATATCAGCTCTACAATTTTAGTTTATGAGCAAGACGACTACAAAGGCTATTATTATATTAAGCCAGATGATTCAAGCATCGTTGAAGCAGGCAATCATTACCACTTCTCATTCGAGTATGGCAATCTTAACACAGGCACAGGCAGCGCAGACGACCCTCATATCATCTATACAGCCGATGATATGCTCAAAGTGGGCACAGGCACTGCCAGTTGGGATTTAGACTCCCACTACCTATTAGCGTGGGATATAGATCTTGAATCTACCGAATTTAAGGCCATTGGTTCAGCCACTGCACCATTTACAGGCACATTCAATGGCGAAGGCTACAATATTGCTCTTTACATCGACGAGTCTGACTCTGACTACCAAGGAGTATTTGGTTATATTAGTGGTGCAACCATCACCAACCTTAGCGTAAGTGGTAGCGTTAGTGGATCTAACTATGTTGGTGGTATTGTAGGATATATGGATAACAATTCCGAGATAAATAATAGCTACAACGCAGCCTCTATTTCTGCATCAAACGACAATGTTGGAGGTGTTGCAGGATATATGGATAACAGTTCAAAAATCAGCGAATGCTACAATATGGCCTTGATTAGTGGATCTAGCCACATTGGTGGTATTGCAGGGAATATGAATAGCTATTCTGATATAAGCTACTGCTACAATG
>JAWXTQ010000181.1:0-4137 GCA_044433405.1 Rikenellaceae bacterium
TTTCGCCAATGATATGGTGTGTTTGAGGGGTATATGGGGCGTTAATAGAGACTATATCTGCCTCTTTTAGCAGCTCATCTAGGCTGAGATATTTAGCATTTAAAGCCTCTTCTACGTTTTGCTCAACTCTGTTTCGATTGTAGTATACTATTTTCATGTCACACGCTATTGCCCGACGAGCCAACGCCTTGCCTATGCGACCCATCCCAATAATACCCAAAGTGCGACCGCTGAGTGATTGCCCTAGGTTACCTAATAATTCTACTTTTATTGTGTTGTTGCGCAATTTTCTATCAACTTCCGACATTTTTCGACACACGTCAATCATTAAACCTAGTGCCAAATCGGCTGTTGGGGCAGTTACTGCTCCTGGTGTGTTTGTTACTTGTATGCCCAACTTTGTAGCGTGATCTACATCTATATTATCGTAACCTACGGCATAGTTTGACACTATCTTTAGTTTCTTGCCTGCATCGAGAAGCTTTTTGTCAACTTTGAAGTTAAACATAGGTTGTAAAGCGTCATATTGGTCAATTATCTCTGCTACCTCATCATAGCTAAAAGCCTCAACTCCATCGGGTGGAAATGTAACATCGTATTTTTCGCATAGCTCTTTATATCCCTCTCTAAGCATGTTATATGTCACTAGAACTCTTTTCATAATAGATTTTTTTATATTTATAAACATACAAATATATGATAAATTTTTGGATCATTCTGATTTTGTTGCTCTTTGGCGACTTTTACCGCATGAGCTAAAGCTCACGCCTACAGCAATAGCTTTTTATTTCTTGTGCTTCATGCCTTTGGCATGGCAACGAAATGAAAAGCCATTGCTGTTTTTGGCTGCGCCAAAAAGGTAAAAGTCGAAGTGTACCAGAGCCAATTAAAATAAGGAGAAAAGCTGTTGTTGACGCTTCTTTCACAAGAAGCTCACAAGTGACATCCCTGAACCATTTTTGAATGGTTAGCGAAAAGCTAAGCATTTAAAAATGCCCCATGAATGCCCCTTGCTGGCAAGAAATCCTCGTCGCTACCGCTCCTCGGGCTCACTTTCGTTCGCTGGGTATTTTCATGTGAGTGGGTAAATTTTGCTAAAAAATTCGTTTCTTTTGGTACAAATGTTTGAATGTGTTGTAAATTTATTATCTTTGGGGGTTTTTTAAGATAAAATATATAGATATAATGAGTAATATAGTTAATGGTTTATTAAAACTAATGTTTGGCTCAAAGGCCGACAAAGACAGAAAAGAAGTTTTGCCTTATGTTGATAAAATTCATGCTATTCAGCCTGAAATAAAAGCTCTTAGTAATGACTCTCTTCGTGAAAGAAGTAGTTTGCTAATGAGAAAAATTGCTGATGGCATTGTTGAGAGTGAGAACAAAATAGCAGAGCTTAGAGTGCAAATCGAGAGTAGTGAAATATCAATTAAAGATAAGGCTAAAATTTCGGATTCTATAGAGTTGTTGACTAAAAAAATTGATGAAACTATAGAAAAAATTCTTCTTGAGATTTTGCCAGAGGCTTTCGCTATAATGAAAGATACGGCACGTCGATTTAAAGAGTCTGAGAGAGTAGAGGTTTCTACTAGCGATGCCGACCGCGAATTGGCTACAACTAAAGAGTATGTTAATATTGAGGGTGATAAAACTTACTTTAACACCTCTTGGAGTGCAGGTGGCAACACCATTACTTGGGATATGGTTCACTACGATAGCCAGCTTTTTGGTGGGGTAGTGCTTAATAGTGGTAGAATTGCTGAAATGGCAACTGGTGAGGGTAAAACGCTTGTTTCTACCTTGCCAATATTCTTAAATGCGCTTACTCGTAAAGGGGTGCACGTTGTTACTGTTAATGACTATCTTGCTAAACGTGATAGCGAGTGGATGGGGCCAATGTTTGAGTTTCATGGTTTGACAGTTGATTGTATCGACCGTCATAAGCCTAACTCACCACAGCGTAAAGCGGCATATCTTGCCGATGTAACTTACGGAACAAACAATGAGTTTGGTTTCGATTATCTTCGTGATAACATGGCGCATAAGGCCGAAGATTTAGTACAACGCAAACATCAATACGCTATTGTCGATGAGGTTGACTCGGTGCTTATTGATGATGCTAGAACTCCGCTTATTATCTCAGGTCCAGTGCCTAAAGGTGGTGATCAGCTTTTTGAAGAGTATCGCGACAATATCGACCGACTTTATAACATGCAGAAAAACTTAGTTACAGGAATGCTCTCAGAGTCGCGTAAGCTAATTACTGCAGGAAAAACTGACGAAGGAGGTGTATTGTTGTTTAGAGTGCATAAAGCTTTGCCAAAATATAAGCCTTTAATCAAATATTTAAGTGAACCAGGAGTGAAATCGCTTCTTCAAAAGGTGGAGAATGTGTTTATTGCCGATAACAACAAGCGTCTACCTGAGATTACTGACGAGCTTTATTTTGTTATTGACGAGAAACTACACTCTGTTGAACTAACTGATAAAGGCCACGAAGCTTTAGCTAACTTTGTTGGTGATGCTAAGTTTTTTGTTCTTCCTGATGTGGGAGCTGAGATTGCAGAGTTAGAAAAATCTGATACTCCATCTGACGAAAAAGCAAAACGCAAAGATTCAGTGTTGGCCGATTACTCCCTAAAAAGCGAGCGTGTACACACTGTAAACCAGTTATTAAAATCATATACAATGTTTGAAAAAGATGTTGAGTATGTGATTATGGACAATAAAATTAAAATTGTTGATGAGCAGACTGGTCGTATTATGGAGGGTCGTCGTTACTCTGACGGCTTACACCAAGCAATTGAGGCTAAAGAGCGTGTGAAGGTTGAAGATGCAACTCAAACATTTGCTACTGTAACACTTCAAAACTACTTTAGAATGTATCACAAACTTTCGGGTATGACTGGTACTGCTGAGACTGAGGCAAGTGAGTTTTGGAGCATATATAAATTGGACGTAGTTGTAATACCTACTAATCGCCCAATTATCAGAGATGATAGAAATGACCTAATATACAAAACTAAACGTGAGAAATATGCAGCTGTTATCGAGGAGATTAAAACACTTGTTGCTGCTGGACGTCCAGTTTTGGTTGGTACTACATCTGTAGAAATCTCAGAGTTGCTAAGTCGCTCATTGAAGATGAACGGCATCAAGCACAATGTGCTTAATGCTAAACAGCATGCTCTTGAGGCGCAAGTTGTACAAGAGGCAGGTTTTAAATCGCAGGTTACTATTGCCACCAATATGGCTGGTCGTGGTACAGACATCAAACTTTCAGACGATGTTAAAGCTGCTGGTGGTTTGGCAATTATCGGTACTGAGCGTCACGAGTCTCGTCGTGTTGACCGTCAGTTGCGTGGTCGTGCAGGTCGTCAAGGAGATCCAGGTTCGTCACAGTTTTTTGTCTCTTTTGAGGATGATTTGATGCGCCTTTTCGGAACAGATAGAATTGCTAGCGTAATGGATAAAATGGGTCATCAAGAGGGTGAAGCTATTCAAGCTGGCATGGTTAATAAAGCAATCGAGCGTGCTCAGAAGAAGGTTGAAGAGAACAACTTTGGTATTCGTAAACGCTTGTTAGAGTATGATGATGTTATGAACTCACAACGTGAGGTGATCTACACACTACGTCGTCACGCTTTATATGGTGAGCGAATCGAGGTTGATTTAAACAATATGATGCTAGACTATACAGAGTCGTTTGTTGATGCAAACAAGGGTTGTGATTATGAGGAGTTTAAGCTCTCGTTAATGCGCGAGATATCTGTAGAGCCGACCATTACTGAGCAGCAGTATGACGACTTTAAAGATCAAGAGCTAGTTGAGCACCTATTTAACGATATTGTTGAGGGATTGCACCGCAAAGCTCAAATTATGGCAAATGTGTCATATCCAGTTATGCGTAAAGTAATCGAAGAGCATGGCGATCAATTTGAGACCATCTCAGTGCCTATTACTGATGGTGTCAAAGGTTTCCAAGTCTCTATCAATCTTAAAAAAGCATGCGAAACAAATGGAGAAGAGGTGTTCAAAACATTCTCTAAGGTTGTGATGTTGCTTATGATTGATGAAAACTGGAGAGAGCATCTTCGCGAGCTTGATGATTTGAAACAGTCGGTTCAGAATGCAACA
>JAWXTQ010000182.1:0-4118 GCA_044433405.1 Rikenellaceae bacterium
GTTGGTGTAGGAAAGGTGAATATTGGGGATAAACTAGAGGCCTATTTGATGGGTAATAAGATGTTAGATTTCGAAATAAAATAAATCATTGATGTTCGGTTAACTCATGAAAAAATTTGCTCTGCCGCCCACTTTTGCACTAAAATGAGATTCTCAAGTACAAGGAGTACTCTTCGAACTCATTTTAGCACAAAATTGAACGACATACCAAATTTGGCATAAAGTAAGATTTTTTAGTCTCTATCTTGGGTGTACTCATAAAATATTGAGTCTATTATTAGGAAGGTTAGACACTAGAATTTCTCAGAACAATAATAAAATAAATAATAAAACGACATGTTTACAAACACTAAAATTAGCGAAACCCTATATCATATTGGGGTTAACGACCGTAAAAAAGCACTTTTTGAGAATCTTTGGCCTCTCCCTAATGGCGTTTCGTACAATAGTTACGTTATTAAGGATGATAAGTGTGCACTTTTCGACACTGTAGAAAATGGCAGTGATTTAGATTTTATCAGCAGAGTAGAGTCCGTTCTGGATGGACGCGAGCTAGACTACCTAGTTATCAATCACATGGAGCCAGATCACTCAGGAGCAATTAAGGATGTTGTGCGCAGATGGAAAGATGTTAAAGTGGTTGGAAATGCCAAAACCTACAAGGTTCTACAAGCCTATTTTGGTGAGGTTGCAAATCTATGTGAGGTGAAAGATGGTGACGAAATCTCTTTAGGACATCACAATATCAAGTTTGTTTTCACTCCATGGGTTCACTGGCCAGAGACAATGATGAGCTACGACACCACTGATAAAATACTCTTCTCAGGTGATGCTTTTGGAACTTTTGGTACTCTTGATGGAGGTGTTTTTGATGATGAGGTTAACTTTGACTACTACGAGAGTGACATGCGTCGTTACTACTCTAATATAGTTGGGAAGTATAGCAATATGACTCAAAAGGCTATTCAAAAGCTATCTTCAACCGAGGTTAAAGTGATTTGCCCTTTGCACGGAATTGTGTGGAGAGAGAATCCTGTTAAGGTAATATCTCTTTATGATAAATGGAGTAAATATGAAGCAGACCAGGCAGTAGTAATTATCTTTTCTTCGATGTATGGCTCTACCGAGAGTATGGCAGATAGTATTGCACGAAGCATCTCACTTCAAGGAGTAAAAGATATCAGGGTTTTTGATGCCTCAAAAACACATCTCTCATACCTTATTAACGAGATTTGGCGTTGTCGCGGTGTTGTGTTAGGTAGCTGTGCATACAATGGAGAGATGCATCCTACTATGCATGCACTAACTACCGAGCTACTACATATGGGAGTAAAAAATAAGCAACTTGCAATTTTTGGAACATATAGCTGGAATGGAGGTGGAGTTCGCAACCTCAAGAAATTCGCTGAAGAGATAGGTTGGAATATGGTTAGTGAACCGATTGATATCCTAGGCCGCCCAACCGCTGAGAAACTAAGTGGAGTAGAGACACTAGCTATTGATATTGCGAAAGCGATAAAATAATGGGGTCGTAACGACCCCTTTGGAGAAACTTCGTTTCTCTTGTACACAAGTTAGGTGAGCATAGTCATTAATCAATGGGGATACTCTCCGAGCATAAGCACAGGAGAAACGCAGTTTCTCCTAAAGGGGTCGATGACCCCTGCCCTCCGCAAGGAGAGTCCAGATCTCAGCCTCGCCACCGCCCGTTAAAAGCATTTTTTGCGCAGCAAAAAATGCAGGGTGGCGTGATGATAAAAAAACAAACCTAAAGGTGCTTTAGGGTGTTCACTTGTCTTTGTGGCGCATAAAGATATATCACATCAAAAGTGGGCAGGTTCGAACACTCGAACCTGCCCACTTTTGATGTGATATATCTATTTAATTATATTATTTGTAACTTGCTGTGTAAGCATGAATTTCATCTACTTGACCGTAGTTATTTTCGCAAGTAAACATGAAATATTGAGCATCTATCAACTCATCAAAATAGAAGTAGTTCCAATTATACTCAGCAGCACACGCATACTCTCTTGCAAAAGTAAAGTTAACACCATCACTACTTGTGTAGATGCCACCAGTATTGTATTGATGTGCAGAGCGAGGCAACATTACAACACAATACAATGAATTCGTAGTTCCCATGTCAATTGTTATATGCGAACCATCAGTTGCAGCAGAACCATCAGACCAAGGTGAGTGCCAATATGTGCCAAATGAACCATCAATAACATAATAATCAGCTCCTTCCGAACTCTCTGTAGCTGATGTTGAAACTATCCAGTTCGCTCTATCAAGAAGAGTTACTGAATTTGAGTCTATTTCTTTCGATTGCTCTCCTTCTGCCTCTTCAACTAATCCAAAGCCTTCATTTTGAGGTGAGAAACAAGAGTATGAATATAAATTCCAACTTTGTATATTTAGAGATATACTTCCGCTTAAATTATTGTTTACAAAGCTGTAGCCTTCTAAACTAGAAAGATTTATTATCGACTCTGGAACTACTCCTGTTAAGAGGTTGTTTTCAAGATAGAGTCTTTTCAGAGTTGTTAGATTGCCAATACTCTCTGGAATTGAGCCTGATAATTGATTGTTATAGAGCTGCAAATGTGTCAAATTTGATAAAGTTGAGATTGACCATGGAATCTCACCTGTCAACTCATTACTATAAAGATGTAATTGTTGTAGATTACTTAAATTACCAATAGCGTCAGGAATTGGACCTGATATGTGATTGCCAGAAAGATTTATATACTGTAGGTGTTCCAAATCTCCAATCATATTTGGAATTTCACCAGTCAGATTACTTTCAGGAAGATATATCTCAATTACATTACCTTCATCATCAGTATCAATACCATCCCAATCACCTAGGTCAGCACTGCTACCCCAGTTGTCGTTATTATACCAATTATCACCATCAGTAGCATAGTATAGCTCCATTAATATATCTCTATCAATAGAGACACTCTCTGTTATATCATCACTGTGGGTTAGGATTATATCTTTATAGTATAGTTTTCCATTCTCTAGTGCTCTTGCAGGGATTTGATGTGTAAATTCTCCCATATTGGTCATTACAATCACAGTAAAATAGCTATCTTCATTGAGCTCTTGCGAAGCTATTACAACTGGAATATTAACAGTACAACTTTGAGTTGATGAAATAACTGGTGCATTCTCAAATAAGACCTCTACCGACTCAACAGAATCCTCAATAAAATCTTCACTAGTAGTTTTCAAATTTAGAGTGGTCGCAAAAATTGTATTTTCTGCTTCGAACCTAACAATAAGTACTTCATAAGTGGTTGTAATATCTTCACTCATCATAATATCAAGAGAGATGATTGATTGTTCGTTATAGAATTGAATCGCTACACCCTCACTTGTTGCAGTAAATATATTACTACTCATAATCCAACTATCGCCAATATGCTGAGTATTATTATCCTCACTTTGAATGGTTATGGTATTAATGTATGTTATAACACCATCTTCATTACACTCAAACTCTTCTGAAGAAAAAGCAAAATAATTCTCTCCTTCAACAAGCTCCTCTCCAATAAATTCCGCGCTCTTGCCATCTTCTGAAATAGTAGACTCATCAATGATAAATGCCATTACATCACCTAGTGATTCATAACCATTTGAATCTGTTATGACCTGAGTAACATATATCTGCTCATCTGAATTCCAAGATAGCTGACCATCATTAATTGCAACTTTTGTCTCCGTGTCTATCGAAACCGATATTCTGTAGTCGGCTTGACTATTTGATGATTGCATAATTTGAGTCGTTGTATCTAGATTGTCTTTACTGCAACTAAACAATAATATTGCAATTGAAAATATAGATAATATCTTTTTCATTTTATTTATATTTAAGGGTTTTACTACAACTCTTCTTTGTCAAGATCTTCAACTTGACCATTGTTGTTTACTGGCTCTTCCTCTTCTTCAGGAACAATTTCTTCTTCCTCTTCTTCTTCCTCTTCCTCTTTTTCAGGAACAATTTCTTCCTCCTCTTCTTCCTCTTCTTCAGGTACAATTTCCTCTTCTTCCTCTGCACCGCTTTGAGTTACAGTGAAAGTTAGTTCGGCATCACCTGCGGTGATAGT
>JAWXTQ010000183.1:0-3961 GCA_044433405.1 Rikenellaceae bacterium
GCAAGATAAAAATAGGTGATTTCACCTGACCCGCTGTTCTACACCGACGAAGGCAGCAGGTACATTAATAGCCTGCACGGGAGGCAAAACCACCCATGTATACAGTGAGGCACGAGCATAAAAATGCCCGCCTCAGCTATTAAGGCAGGTTTCCCTACCTTCGTCGATATGTAGAACATTACAAAAGTAAAAATAATAATCCAAACTACAAAAAAATAGGTTGAGAAAACAATCGTTTCCCAACCTATAGCATTAATTTACCATTTGTTTACCATTGTAAGCATTGCAAATAAACCTGCAATGCGGCCTATTTGCAATGCTTACATTTGAAGCGATTATATTTGAGACTCTTCATTCTCTTTGTCCATTGCTTTGTATTCGTCGGTCAGCTCACTCTCTTGTGTTTGTTGACTCTCATCTATTGTGTACTCTATCTCAGTGGCCAGTTCTTCCGACTTGCATGCAAATAAAATATGTGAATAGTTATGTGTGATTTATTATATTGTTGTTAAATAGATGTTTACTCAATTTGGGGATTATGAGGCTATACTAATACCATTAATCAAAAATCAGCAAAATAGCTTATGTTTTGATTAAAAATTAAGTGTTATAATTTTAACAATGAAATAATAATCGAAAATCAAAAAACTTTATGTATATTTGCAAATCCTGAAATAAATTAAAAACTATATAAAGTTGGAACTTTTAGAATCTATTAAGAACAAAGCCAAGGAGGCACGAATGAGAATAGTGTTGCCTGAGGCAGAAGAGGAGCGCACTTTACGCGCTGCAAATATCTGTATAGAAGAGCAATTAGCAGATATTATTTTGTTAGGCTCAAAAGAGGTAATTATAGCTAATGCAGAGGAGTGGCAATTGCCGCACATTGCTAAGGCTACGATTGTTGATCCTATGAACAACCCTAAAAAGGATGAGAATGTTGCTCAAATGGTTGAATTGCGCAAGTCAAAAGGTTTGACTGTAGAGCAAGCGGAAAAACTTATTGAGAATCCGTTGTATCTTAGTGTAATGATGATACGTTGTGGGGATGCAGATGGAGAGGTTGCTGGTGCTAATAATGCAACTGGTGATGTGTTACGTCCTGCTTTGCAATATGTAAAAACTAAACCAGGAGTGTCGGTTGTTTCAGGTGCATTTATTATGCTTGTGCCTGCTCACTTTGGTGATAATGGGTTGATGTTATTTGCTGACTGTGCTGTACATCCAAATCCTAATGCTAAAGAGTTAGCTCAGATTGCAGTAGAGACTGGTCGCACTGCTCGTGCAATTGCTGGTATTGAGCCAAGAATTGCAATGTTGAGTTTCTCTACAAAAGGTTCTGCTAGACACGATATGGTTGATAAAGTGGTTGAAGCTACTGAGCTGGCTAAAGAGATGGATCCTACGCTTCAAATTGATGGTGAGTTGCAAGCTGATGCTGCAATTGTTCCAGGAATTGGTAGCAAAAAAGCGCCTCAAAGTACAATTGCTGGTAGAGCTAACGTGTTAGTGTTCCCAACTCTTGAGGTGGGTAATATTGCTTATAAGCTAGTTCAGCGTATGGCTGGAGCTGATGCTATAGGTCCAATTTTGCAAGGTATGGCAGCACCTATTAATGACCTTTCACGCGGTTGTTCGGTGCCTGATATCGTTAACTTAGTTGCGATAACTGCATGTCAAGCGCAAAGCGAAAAAAAGTAATTAATAATTTTAGTAAAATAAGCCAATAAATTTCTTGAAATTAGTTGGCTACAATAAGAGTAAACAATGGTAATATTAGTCTTAAACTGTGGTAGCTCGTCAGTGAAATATCAAGTTATTGATATGAAGAGTGCCGACAACAACCTGTTAGCAAAAGGTCAAATAGAGAGAATTGGTTTGAATGACGGAATCTTGGTGCACAAACCTGTTGGTAAGCCAGATTATAGAATAACTAAGCCAATTCCTGATCATACGGTAGCAATCAACTTGATTCTTAATGTAATTATTGATCCAGTGCATGGAGTATTGAGCTCGTTTGCTGACGTAAATGCTGTTGGTCATAGAGTTACTCATGGAGGTGAGTACTTTACTGATAGTGCAATTGTTACAGAGACTGTTAAACAACATATCCAAAATTGTATAGACCTTGCACCTTTGCATAATCCTGCAAACTTAAAAGGTATTCTTGCGATTGAGAATCTTCTACCAACTATTCAACAAGTTGCAGTATTTGATACCTCTTACCATCAAACTATTCCGCCAGAAAATTTCTTGTATGCAATTCCTTATCGCTACTATGAAGATATGCGTATTCGTAAATACGGTTTCCATGGAACTAGCCATAAATATGTTGCTAAAAAAGCGTGTAAAACTTATGGCGTAGATTTTAATAACTCTAAGATAATCACTTGTCATATTGGTAATGGTGGTTCGGTTACAGCTATTCTTAATGGTGAATCTATTAATACTAGTATGGGATTCACTCCAGTTGATGGTTTGATGATGGGTACTCGTTGTGGTAGTATCGACCCTAGTGTGCTATTGTATATCGCAGATAACGAGGGTTTAAATACTAGCAAAATCAATGACCTTATAAACAAAGAGTCTGGACTTTATGGTGTTGCTGGTATATCTTCAGATATGCGCGACAATCTTCAAGCTTCAGATGATGGTAACAAAAAAGCTAGATTAGCATTAAATATCTTTAATAATAGAGTTAAAGAGTTTATCGGATCTTATGCTGCGCTTCTTGGTGGTGTAGACATGATTGTTTTCACTGGTGGAATCGGAGAGCACGATATGTTTGTGCGTCATGGAGCTTGTACCAACATGGAGTATATGGGTATCAAGATTAACGAGGAGGTTAACTATGATGCTTGGGGTATAGATGTTGAGATTTCAACTCCTGACTCAAAAGTTAAAGTAGTTGTTACTAAAACAGATGAGGAGTATGTAATTGCAAGCGACACATATAGATTGTTAAGCAATAAATTCGAAGACTAAAATATAGATGATAAATCATTTAAGTGAACTTGTAGAGGCGGCAAAATTGAGCGGAAAAAAACGCTTGGTTGCCGCCTATGCTAATGATAGCCACACCATTTGCGCTGTAAGTAGTGCAATTGATGCTGGTATTGTCGTAGCAACTTTGGTCGGTGATAGATCAAAAATAGAGGCTGTTTGTAAAGAGCACGCTATAGATGTTTCAAAATTTGAGATAATCGAGTGCCAAGGAGATGTTGAGTGTGTGAAAGAGGCGGTAAATTGTATAAATAGAGGTGAGGCTGATATTCTTATGAAGGGGGTGGTTTCGACCGATAAATATATGCGAGGTATACTATCTAAAACTGGCGGATTGGTTGCACCAAAAGCTGTTCTTAGTCATGTTACCCTAGTTGAGATTCCCTCTTATCATAAACTATTAGCCTTGACTGATGTTGCAGTAATTCCTGCACCAACATTAGAGCAAAAGGTAGCTCTTACTAAATATGTGATTAAGATTGCTCATACCTTAGGTATTGAGAGGCCAAAGGTTGCACTTATTGCTCCTACAGAGCAGATGCTGCCATCGATGTCATCGTGCGTTGATGCAGCGATAATATCTAAAATGGCCGATAGGGGGCAAATTGTTGGTGGTGATGTTGATGGGCCTTTGGCTTTAGATGTAGCTATTGACAAAGAGGCAGCTCAGATTAAAAAGCTACAATCTAAAATTGATGCTGAGGCTGATTGCCTTGTTTTTCCAAATATTGAGTCTGCTAATGTGTTTTTTAAAGCGACAACAAAATTGTGTGGAGGCGAGCTTGCAGCTATTGTGATGGGCGCAAGAGTGCCTTGTGTGTTAACATCTCGTGGCGATAGTGAAAATTCGAAGCTTTACTCTATTGCGTTAGCGGTCTTATGTTCTTAAAAAGTTTGGTTAACTCATGAAGAAATCTGCTCTGCCGCCCACTTTTGTACTAAAATGAGATTCTCAAGT
>JAWXTQ010000184.1:0-3933 GCA_044433405.1 Rikenellaceae bacterium
TAGACAAATCATACCGCAATGGTACGCTTAATGTTGAGCTCGATTTCTCTGATAAAGCAGCAGGTAGTGTCGAAATTACACTTGCAACTCTAGAAGGGCAAACAATCGCCTCTAAAAGCGTTAGCGCAGTTGCAAATGAGAGCGTAGAGACAACAATTAGCGTTTCGAACCCTAAAAAGTGGTCAGCTGAAGAGCCTAACCTATATCAACTTACCGCAACTCTAAAAGATGCAAGCGGCAATGTTATTGAAGTGATACCTCAGAAAGTTGGATTTAGAAAAATAGAACTTAAAGGTGCAAATCTTTATGTTAACGGCCAACCAATCCTGATTAAGGGGGCTGACCGTCACGAACTCGATCCACTAGGAGGATATGTAGTCTCAAAAGAGCGTATGGAGCAGGATGCTCAGATTATGAAGGCAAACAATATCAATGCCGTTCGCACATGCCACTACCCAAATGATCCTTACTGGTATGAGGTGTGCGATAAGTATGGTATATATATGGTAGCTGAAGCAAATATCGAGTCTCACGGCATGGGTTATGGCGACAAAACTTTAGCTAAAAACAGCTTATACAACAAAGCACACCAAGAGAGAGTTAGTAGATCAATTTCGCGCGATAGAAATCATGCAGCAGTGATATTCTGGTCGCTAGGAAACGAGGCTGGATTTGGACAAAACTTCATTGATGCCTACAATATGGCAAAAGAAATGGACCCTTCACGCCCTGTGCAGTATGAGGGTGCTGGTCTAAACGAAGAGACAGACCTTTTTGTTCCTATGTATGCAAACTACAAATGGATGGAGGAGTATGCACAAGACGACAAATACACACGTCCATTAATTCAATGCGAATATGCTCATGCAATGGGTAATAGTCAAGGTGGATTTAAAGAGTATTGGGATATTATCCGCAAACACTCTAAACTTCAAGGCGGCTTTATCTGGGATTTTGTTGATCAAAGTCTACGTGAACGTCTACCTGACGGAAGAGTAATATACACTTATGGCGGTGACTATGGTAAAAACCTACCTTCTGACAATAACTTCCAAAACAATGGTCTTATCTCTCCTGATAGAGTTTCAAATCCTCATATGGATGAAGTGGCCTATTTTTATCAAAATATTTGGGCTGAGGAGATTGATCTTCAAAAAGGGATTATTGAGGTGTATAACGAAAACTTCTTTATCGACCTTTCAAACTATCGCCTTAAGTGGAGTCTACTTTGCGAAGGTAAAGAGATTGAGAGTGGTGTAATAAACACTCTCGACATCAAACCACAAGAGCGTAAAAACATCAAATTAGGGTACAACATCACATCATGTTGCGCTACTAGCGAACTACTTCTAAACATTCAGTTTGAGACTAAAAAAGCAAAAATTGGACTTGATGCGTCAAGTGTAGTTGCACGCCGACAATTATCAATCCAACCATACCAAAAATATTGTGATGAGCTACCGATATCTGATTGTATCGCTACATTTAAGGATAACAACTATGAAGTTGTCAATGTTTTTGGCAATGGCGTCCAAATCGACATATCTAAATATAGCGGACAAATAGATCTTTACAGAGTTGATGGTGTTGACTATCTTAAAGAGGGATACACTATTAGACCTAGTTTCTTCCGCGCCCCAACCGACAACGACTATGGTGCTGGTGCAAATAATAGATATGGCGCATGGAGAGATCCAGAATACAAGGTTGAAAGCATAAAAGCTACTCAACAAGGTGACAATGTTGAGGTTGCTGTTATTTGCAAATTTAACAACATTGATGCTCATCTACACATAACCTATCTTATCAACGGCGATGGTGCAATTGCACTCACTCAAGAGCTAAAAGTGAATCCAGATGCTGGTAAAAAACCAAACCTTATGCGATTTGGCATTGAGCTAACTATGCCTCAGATGTTTGACATTATCGACTACTACGGACGTGGAACAATCGAAAACTATGCTGACCGCAAAGAGAGCGCATTCATAGGACGTTACAAAGAGCTAGTTAAAGATCAATACTATCCATACATACGACCTCAAGAGACAGGAAACAAATCGGATGTACGCTATTGGAGCGTTATCGACCTAGATGGACGCGGACTTAAGTTTAGCTCAAATGCACCTATTTCAGCCTCAGCACTCGATAGACTAACCGAAGATTTAGATGATGGAGAGAGCAAAGATCAACGCCATGGAGGCGAAATTGATGCACGCCCATTAACTAATATCCATGTCGATATGCTACAAATGGGATTAGGATGTGTAAACTCATGGGGTACTATTCCACTCGATGAGTATATGATACCTTTCGCCGACTACTCATTTAAGCTGTTAATAGCACCTACTCTAAAGCTTGAGTAACAAATATTTAAACGCCTATAGTGAAGAGTCACTATAGGCGTTTAAAACATAGCATTATATTTGTATATTATTCGCATAACAAAATCACACTATGAAATCACATCTAATACACAGCCTACCAATTTTAATAATTGTGGTAATGATTTTAGCAATTTACTACATCTCCTCTCGCACAGCTTGGGCATTAGGGGCTAATAAGTGGATTGTAACAATTGCAACTGGCATTATAGTAATTGGCTCTTTTGTCTCGATGATGGTTATAATGCGCGGCAACTACACCTCGCCAGTTAGTCATTTTGTTAGCAATGGCTCTAATATAGTTATTGGAGTGTTGATGTTTGCCGTTTGCATCACTTTGGTTGTGGATTTAGTGGGACTCTTCGTTAAGTTTTCCCCTCGCACATTTGGATTAACAACTCTTGGAGTGACTGCTTTAGTCTCTCTATATTCGCTTTGGAACGCCTCACACACGAGGGTTTACCATGTGGATATTACACTACCTAACCTTATCGAGCCGCTACGCATAGCTCACCTTAGCGACACCCATTTTGGCCACTTTTGGGGTGAGAGAAAGGCACAAAACTTAGCTAATTTGGTAAAGGGTGAAAATGTCGATTTAGTAGTAATCACTGGCGACATGTTCGATGGACGTGTGCGCCTAAGTGCAGATGTTGTAAAACCATTTGCTGAGCTTGGAGTACCAGTATATTTCTCAGAGGGCAATCACGATGGCTACTCTGGTGCACGTGACATTAAGCGACTCTTAACCGAAAATGGCATCACCGTTTTAGCAAACGAAAAGGCAGAGTTTAAAGGGCTACAAATTGTAGGTCTCGACTATCTACTACCCGACAACCACTCTGTCGACAACTTCCACGGATCTCATAGCCACAACACAATGCAAAGCACTCTACCCTTTCTAAATATAGACAAAGATAGGGCTGCAATTCTACTACACCACAATCCAGTAGGAGCTTCTTACGCAGCCGAAAATGGCATAAACCTCTACCTAGCAGGTCACACCCACGCAGGGCAACTCTTTCCCGCAACACTCGTAGCAAAGATGATGTTCGAATACAACAAAGGGCTATACAACTACGACGAAAACATGCAAATCTACGTCTCACAAGGCACAGGCACCTTTGGCCCTCCGATGCGCCTTGGCACGCATAGTGAATTGACGATTATAAACCTAAAATAGAATTAATTAAGGAGTACTCCGCGAACTCATTTTAGTGCAAAATCAAACGACATACCAAATTTGGGCGAAGGTTAAAGTAAAGTTTATTTTTGGAAGCCCCCTGTTTCGAGTTTTTATATAATTCGTTGATATTTAAATAATTACATTAATATATCATTTTTTAATCGGACACCAATAATATTTTATCAGCTATACTAATGTGTTGATTAATGCCGAACAAACGACAGTTAGTCAATTTGTGTCAAAAAAACATTAGTGGGGCATACAAATGACAAAGTTAGAAAAAAGAAGAGAGGATTTCAACACCACTCGCCAGTACCTCTATTATTATAGGTTCAAGTATCGTATCCATCCTCTCCCTTAGGTATA
>JAWXTQ010000185.1:0-3913 GCA_044433405.1 Rikenellaceae bacterium
ACTCCTGCCACCATGGTGTGGTATGAGTCATTAGAATCGTGGCAAGAGGCGCACACTATAGAGGAACTAAAGCCCTATTTTGAAGAGCTTAACGCTAAGCGTGAGCAAACACCACCTCCTTATGTGGCGCCAGTAGTCGAAAATCTTTACACTAATTACACTAACACCGCCAATAATAGCGGGGAGACTACCCGACCAATGCGCCCAAAAAATTGGTTGATTGAGTCGATAATTGTCACCTTGTTATGTTGTATAGTTTTCGGATTAGTCGGAATATTCTACTCTATTCGCGGCAACGATTTTTGGGATTGCGGCCAATACGATAAAGCGCGACAAGCCTACCGCACTGCTGGAAGATGGGTTATCGCAGGTGTTATATTAGCCTCTATTGCGGTGATAATATGTATAATCTCTATGCTTTTCCCATTTATAATTTCGATTCCTTTTTTAATGACTATGCTTTAATGAGCATCAAGACGAAAAAAGCGATTGTAGTAATCAGTGTAGTAGCTCTCTTTGTGCTACTATCTCTGGTTTATACCTACAAAGACCCATCGTATAGTGGGCTATTCCCTAAATGCCCATCACTTATGTTAACAGGCTATAGATGCGCAGGGTGTGGCACTCAACGCGCTATTCACCACCTCTTAAACCTAGAGATAGCTACTGCGTTTAAGATGAACCCGCTATTTGTGTTGATGTTGCCACTTATAATGCTAATGGCATGGCTAACCTATTTCAAAGGCTCAAAAAGAGCCCCAAAACTGGATAGACTAATCAATAATCGCTATGTAACCATAGCGATTTTGATTATATTCATTGTCTATACAATCACTAGAAATATATTTGATTATTAACTACTTTCACTTCTTTAGCGACTTTCACAAGAAGAACAGCAAGTGACATCCCTGAAGCATTTTTAAAAGCTTAGCTATCGCAGTTAAATTTTCTTAATTCATTGTACTGATCATATAGTGATATATTTTCTAACTCCTCTTTTATTTTTAAAAGTACCTTGTTTAATCTGGAGTATATGAGGCAGTTTCCCCCTTTTTTCACAATACATGTAGTGTTCTCTGTAACATCATCACAGCATCTCATTGTTGTATCACCCTGGATGGTGTGTGTAATGTCATATATAGATATCTCTTTGGGATCGCGCGCAAGAATATATCCGCGGTCGCTACCTCCCGTTTTACTATTTAAAATGCCTGCTCTAACAAGCCTTGTAAGTGCAGGATTTAATGTTCGTGGGTTAACTTTTATATGCTCTGTAATCTCAGGAACAGTAACTCTCTTTTTATTATAATAGTATGCGACCATATGAACACACACCATTATGCATAAACGTGTAGGAATTAATAACATTATTTTAACTTTTTTGAAGTATCGCACCCAGATCTTCTATCTAATCTGGATGCGATATGGCTTGTAATTTAATCTTTTAGCTTAAATACATGTACTCCATCTAAACCATAAGCAACGTAAATCAGTCCGTTGTCACCCACCTTCACATAATTGGCAGATGTATCGCCTAATTGATAGGTTTTAAGAACGTTTAATGTTGTCTTGTCTAATATGTACAGTCCAGCAACACCGTTAGCTATATAAATGTAATTGTCATCTACATCTACACAGTTTACTGATCCGCTACCGCTAACAATATATGAGCCTTTTTCAGCACCATTGGTGTATATTTTAAGACCACCTTCACCAAGTGAAGCATATATGTCGTCTCCGTCAGCAAATAGTGTGTTTTTACCATCAGTCGTAGGAATTGTACCAACAGTATATTCTGCTACACACTCGTTTGTTGAAGTGTTGTATTCATAGATCTTAGCATCTGATGGAGATACTCCTGCCAAAACAGCCATGTTATCGCCATATTTTGTGACAAATTTAGCCTCTGCTAGTTCAGTGTAAATATCTTCTTCGTTACTTCCAGATACTGTAATACCGCCATTTGCTCCTGAAACAATCCAGTTACGACCATCTTCTTGTATTATACAGTTACCTGATGAACCCTCAATAGAGTTGATTTCGATTTCTACGCTGCTATCTGTTAGAGAGTAGTCTACTGTAGAGTAGAATGCACCTGCATTTCTGCCGCCAGCAACATAAATTTCACTTGGTGATACGTAGATGTGGTTGAAGTCTAACTCGGTTGTGTAGTAAGTTGCCTCAATACCTAGGCTGCTCATGTCAATAACATCTATATAACCTTGGAAGTAATCGCCTTTTTCGTGCCATGAAACAAACACATAACCATCATTAAAATCTATAGAAGTTGCAGATATTCTCTCATAGTCAGGTGAGTCAACTGAAGCAACATGTTCTAGTTCTATTTCATCGTCACTGCTGCTACTGCTGTCGCCATAACCTCCAAAGCAGTTGTCGTCAGCAGAGATGTACGTAGATGAGCTATTAATCACCACATTTGCCGCCCATTGAATAGCTGTTTCGCTATTGTCATCTACTATGTTTGACTCATCGCAATGTAGGCGAATAGCACCACCACTCATTCTCTCAAAATAGGTGTTATTATGAATTGTAAGTTGAGTTTCAACAACAATCACTGCATAACCATCCGAACTCTCGTTAATAAAATGTGAATCATTGTTATATACAAGATATTCACACTTTACAAGAGTATTTTCTTGTATGTATAATTTAGCATAAGAATCAAGCACCACATATTTTGCAGACAATCCTTTGTTGAGATACACATTTGCGTAATTTTCTGCATAAAACTCGTCTGTCACAGTAAGACAACTTGCAAAAGTTGAAGTTTTGTCACCACTAAGCACAATAGACTCTACCTCAACCTCGCTAGCTGAATAAAAATCGCCACGAAGAGTAAGGTTGTAGTCACTTGATAGCTTATTGCTACTGTAGTTGTATAAAGCACCTTCACTGTTTATCTCAAAGTCACTTGTAAAATTAATTTCGCCCCAATTATGAATAGTAATATCATCAATGTTATTACTAAGGTTCAAAACACCACCATCTAACACATAAATAGTACCACCAGTTGAGCCATAAGCTGTCCAGAAATTTAAAGTAAGTTCACCTTCAACATAGTAACATGTGTTTGAATCAAACTTTATTTGTGATGTTAAGCTATAACCTGAAGGAATATGATAACTAGTGTTTGCAAGAGCTTGATAGCTCAAATCCACTGTTTCAGCAGAGATTGCATCGCTAGGAATTGATGGTTCGGCTACAATAATAGAAGTCGAAGATTTTGTTAAAACCACACCAGTAGTTGATTTAACATTGCTAATTTCAGCAAATGAAGGTGAATTATAGTCGTTTACGCGGCTTTGATCAATGCTGTTTTTTAAGGTTATTGAAGTTGTTTCGCTCGTTGTCGTGGACGAAATGTCATCACTAGATTTGTTACATGAAACAGATGTAACACCCAGTGCTGCTACTAAGCAGATTCCATAAATAGAATTGTTCATAATCTTTTAAGTTGTTAAATTTTTTAAAATGTTGTTTTGTTCTAAATAATATGTGGTTTGAAAATAATTGTTATGTTAAAGTTTGTAATGTCGCGCCATTCGAGAGCTTTTTTGGGGATTCCAACGATCCTTGTATGAGCTAAAGAAGAAATATTCTTTAATACTAGCGACAATTCTGGTAACTCTTAAATAATAGCCCGAATATAGTGCTTGAAACGGGACAAATACTATCATCTTAAACTCCTCTTTCCATCGTTCAGATAGTGTCATTGACAAACAAAACGATAGTATACCCAGAGGTACAGTTATCAAGAATTTTAGCATTATCAAGCCTGAATTCAACTTGTAAATGCAACTGAGGAATTGGGAAGTTGCAGAGAATGAGATAAAATATTTTTTCAGAGAGGAAAGAGAGGTAAAACTCTCCTTCGCTCCGCTGAATGGAATAA
>JAWXTQ010000186.1:0-3903 GCA_044433405.1 Rikenellaceae bacterium
GGTTATAAAGCTAAAAATTTCGTAAAAGCTGGACTAGAAGTCATAATACACATACTTGTAAGTGGCTATGAATCAAAATATAAGTTTAATGTGTTTGATTTTTTGTCATGTAGATAGCTTAAGTATGTAAATTTGCGCAATGTAGTCATTCTGTTTCAATTTTGTAATTTTAAAGATATTTTGTAAAAAATATTGGTTGTTATCTTCACCTTTTTGTGGTTTTCACCGCATGAGCTTTCGCTTCTCGGGCTTACTAACGTTCGCTAGGCATACTCATGTAGGTGGTGTATAGCTTCGATATAGTTGAACAAAAGAATAATGATTAACGCCGACGGCGTTAATCATTATTCTTTTGCAAAAAAGGCTGTCCGAATGAGATCCGAACAGCCTTTTGTTGACCCACCAGGACTCGAACCTGGAATAACAGAACCAAAATCTGCTGTGTTGCCATTACACTATGGGTCAATCATTTTTTTTGACGGTGCAAAGATACGACATTTTTAATTAAGTACAAACTTTTTTTGTAAAAAAATACGTTTTATTGTGTTTTTGTCGATTATGTCCTTGACATACAAGAGCATATGAATTATGTAAACTTTTGAATATTTATTAGCTTATGATAACAAAACATTAAAACCGAAGTGTTATTTGGTTAATTTGAAAAACTTTAACTATATTTGCGGAGTTAATCAATTTTAAAAAACACTTGGAAGGTCACGAGAATCCCTTGCCGACAGTAGATATTGATTATGTGCTGTGGCCAATTATTATTATTTTATCGCTAGGAGTGCTAGTCTCTCTTTTAGCAGTTGTTTATCCCTCGTTATCGAATGAGAAGAGGATGATTTTTTCGCGCAAACGGGGTGTTTCAAGCGACACTGTTTGCATTCTATCACGAGATAAGGCCTATCTTAGCCTTAAAGGTCTCAAAATTTTATTAGAGGTTGCCTCGATTGTATTTATTGGAAGATTCCTGAATCTAATAGGAGATTTTGGCCTTGCTGCAAAGGTTGGAATAGATTTTTGTGTAATATTAATCTTTTTTGAATCTATACCGCGTGTGTTTATCAACTTTTTGAGGATAGGGTCGGTTGATTTTGCCACTAGGTTTATAAAGGGCATAGTGCTTCTATTCTCTCCGCTTGTAAGTTTATATCTTTCGCTTAATATAATATTTGGCGGAGTGCCTCACCACTGCTCTGAGCAAGAGGGTGAAGGGCAAAATAATGATAGTTTTATTGATATGGATAACGAAGAGTTTGTGCGAGGAGTCAATAGGTTTGAAAATTCAGAAGTTAGTGAGATTATGACACCTAAGGTTGCAATTATATCGGTAGATATAAATAGTAGCTTTCAGCATATTAAGGAGTTAATCAAAAGTAGTGGTTATTCAAGGCTTCCTGTTTATGACGCTGATATTGACAATATTAAGGGTGTTTTGTATATTAAGGATATTATAACCCATATCGACGAGAAAGATTTTGATTGGCGTAATGTAATCCGTGAGCCTTACTATGTTTTAGAGGGTAAATTGATAAATGAGTTATTGCAAGAGTTTCAAAATCAAAGAGTCCACATGGCGATTGTTGTCGATGATTACGGCTCAACGCAAGGGTTGATAACTCTTGAAGATATTTTGGAGGAGCTAGTAGGTGAGATTTCGGATGAGTCGGAGAGTGAGCAGAAGTTGTATATGAAAATTTCGTCAAACGAATATATCTTTGATGGGAAAACATATATTAGTGACTTTGAGAAAATTTTATCGCTTTCGGATGACTATTTTGATGAGCAGAAGGGTGATGCCGAGAGTTTAGCAGGTATAATGCTTGAGGTAAAGGGAGGTTTCCCAAGTATCAACGAGAAACTAACAATTAGAGAGTTTGAATTTACTGCACTTGCGCTATCTAATCGTAGGATTGAGAAGATAAAAATCACATCAAAAGAGCCTATCGCCAATGAAAATTAGGAGCTTTGAAGTTGGTAGGGCAACCTCTATACATCTAGCCTATTTTGATGAGAATAGAGAGTTTGAACACCACATGTTATCCGCTGGGCAGAGCAAGCAGTTGGAGAGAATAACATCGCCTGCACGTAGGAGAGAGTTTGTTTTTACTAGAGCATTGCTTTCTAATATTGCTCAGGGCGAAGATATTGTCTACCTAGAAAATGGTGCTCCAATTTTGCAGAGCGAGAAGTATCACATTTCAATTTCACACTCATCTTTAGCTGTTGCAATTATGATTAGCGATTTTGAGTGTGGCATCGACATAGAATTGTTAAATAGAAATTTTAAAAGAGTAGCCAAGAAATATATTACCCCTAGCGATGCTCCTGCGCAATCTGACTACGAGCTTGCGGCAGTTTGGGCTGCGAAAGAGGCGATATATAAGCTGCATCAAGGAGCAATCAATATTTTTGAAGATGCAAAGATCATAAGGATTGATAAAAATAAAATTAATTGTATGGTTTTAGATAGGGAGATTGATGCCAACATCTTTGAATATAGAGAGCATATTGTTTCGTATTGCAAAGTGAAAAAATAGTAACTTTTCAATAACGCCCCCGTGGGAATTTAATAGGTACTAATAGTAATAAATTGTAATTTTAGTGAATAGTTATAAAAAAATCGCTACCTTTGCAAAGATTTCGTGATTAAAAAAAAGTTAATAAATATGAGTGAAATAAAAAAACAGATAATTGAGGCAGCTCAAGATAAAAAAGCAAAAAATATAGTATCAATAGATATGAGCTCTGCTGAGGGAGCTATCTGCGATTGGTTTATAGTGTGTAATGCAGACTCTACAACACAAGTTGTGGCTATAGCCGACGGAATAGACGAGAAATTAGAGGTTGAATTTGGTGAGAGAGTGATACGTATCGAGGGTAGAGAGAATGGTTTATGGGTGGTTATGGATTATGGTGATATTATGGTGCATATTTTCCAAACTGAGGCTAGAGATTTCTACACTTTGGAGTCATTATGGTCAGATCAACCTAGCGAATTTCACGCCTACGAGGAGTAGTTGGCATACTAAAATAACAAAAAAATGTGTTGTTTTCTTAAATTAAAAAAGAGTCAAGCAATTTATGGCAAAAAGAAAATTTAATATTTATTGGATATACCTGATAATTCCATTATCGTTGATAATCTGGAATATGTTGGGTCAAACGGCAGTAACAAAAGAGGTCTCTTGGAGCACAATTCAAACTACCATGCTCGAAAAAGGGATGGTAAAAGAGATTGTTATTGTTAATGATAAGAATGCAGAGGTTTATATCAAACCTGAATATATAGAGCAACTTAAAAACAATCAAGATTATAAAAATATTCCGAGTACAGGTGCTCAGTTTGAGTTTATGATTGGTTCGTTAGAGAAGTTCGAGAATGATTTTGAGGAGGCTCAAAAAGATACTGAGGATAAAGCAGAGCTTAAATTTGAGGCTCGTAGCAATCTTTGGGATTCATTCTTTGCATCAATATTCCCAATCTTATTGATGGTAGGTGCTTTATTTCTTGTTATGCGATTAATGTCTAGAGGCAATGGTGGCGGTGGTGCTAACAATGTTTTTAGTGTTGGTAAAGCTAAGGCACAAGTTTATGACAAAGCTAATAAAGTGAATATCAGCTTTAAAGATGTTGCAGGTCTAGAGGAGGCAAAAGTTGAGATTATGGAGATTGTAGATTTCCTTCGTAATCCTACAAAATATAGCGATTTAGGTGGTAAAATACCAAAAGGTGCACTGCTTGTAGGCCCTCCAGGAACAGGTAAAACATTATTAGCTAAAGCGGTAGCAGGAGAGGCAGATGTGCCATTCTTCTCTATTAGCGGTTCTGATTTTGTTGAAATGTTTGTGGGTGTAGGTGCTTCACGTGTGCGTGACCTATTTGCTCAAGCAAAAGCG
>JAWXTQ010000187.1:0-3878 GCA_044433405.1 Rikenellaceae bacterium
CTCGTCACACAATTCATAGAATGTATGGTCGGTAGACTCACCAGTCCAGTTTCTAATCATATTGAAGTTAGCCTGCTTTTGAAGGCGAAAATAAGGCTCTTGAGTTGAACGTTCAACACGCTTCATTGCGTCGTTCATTCCCCAGTTACCACCACGGCAGAAAATTCTTTCACCATTTACTCTAATCACTAGATATGGTCCTACTGGATCATCCATATCAAGCTCTTCTAATCCCGACAAATCATCACTCTGAAGAGTTGGAAGATTGTTAAGTTTAGAGTATTTAACTCGATTGATATAGTCGAAAAGTGGTTTTTTAGTATCATTTCTATCAACAGGAGTGAATGCATATCTAACATTCTCTTTCTCACCGCGATTCACCATTAATTCGTATGATAATTCACGTACTCCAAAGCGCACATCTTTAACATCTGCAACTTTATCGCCCTCAGTAACGCTCAACTCTACATTATAAAGCTCAGCACTACCATACCCATTAGGCCACCATAAACGTGGGTTAGACAATCTGTTTGTTAACACAATCTCACTCTCTTCACCACCTTTAAGGGTATAGACTTGTGTGAATATTTTACCCTCAATATTGGCTCTTACCACTCCACTGATTGAAGCTGAGCTGATATTTTTGATTGGAGTTTTGATTGTTATATCAACATACGAAGTGTCAGGTAAAGGCAGGTTTGTCACAACTAGAGGATCTCCAATCACAACACCACCTGTTTGGCGTAATCTCACATCTTGCCAAAGCCCGATATTACGATCTCTAATTCCAGGAATCCAATCCCATCCTATAGATGAAATAAATGTTGGTCCATCATTACTCAACATACCACCATTCAAGCCTTGTCCTAGCGCCATTGTTTGCTCGTGAGGTATTCCAGGATTTGCAGTAGGGATAATATTAACAGTCAAAATATTACCTTTTGGCTTAATAACATCAGTCACATCAAACTCTCCGCGTTTAAATGCTCCCTTCATCTCTCCTACTCTTGTTCCATTTAGGTATACTATCGCACCGTAGTTAATACCATTGAAAAGCAAAAAGCTATTTTTCAAATCACTCTCTGGAGCATCAAACTCAATTCTGTACCACCACTGACTACGCGCAAGCGACTCAGGAATTGCCATATTATTTAAACCAAAATAGGGATCAGGATAGACTCCTTGATTTACCAAAGTTGTCAACACTGTACCTGGAACAGTTGCATTATACCATTGTGAAACATCAAGATTTGGATCAAGCGGTGCTTTACCTCCATCTATAATGGTTGCATTATCCATCATTCTCCATCCGTCATTCAACACCCACTCACTACTTCCTGAAGTCGTTAGTGTTGTTTTTATCTCTTTCGGAGCAACTCTCTCGACTTTCTGTATAGGAGCATTTCCCTGCGGCATCTCACTCTGAGGCTCTAACATTCCTGTCCACAACATTTTAAACTCTTCTTGGGACGATGCAGTATAGCTAATTGCTAAAAACATCGACAAAAACAAGATTCTCTTTCTCATATCTATTGTTTTAAATTAATTATTTATATGTAAATTCTTCTCTATAATTATACTGCTCACGTATCTTTTCGAACGCCTCAATATCTGATTTTAGTACACTACTCTCTTTTGCAATGTCAAAATATTTAGCCATAACATCTTTCAACTCGCTCCAACTAGCAACTTCCAGAGAGTTTGTCGACTCAATCGCCCAACAAAGCAACTCCTTAATTGAGAATTTTGAGGCTACCGCTCTCACTGCCATCTCGGTTGCTCTCTCTTTACCGCGGCGCGAATAGCCTGCAATATGAGTTGTGCTATAGTTTGCTTTTTGAAGCAAAGCAGAATTGATTAAAGGCTCATTACACCACACATCTACAGCAACGCTCTTTAAGTGGCCACTCTCTATAGCCTCTAGCAGTGAGCGCTCATCTACAACCTCTCCGCGCGAGGTATTAACAAAGATAGCTCCCTGTTTAATTTTACTAAAGAAAGCCTTATCTACCATCTTAAAGCTCTTGTGCTTGCCATCTTTAGTGAGCGGCACATGCAGCGTAACCAAATCACTATTAGACAGCAGCAACTCTAGCTCATCTACCAAACACTCATCACCCTCTTTAAAGGGGTCGTAAGCCAACACTTTAAACCCAAAATCTTTACATCTTTGAGCAAGTAGCGAACCTATATTTCCATAACCCACAATACCAATTGTACTCACACCTGGCTCTAAGTTCTCGATTACAGCAACGGCCAATACATATTGCACTACAGCCGAAGCGTTGCAGCCAGCAGCGTTACGCACCTCAATCCCCTCTTTTTGGCAATAGTTCATATCAATATGATCCATTCCGATTGTTGCGGTAACAATCACCTTTACTCGACTACCAGATAACAACGACTCGTTACATAGAGTTCGTGTACGCACAACCAATGCATCGCAATCCCTGACACTATCGGCCGAAATTTTACTACCAGCAATATACTCTACCTCAAAAAAGGGGTCAAATACACCTTTAATATATGGTATCTTATCATCGACAATAATTTTCATAATCTTCAAGATTAGTGTTGTTAATCCAGATAGTTTCACTATCGCGTCTAAACCAAGTCATTTGACGTTTTGCATACCTTCTAGAGTTTTGTTTGATCTTATCAATTGCCTCTTGAAGTGAAATATGCCCATCAAAATAGCTAAACATCTCGCTATACCCTACTGTCTTTAGAGCATTAAAATCTCTATACTTATAAACTTCGCGGGCTTCCGACTCCAACCCTTGCTCTATCATCTGGTCAACTCTACTATTGATTCGATTATATAGATATTGTCGATCTAAATCAATTCCTATCTTTCGGACTTTAAATGGACGTTTGTTGTTGCTGCCTTTTCGCATCTGAGAGTATGGCATATTTGAGGTTATACACACCTCCAATGCACGAATTACACGTTTATGATTTGCTCTATCAACCTGTTCATAATATTGAGGATCACGCTCTTTTAACTCTAAAAGCAGCCCATCTAGTCCCTCATTACGAAAACGCTCATTAAGCCTCTCACGACACTCATTATCAACTGTGGGGATATCATCAAACCCACGACATAAAGCATCAATATACAAGCCTGAACCACCAACTACAACAATTTTATCATGCTCTAAAAACAGCTTATCAAGCAGAGCTAGAGCATCTATTTCGAATTTACCTGCTGCATACTCATCCCATACATCTCTACAATGAATAAAATGGTGTTTAGCTTGCAAAAGTTGCTGAGTCGTTGGGGCAGCAGTGCCAATGCTCATTTGACGAAAAAACTGTCGTGAATCAGCAGATATAATCTCAGTTCCTAGCAAATTAGCAATCTTAATAGCAAGATCACTTTTACCCGATGCTGTTGGCCCAACTACAACTATCAACTCCTTAAAACTCATCGTCGTAGTAGTCGTCGTCACCCTCAAAGTCGTTGAAATCATCCATTGCCTCTTCAAAAATAGATTTGTTAGCTCTATTTTTTGAAGCATCAAACTGATTTGGAGCATCACCATTAGAAAGCATCACTCTCGGATACTCAACTCCAACTTCAGGCTCTTTAGCCTCTAAAAGTTCTAAGAAAAATGCTCTATCTTCGAAGATGTCAAACACAAATAACATTTTTGTAAACTTCTTTTGTGCAATATTTCCGAGCAATACACTATCCATAGACAAAGGCATACTATCTTCATCATCAACAACATCGCTCTCTTGCAATCCCATATCGAAAAGCGTAAACTCGCGTAATTTCATCCAACGCTCATCACACAAGAACATAGAACACATCTCTTGTGAATCATAATCAATATCATCACATATCAACTGATGAAAATCCTTGATTGTGCACG
>JAWXTQ010000188.1:0-3840 GCA_044433405.1 Rikenellaceae bacterium
AATTTGGGCGGAGGTTAAAGTAAAGTTTATTTTTGTAAGCCCCCTGTTTCGAGTTTTTATATAATTTGTTGATATTTAAATAATTACATTAATATATCATTTTTTAATCGGACACCAATAGTTTTTGTTATTTTCTAAATTCTCACAATAAACCAAACATACTGGTTAAAAGCCCGTTTGAGGCTCTCTCTTATCACAACCTCTAATATTGCAACTTTTAAATTGCAATGATTGCTTCTCAAGTTCAAGGTTATTTAGTTTTTGGTATAGAGAGTTTATCTCATCTCTATCTTGATTCTTTGCAATATACAAAGCATCAATTTTGCTATCTTTTTCGGCTATCTGCTTATCTTTCTTATTAATCTTAGCCTCTCTTTTCTCAGCTATCATCTTCCATTCTACTGCGCTTTCACGCATATTTGCAATTGCAACACTCTCGGCCGAATGCTCTGTTGTCATCGCCTCTGCTCTCTCTTTGCGATTGCGGGAGCGGTAAAATAGTATACCACCCCCTAAACCAACAAATATAGAGACAAAACTAGTCGTCAATAGATTTAGAATCTCCATCACACTCCATTATTAGATATTTATAAATTAATTCAGCACTTGATATTTTCAACTCATTACTACTAAGCAGTGAATCTAAGTCTATTTCAAGTATTTTATAAAATTTCATCTCCACACTCTCTAGAAGATAATCTTCTATAAGTTTCTGAAAAATTTCGCTATCACCACTACACTCCCTTTCAACACTTTGTCTATGCGATGCAAAGCTATCGGCAATCTTAGTTAACTGTAATTTCGTTTTGATTATATTGATTCTAGCATTTTTCCCAACCATCTCACATGATAAATTTAAGTCGGCAAGAATGGAGTTTAGATTTAAGGCTTCTACTCTTCTCATTACTCAACTACTCCTTTCAACTCTTCAATAAACAGTGCTATATAGGTAGCAACTGTTTCAATATTTCCATCGTGACAACAGTTAATTTGCGTTGTTCCACACTCCAACAACTCAAAATCACCAGCAATCACATGATCAATAGTGATAACGCCATTGTCAATAGCAATTGATTTATCATCCTCCCCTACCCTTACGATAGAGGTTACACTGTAATTTGCACCCTCCTTGGCTGCATTAAACACTTTTTGTTTGTTTGTTTTTGTAATCATAATTTATCTTATAATTGATGTATATATACATCTATAACATTACTACTATCTAACTCAGTAAATGTATAAAGTCCCGTAAAGCTATAGTAGGTATTTAGATTAGTACACGTATAATCTCCCGCATCCATATAAAATGCTGTTCCCTGCTTATTACTCTTGATATTGAATAGCCTTGAGTTGTTACCAAAATCCTCGAATAGATTGATAGTAACATTAAATTGGTCATCATCATACACTCCTGCTGTCACGAATATCGTATAGCTATCAGTAATCAAATTACCATAATTATCTGTAACATAGACATTACCAATAGAGTATCGCTCCTCATAACCAGACTCTTGAACGGTAAATGTAATCGGCTCAATCCCATAAAAATAGGCAACCTCTTCGCCATTCTCACAAAAAAACACACTAAGAACCGCAGTGTCTCCCATCACATTTGATTGAGCACTAATAGAATAGACGGTATCATAATAACTATCAATATCCTTCTCTATCACTGCTACCTCCTCACCCAAACTTTCTAACACCATTTTTACAGACAAACTCTCATTTGAGACTTTACTCCAATCATAATCTCCAATAATAAAAAAGAATGTATACTCATTAATGTGAGTTGAGGTCTCATGACGTGGCAAGGTGTCATCATAACTATTATGAAGTTGCACTCCATAGGAGTTATGCACATAACCAGCAAAAGCACCCAAATTAAAACAGTATGATTGATCAGTAAACAGATATTGCCCCACGGTAATATCACCAAACTCATTTCTTTTCAATCTATACTTTAGCTCTTTTCGTGGCCAACCCGATGATTTAGTCAGCAACACCCACTCTCCAGGTGCTTCGTTAGAGTAGATATTAAAATATGGCTCTGCATCCTGTATTAAATAGCCATCATCCTTTGTGTAACCATTTTCTATAATTTGGAATGCATAACCCTCAATGCCTCCCGATTTTGACTTCACACAATAGTGCGAAAGATTATTTGACGGACATCCAATTGTATCTCGAATGTCTGCTGCACTCAGATCCTGAGTTGGTAATAAACTTAAAATTGACATAATTTTTTACTCCTCCGTTGAAAACATTATTAAAGTTCCAGCAGTGACTATATTGTCACTAGCGGTCAAAGTTGTTACGTTAGTTAACGCACCACTAACATCAGCAGTACCATCAAATGATTGCCCCCAAATAGAGCGCGAAGTGTATAGCTTCGTCGCTGAGGCCACATTGCTAGTGGTAAACGCTATCTGTTTCCAATCATCTTGAAACCCCAAATTATTCGCTGCCCTAAAGTAAACATTGCGTGTTGATGAGGTACTATTATGCGTTACATCCCACGCTAATTGGGCTGAGAGTGCAGTTCCGTTAGATGTTAACGAATAGCTAACTAGATCAGCTTGTAAATGAAGAATAGAACCATAATACATATCACTGGGAGCATTTTGCCAATAGTCAACACTCCCATAATTACTCATCATACCACCTGCTATGTGCTCATCAGCATCATAGGTGTTTGTATCAGTTGAACCTGTACTTCTAAACAGAGATGCCGTAAGATATCTATTCTCCACACCATCAAGCGTATCAGCATCCAATCCACTGCCACTACCATCTACTGTTTTGAGTTTAGTTAAGATATCCGAAGCCGTATAATCTGACAAGTCCAACTTTAGAGCAAACTTAGCATCTACCTCTGTCTCTGTATAATAACGCGAATCAAAGTCATAATTACTTAGGATACTAACACCACTAAATGTTGGTTTGTTTTGTATATCACTCCAGTCACTCACACCACCACTGCTACTTGTGGTATAATCACCCACATCCTCACTCGTAGAAAACATTACAACCACACCTGCTGCAAAAAGATTATTCACGCTCCAATCAACCGATGTCAAGTTTGAATTTCCAGCATGCCATATATCATAACTCTTATATGTAAAATTATTTTCATTAATATATAGATTGGTAGAGAGAAGCCATGGCGATGCTCCCCAACCAATATACATCCCCATAAGAGTGCTCCCAACTGTATAAACTCCAATTCCAGCAATCAAGTCGCTATCATCTAATTTATACCAACTCAGGCCAGTAGTGTCGCTATCAGGAGATTGTTGCAAGACAATACTTCCGTTAGATTGTATAACTCCTCCACCAGTTAGTGTACCCCCTGACAAGCTTAACTTCTGCGCTAACAAAACCGTCACCTCACTCTCAGTAAAATAGTACTCATCAAAATCAATATCTTTTGTAAATTCACTTAAAGCTGTAGGTCTACTAACAATCTCGCTCCAAGTATATATTGGCTTTACAGACTCTTTAGCCCAACTAGAAATAGCCGATACATCCAATTTCTCAAGCAACATACTATCCACTTCAGATTTTATATAGTATCGAATATCGAGATTATACTCCGCAGGGATATAATCATCTCCAATCATGGCTCTATCGAGTATATCTTCCCACGACGATACACTCCCACTACCACTGCTACCGCTATCATCATAATCACCAGAGTCTGTGAACATAACAAATTCTTTGAGTGACACAAAAGTTTTAGAGGTATGAAGTATATCCTTACTCTCAACATAAGTTATATACTTCGACACCTCGTTTTGGTTAGTAATGAATTCGTAATAAAATAGTCATTTTTAAGCCAAT
>JAWXTQ010000189.1:0-3731 GCA_044433405.1 Rikenellaceae bacterium
ACAAACTAGTGGTGAGGGCAATGTGGCTATCACTGTAAGTTATAGCGCAAATAGTGAGTATGACTCACGCAGTGCAAGCTTTAACTTTGAAATTGAGGGTACAACCCAAAGTTTCACTATCACTCAAGCAGGTGAAACTTTTATACCAACTCTTTCACTTAGCAAAACTTCTCAAACTGTTGAATCGACATCTGGAAGTTTAACACTAAACGTAACCTCTAACACCTCATGGATTGTAACCGATATTCCTAGTTGGATTACCCTATCGCAAACTAGTGGTGAGGGCGATGTGGCTATCACTGTAAGTTATGGAGAGAATAGTGATTACAGCTCAAGAACAGGTTCGTTTACATTTAGTTATGATAATTCGTCAGTAAGTGTAACTGTCACACAAGAGGGCAAAGAGTTTATACCAACTCTTTCAATCGACAAAACAACGCAAAGCGTTACTGCAACAGCAGGTAGTTTTTCGTTAAATCTAACCTCTAACACCTCATGGAGTGCAACCAACAACTCTAGTTGGATTACTCTATCTAAAACTAGTGGTGAGGGCGATGCAGCTATCACTGTAAGTTATAGTGAGAATAGTGAATACACTTCGCGCAGTGAGACATTAACATTCAATTACGACAATTCGTCAGTAAGCGTAACTATAACCCAAGAGGCAAAAGAGTTTATACCAACACTCTCAATCAGCAAAACTTCACAGAGCGTTTCTTCATCAGCGGGTGGTTTCCTACTCAGCGTAACATCTAACACCTCGTGGAGTGCAACCGACCTTCCTAGTTGGATTACTCTATCTCAAACTAGCGGTGACGGCGATGCAACTATCACTGTTAGCTATAGTGCAAATAGCGAATTTACAGCGCGTAGTGCAACTTTTAACTTTGAGACAGAGAGTTTATCTAGCAGTATTACCCTAACGCAAGAGGGCAAAGAACCTTTAGAAACCGAAGTAACATTTGGAGTAACAACTTCACAATTTAGTAGTGGTGATGAGATAGCTGTTACTAGCTACGACTCACAAACAGGCTTAACTATTGGTGCAGGAGTGAAATACACCTACGCTTCAGGTACATTTAGCAGCACTACACCGATAGAGTTTGACCCTTATGATGAGAGTCAGAAGTTGATACACTACGCTCTATATCCATACAGTGCAAGTGAATCTACCTCATTTTCGTTTAGTGTAAACAGCGATCAATCGACACAAGCAAACTACAAAACTAGCGATCTGCTAAGCTCATCGCTTTCGGCAACAGATAGCCGCAATCCTAGTTTCACATTCTATCGCAGATTGTCGAGTGTACAGTTTAGCTTAACATCTAGCGAAGTTGACCTTACAAATGCAACAGTAACTGTTTATGCTCAAAACAGTGTTGATTGCAATATCAAAACAAACTCTTATGTTGCAAGCGGTGATGCAGTAGCAATCAAAGCTCTTGCAAATAGCGATGGAACATATAGCGTAATTCTCCCACCACAAACTATCGCTTCAGGCTCTAAGTTTATAGTGGTAAGTGTAGGTAGCAACAACTACACTTTAACAACTAGTAGCTCTACAAGTTTCACATCTGGAACAGAGAGTTCATACACACTAAATATCACAAGAAGCTCAATCTCATTCAGTGGCGATATAAATCCATAGGAAGATGGAGATAGCTCATATTAATATAATAAAGTAATAAAAACATAAATAAGATGAAAAATTTATTTAAAAATGGATTGGCAGCGTGCACTATAGCACTTGCCATTGCCTCATGCCAAAAGGATGAGGCAATCAACACCTCTTCCTCAATAATTCAAGAGGAGATAGAGGTGTATTTCGAGAGTGAGATTTCAACTCGTGCAACAGATTCAGGTTTCGAAACTGGCGATCAAATCTCAGTTATGGCCTACACTAGCGATGATTCGCTCTATCGTCAAAATGTGTGTTACACTCTCTCTGACGATGCAATTTTCACAAGCGAATCACCAATCAAACTAGAGGATAGCGACCAATATCTATCATACAAAGCTGTATACCCATACATGGAGGTTTCAGAGTCGGGAGCTGTAAGTTTTGAGGTGCAGGATGATCAAAGCACATACACTAATTACACCCTTAGCGATTTAATGAGTAGCTCAGTAAGCTCAACACAGAGCACTACCCCACGCTTAACATTCAATCACCTTTTGACTCGTGTAATTATCAATATCTCTACAACCGACGTATCTCTTGATGAGGCCGTTGCAACAACTTATGCTCAAAGAGGTGTTGACTACAACATCATAACTGGATCCTCTTCAGCAAAAGGATCGGTAGAGAGTATCACAATGGCTTCAAACGGCACAAATAGCTATAAAGCCATAATTACTCCCCAAAATATCGAAAGCAACGCAACTTTTGCAATTATCGAGGTTGACGGTGATAGCTACGAGATAAGTTTCGAGAATGGCAAACTATTCTATGCAGGTATGCAATACACTTTCGAACTAGAGATTAAAAACAAAACAATCAAATTCATCTCCTCAACAATCAATAGTTGGGATGAGGGTGATAGCACTTCAGAGGGCGATGCAACATTCTCTCTATCAGAAATCAGCGCAACTTCATACCCTGATGCAAGCAAAAAATGGATAATCACCGACTCAATTGCCACCTACGACGATATGGCAGGACTTCGCGGTGCACTAGCAAAGTATAACTACACAACAAGTAAAGTAATGCTAGAGTTTCCAAACCTACAATCACTACCTGAAAAAGGACTTTATAATCAAGATGGCTTCGAGTCAATATCAATGCCTGTAGCAACATCACTAGGCGCAAGCTCTCTATATGATTGTGACTATATGACTCTTGTTGAGATGGATAATGTTTTGGAGATTGGGGCATCTGCTTTTTATAGCTGTGCAAGCCTAACCACGCTTTCTCTACCTCTTCTCAACACTATCGAAGAAAAGGCTTTTTATCAGTGTACAAGCATAGTAGAGTTATCACTACCATCAGCAGAGAGTGTTGGAACATACGCATTTTATGGCTGTACAAAACTGACATCATTATCATTGGAAAATGTTAGTGAAGTTGGCACTTATGCTTTTTCTGGATGTTCAGCATTAACATCATTAACAATGGCAACAACATCTCAGTTGACAATTTTTGGAGATAATAGTGTAAATGTATTTGGTAGCTTAGATTTAAGCCAAATAACTCTTACTGTTGGCGCGAGTGTGAATGTAAGTAGCAAAGCTCTACTAGCTCCAATTGATGGCGGAGGCATGGTGGTGTATAGCTCATTTGCAGCAATCAATGGAGGAAACCAAATTGAAGATATCACCCCAACAACCCTAAGCGAATTTAGCGCAACCAACTACCCTATCTACTCAGACGAGTGGACAATCACCGACACCGAAGCACCACTAGCAATGTTTATAGGGCTAAACGATGCACTAAACGTACTAGAAGGAACTGGCCGCAAAATCAGTCTCACATTCCCAAATCTAGATAGAATCCCTTCAACAGCATTCTATATAGGTAGTGAGGCTATAAGTTCGATTGTATCATTCTCCGCACCTAAAGCCACAGAGGTTGGTAATTCGGCCTTTCGTGGTTGTAGCTCCCTAGCAAATCTTTATCTACCTTTAGTTGACTCCCTTGGTTCGTCTGCATTTTATAATTGCGATGCCCTAACCCAAGTCTCTTTGCCACTAGCGGAATCTATTGGTTCGTATGCATTTTATGATTGCAATGC
>JAWXTQ010000190.1:0-3676 GCA_044433405.1 Rikenellaceae bacterium
ACTCTTTAGAGCAGTTGATAGCTAATGACGATATATATAACGCACCAGAGGGCGAAGTTCCGATTGAGGTTACATCGCTACAAACAACCTATGAGGCGAGGTATCTTGCAGAGGGTAAGCCTATAACCTATCTCAAATTCAAGCTAAAAGATAATTTTGAGTATCAAGCCCCCGAATTTGAAGCAGATCAAGAGTTGTAGTAAGAACAGTTTTGTTTTATTACTAGTGTAAATGAGTTTTTATACTTGATTATAAGTGATATATTATAAAAAATTATTGTATATTTGCACTCTATAAACAAAGAATATTAGTTGTATGAACAAGTACATGTTATCAGTCATTTTATTTGTCGCTGTGCCATTTTGGGGTTCAGCTCAAAGGTTGGTGTATAAAGAGAAAGTTCCGCAAATAGTAGTAACTTCGCTTATTTTGGGAGATGTCCCAATGAAGGCGGCCCCTGCTTATATAGATTTTTTTATACTCGGTTCACCGCAAAATGATAAACAAATAGCAGCACTTCAAGAGATAGCCAGCCAATTTAAATATGAAGTTAATTTTATATTGATTACTAAGGATGATGTGGATAAGGTAAAAGAGTATTTTCAAGAAAAAGATGTTAATTTTACTGTTTATCACGATGAGGAGGGCGAAACATTCAAGAATTTTGGAGTTAAGTTTGTTCCCTTTGCAGTGTTAGTCGATAAGAAAGGTAATTTTATTTGGCAAGGCAAAAACACAACTATAAACGAGAATATAATATATCAGGTGTTGTAGAGCAGCCGTTTTTTGCTCTATAATGCTTGTTAAAACGAAAATTAAAAATAATGAAAAAGGTAAATTTGTTTTTATCATTAATGAGTGTGCTATTGTTAGCTTTTTCAAGCTGCTCAGAAAATGAAGAAATTATTGTAGATGCAGCTGAAATAGGCGATATAACTATCTCAAAATCGAGCACAATTGCTACAGGGCAAGTTATTACATTTCAAGTCCCTTTAGTTCAAAATTCGCCAGCTCAAACAATTGATAAAGTGTATTGGTATAAAGAGAGCGAAGGTATTGGTTTTACGGGAGTTGGAGAGGATGGTTATTCTACATTCTCAACCTCATGGAGTTCTCCAGGTACATACGAGGTTTCATGTAAATATACATACATTTTTGATTCTGAGAGTTGTAGTGTTAGTTCTTCGCAAACTATCGAAGTTGTGCAGTCACATTTTTTAAACTCTTTGATTGGAGAAGCACTTGATGTCGTTCTGGCCGACAATCCCTCTTTGTATCTTTTAGAAGGGACAACCGACACATATTGTCAAGTGGTGGATGATGTCTATTATTATCTTACTTTTAAAGATGAAAAGTTATCTGTAGGTGAGACATACCAAACAAATGTGTCGACTGGTACGTCAGCAGCAGTGGGATATTTAAACCTAGAGTACAACAACAGCGCAAAATCAAAAATCAACACATCAACATTAACCTACAGTGTTGTTTATAATAGTGACTATACTCCTACTGATGAAGTTCAAGCAGCAGTAGAAGAGTTTGAAACTACAGGTTATAGCACAACCGAAAACTACAACGCATTAATAACTAGTGCGGTGCAAAGCGGAGAAATAGTTACATTAGAGCTAAAAGCTGAGATTATAGATAATGCCGATGTGCAACTATCAATCACAGTGGGCAAAGACCCTAAAACCGAAAACGGCTACTATACCATTCTTCAAGTAGCTGCAAAATAAAAACACCTGAGTCTAGCTGTGTGTGCCTAAAGTGCGGTTACGCGATAAAAGGCACGCACCGATTACTCCTGCTTCGTAATTTAGGCTTGATATTTGGATTTCGGTGTCATAGCTCGCTAGCATTAGTGCGTATTTCTTTACGCTAATCTTTATTGGGTTTAGTATAAAATCTCCTGTTTGTGCAAGTAGCCCAGATATTATGATTTTGTCAGGATTGAATAGGTTGATTAGGTTGGCTATGTAGCGGCCTAATTTAAAGCCTATATTCTCAATTATCTCTATACATAACATATCTTCGGTTTGGTTGATTGCCTCAATTATATCGTATATTGAGATGTCAGTTCCGTTTTTGACTTTAGTTGATAGCGATGATTCTGAGCCACCATTGATTTTCTCTAACACTTCGCGTCTTAATGCTGCGCCTGATATTTCGGTTTCAAGGCAACCTTTCTTTCCGCAGTGGCAGAGGATTTCGTTGTCAAACACTGAGGTGTGGCCAAATTCACCTGCAAACCCCGATTTACCAGTTAATAACTCACCATTAATCACCGCGCCCATTGCTATACCCATGTCGATGTTGATGCAGAGCATCATCTCTGGTTTTGTTCCTTGGATATTACAATATTCGCCGTAGGTTTTTGCACGTGTATCGTTTTCGATGGTCACATGGTAGCCCAATTTCTCACTGATAACACTAGCGAAGGAGTTCTCACCAGTGTTGAAGGTGCTATAGCTGTATCCAGTGCGCGAATTTATGCGCCCCGTTACGTTGACATTAATATTTAATATTTTACTAGCATCTTCAATCTTCTTCGATTTTACAGTTTTAGTGATGAAGTTGTCTATTCTTTTGCAGATATCATCTAACGCTTTAGTGCTATTGTCGATAATATAATCTTTGTCTATTGACATGCTAATTATACTACCAGTGAGATCTACAATTGCAATGCTAAGTAGCAGAGGTGTGATGTCTACCCCTATAAAATAGCATGACAAGGCGTTTATTCCATAGATGTTCGCTGGACGACCCTCTTTGGATTCAATCTTGCCATAATCTACAAAGTAACCATTCTCGCACAATTCATTCACATGTTTCGTTACAGTAGGAACGCTAATATTTAGGCTCTTTGATATCTGAGGGATGGTTGATTTGCCACTCTCTAGACAATACACAAATATGCTTCTTAGGATATCTGTCCCTTTTTGTTGGTTGTTTATGTCTGTTAAAAAGTTCTTCATGCCTGAAAATTGGTGTTAAAAGTTTGTGTAATACTTTTCAAACATCTTTCTGTCGGCTTCAATGTCTTTGTCGCCGATAGTGGTGAGCAGATCGCCCACAATTGCGCCATTAATGCCGCATTGCAGAGCTGTGATTTGCCCCTGAGGGCTAAGTGCTCCTCGTCCTCCTGCAAATCTTATTGAGGCTTCAGGATTAACGATGCGAAACATTGCAAGTGATACAAGTATCTCCTCCTGGCTAAGTGGTTGAGTGTGCTCTAGTGCTGTTCCCTTAATTGGATTTAAGATATTGAGAGGTATCGAATCTGGGGCAACTTTGCGTAGAAGTAGCGCAAATTCAATACGTTGAGCCATGCTTTCTCCCATGCCAATAATCCCTCCAGAGCATATCTTCATTCCCACCTCTCTTGCAGCTTTTATTGTTGCTAATTTATCCTCTATAGTGTGGGTTGTGCAGAGCCGAGAAAACATTGATGGTGCGCTCTCTAGATTACAGTGGTAGCGACTCACTCCGCTTTTATATAATAACTCAAGTTGCTCTTTTGCTAATAGTCCCATTGAGGCGCAAAGTTTTATTGAGTTGCCCTTTGAAAGGGCACTATATATTTTGGCAGCTTTTTGCACCTCACTATCCGAGAGTGTTCGGCCGCTAGTTACCAGCGAAAATCTGCGTACCCCTTTGTTGTGGTTGTTGGTAGCCA
>JAWXTQ010000191.1:0-3673 GCA_044433405.1 Rikenellaceae bacterium
CAAAGAGGTAACCGCGGCTCTGACTTGAGAGTAAAGGTTAGACTTTCGCTTAAAGAGGTGGCTCAAGGAGTTGACAAGAAACTTAAAATCAACAAACTAATCACTTGTGATAAATGTTCGGGCACTGGTGCTAAAGATGAACACTCATACTCTACTTGCAGCACATGTAACGGTCAAGGATATGTAGCACAAGTTGTTAACACATTCTTTGGACGTACTCAAACAACAACTGTTTGTCCTACTTGTTCAGGAAGTGGCAAAATCATCACCCACAAATGTAGCAAATGTCACGGTGACGGAACTGTAAAAGCAGAAGAGGTTGTTGATATTCGCATCCCTAAAGGAGTTGGCGAGGGCATTCAACTATCTGTTTCAGGCAAAGGTAATGCAGCCAAAAACGGAGGTGTCAATGGTGATTTATTAGTTTTAATTGAGGAGGAACAACATCCAGAGCTAATTCGCGATGGCAATGATTTGCTTTACAACCTAAAATTAAACGTGGCCGATGCAATTATGGGTGCTAATATCGAAGTACCAGCAATTGAGGGTAAGATTAAAATCAAAGTCGACAAAGGCACTCAACCTGGTAGAGTGTTGCGTTTGCGCGGCAAAGGATTACCTGACATCAATGGTTACGGCAATGGAGACTTCTTGATTGTAGTTGACGTATATATCCCTAAAGATATCTCTAGCGATGAGAAAAAATTGGTCGAGAAACTATCAGAATCAAAAAATTTCGCTCCAACAAAGGACAAAGAACCAAATATATTTGAAAGAATGCACAGCTTCTTCAGATAGAATCTAACTTTAACAACCATTGATTTCTATCAATGGTTGTTGAGTTTTAATAGGTATTACACTATGACTAACCATCTATTCGACATATTAAAAAGTGAGGGTTTATCGCTACTAGTAAACAAAGAGGATAAATTATACAGATACAAATCAAGAGGTGTTGCAGATTTATACAACATAATCAAGAGCGAGAGTGATATACTGAACGAAGCAATCGTAGCCGATAAAATAGTTGGCAAAGGTGCTATTGCGCTAATGATAAAAGGGGGAGTTAAAGAGCTTATCACCGACACTATTAGCCTTAATGCGCTCGAATTAGCCAAAGATTACAACATTAAAATAACACACCTACAAACAACACCACACATTATTAATCGCGCTAAAGATGGTTGGTGTCCTGTTGAGAAACTTTGTAAGGATGATTTTGATATTGAGATTATATTCAAAAAAATCGAAAATTTTATATTATCAATAAAAAACTAAACAACTATGAGCATCAATTGTGTAAGAGGGATAGATTTAGAAAAATCATCCTACCATGATATCAAACAAAACAGCTACAATCTAGCAATTCTACCTTGGGGTGCTATCGAACCGCACAACTATCATCTACCATACCTTACCGACTCTATCCTATCACACGATATTGCAGTCGAGGCAGCAGTAGAAGCTAATGCACAAGGAGCTAAAAGCATTGTGCTTCCTGCCGTTAATTTCGGCTCTCAAAACGTAGGTCAACACACGCTACCCTTCTGTATTCACACTCGTTATGCGACTCAATATGCAATATTATGTGACGTTGTAACATCGCTATACACCCAAGGAATCAAACGACTTCTTATCGTTAACGGACATGGAGGCAACAACTTTAAAAACATGATTCGCGACCTAACTATTGAGAAGCCAGATTTCTTAATTGCAACAACTGAGTGGTATAAGATAGTTAAGGAGGGTGATTTCTTTGAAAACCCTGGCGACCATGCTGGCGACCTTGAAAGCTCTGCAATGCTCCATTTCCACCCAGAGCTAATCGACATCTCCACTGCTGGCAACGGTGCAAGCAAGAGTTTCGCTGTTGAATCGCTCAAAAGCGGCAAAATATGGACTCCACGCAACTGGCAAAAGGTCAGCAATGACACAGGCATAGGCGACCCACGCTCAGCAACTAAGGAGAAAGGCGAACGACACATCAAAAGCGTAATCCAGGAGCTATCAAAAGCTATTGTGGAGCTATCGACTAGTAGCGAACTCTATAATAATGATTAACGCCGATAACGTCGATAATGATTAATAACTCTGCTCACCGAGCATGTGCACAGGAGAAACGCAGTTTCTCCCAAAGGGGTCTCTGACCCCTGCCCTCCGCAAGGAGAGTCCAGATCTCCACATCGCCACCGCCCATTAAAAGCACTTTTTGCTGCGCAAAAAGTGCTCTGTGGCGTGGTGATAAAAAAAACAACCTTTAAGCGATAGGTTGTTTTTTTTAATGAAGAACAATAGGGTTGTTAAACATAATGTTAGGTTTTATATCTCTATGATTTTTGTTGTTTATTTCATTTCTTTTGATAAATAATTCCATTTACATAAATTCGACACACATAATCACAGGATTTTCCACCTCTCTATCTAACACACCTAAATCATTTATGTAGGTAGGCTCTATTTCAAAATAGGCTCTATTATCTTTTACATATTTTGGCTTATCGGTATAGATTAGTGTACCTTTGTAGTTTATAGGAAAACCACTTAGCTGACCTTCACTAGCTTTGAAATTTAAGACTCTATCAACACTACCCTCTAGAATATTTCTATAAAGCAAATCTCTATCTTTAAGACTCCATACATCTTGATATTTCTTGTCATTATACATGTAGTCGTAGAAGATATAGTCACCCATAATCATTAAATAGTCAGATGTCACATAATTTTTTAATTGATCTTTCTGAGCTAAATCAGTCTCTACATCTTTTGGACATTTATAGCTCCCTTTATTCATTACAAATAGCGGTTGCAGCTCAAATTTTTCATTGAAGAGAGAAGTTGTATCGTCAATCGACACATATATTGTGTTGTCGATATTATACATACCCACAACAAACAATCTATTAGAATTCTCGTTTGTATACTTCCTAAGCTTACTACCTTTAACAAGACTCCAATCTGAATCATAAATTCCAAAATCATATTTAGTAGGAAGTTTAGGAGAGTTAAAAGCATAATTATACCCTCCATTAGCAGCAGTCCATATTATAGAGTCATTATCGACTTTATTTATAAATTCTCCTTCGAATGAGTATTTCACCACTTTTTTAGAACTCCAATCAAAGATAGAGATTGACTGAGAGTCAAAATCTGCGGTTGTACACCAATTCATTACATACTCATTACCTGCCTTACCCACCTTGTCGATAGTACGTATGTGTTCGCCACTGCGTGCATCAAAGAGATAAACTTTATTATTAGAGGATAAAACCAACACATCTTCACTTGCACCAGCAATAGATATGTTTCCTAACAGAGAGTTGTCATTATCCTCTAAAGTTATCAAACTAACATCCTTAAAGTCGAAAGTATAATCTTTCTTCCCTACATTCATTAACTTTGCAAGATCAATAGAAATCAAATCTCCAGAGTTGGTATCAACACTCTGACATCCAAACATAATTGCAATGAATGAAAACAAAACAATTTTTTTCATAATATTTTCGGTTATTATTTTACTACATGACAAAAATTCAAAAAAACCTCATAAATATATGAAATTCAATTAAATAAGTGTCTTGAAAATTTGTATAAGTCCCTGATTTTTAGTATCTTTATAGTTTAAAAACTACGACATTTTTGACTATGAAAGACACTAAAATCAAAGACAAAGGCA
>JAWXTQ010000192.1:0-3609 GCA_044433405.1 Rikenellaceae bacterium
TGAATCCAATGAGAATGGATTTTTACCCGCAGTGATTAGAGATGGATTGTATCTCCACAAGTGCCAGTAACCACACTCAACCGCTTTTTTAGCAGTAGCTTGTGAGTTACCCATACCACCTTTCAAACCGTGGTTGATACATGGAGCATAAGCGATAATCAAAGATGGTCCATCAAAAGCTTCAGCCTCTTTCAACACTTGAAGGTATTGATTGTGGCTAGCACCCATCGAAACTTGCGCAACATAAACATAACCATAAGTCATTGCCATTGCGCCAAGATCTTTCTTACGAATACGCTTACCAGAAGCAGCAAACTTAGCAACGGCACCAACTGGAGTTGATTTAGAAGATTGACCACCAGTGTTAGAGTAAACCTCAGTATCAAGAACTAAGATATTTACATTTGCACCAGTTGCAATCACATGGTCAAGACCACCGTAACCGATATCATAAGCCCAACCGTCACCACCAAATATCCATTGCGAGCGGCAAGGTAAGAATGATTTAAGGTCGATTATTTGTTTGCAATAAGAGCAGTCACAATTAGAAGCAAGCTCAACAACTTTAGCAGAAGCAGCTTTGTTCTCATTTAACTTAGCACGAGTATCAATCCACTCTTGCATTGCAGCTTTAAGCTCATCGCTACAAACTGAACATGAAGCGATAGCCTCTTTCATCACATCTTCAAGACGGTCGCGTTGAGACTCAACGCCAAAACGCATACCAAATCCGAACTCAGCATTATCTTCGAAAAGTGAGTTTGCCCATGCAGGACCTTCACCTTTAGTATTCATACAATATGGAGTTGAAGGAGCACTACCACCATAGATTGAAGAACAACCAGTAGCATTTGCAACCATCATAGTATCACCAAATAGTTGAGTTATAAGCTTCACGTAAGGAGTTTCACCACAACCAGCACAAGCACCTGAGAACTCAAATAAAGGCTGAGCAAATTGGCTATTCTTAACGTTTTTACTCTTATCAACTACATTTTTATATCCAACTTTCTCGTGCATATAACTCCATTTAGCAGCCTCATTAGCATTTATTTGCGACTCTAGAGGTTTCATAAGTAGAGCTTTAGTTGGTGCAGGACAAACATTAGCACAGTTTCCACAACCAGTACAGTCATAAGGACTAACTTGGATTTTGAATTTGTACTCTTTGATTGGGCCTTTACCAGCAGCTAGAGTTGTTCCTTCTGGTGCAGCAGCAGCCTCCTCTTCAGTCAATAAGAAAGGACGGATTGCAGCGTGAGGACAAACATAAGCACATTGATTACATTGAATACAGCTGTCGGCATCCCACTCTGGAACGTAAGCAGCAATACCACGTTTTTCGTATTGTGATGTACCTGCATCCCAAGTACCATCTTCTCTACCGTTAAACGCACTTACTGGCAAGCTATCACCCTCTAGAGAGTTGATAGGCTCAACAATTTCTGTGATAAATTCAGGCAAAGTTGAATCAACGCTCTTAGGCTCAACAGTAATAGAAGCCCATTCAGCAGGGATTTCAACTTTCTCTACATCGCTACCACGCTCAACCGCAGCATAGTTTTTATTGACGATATCTTCACCTTTAGCACCGTAAGATTTGTAGATTGCTTTTCTCATTTGATCTACAGCCTCGTCGTAAGGGATAACCTCAGCCACTTTAAAGAATGCACTCTGCATGATAGTGTTTGTGCGGTTACCTAAACCAAGCTCAGTAGCAATCTTAGTTGCATTGATGATATATAGGTTGATGTTATGCTGAGCAAGATACTGCTTCATATCGCTAGGAAGGTGTTCTCTAGTTGTTTCAGCATCCCAAATACTATTAAGAAGGAATGTACCACCATCTTTTAACCCTTTAAGTAGGTCATATTTACCTAGGTAAGAAGGAACGTGACAAGCCACAAAGTTTGGAGTAGTCACAAGATATGGAGAGTGAATTGGGTGATCACCAAATCTCAAGTGAGAAGAGGTGTAACCTCCCGATTTCTTAGAGTCATAAGAGAAGTAAGCTTGACAATATTTGTCAGTGCTACCACCAATAATTTTGATAGAGTTTTTGTTAGCACCAACAGTACCATCAGCACCTAAACCAATAAAGCGAGCCTCAAAAAGACCTTCGCTATCAAGGTTAAGCTCCTCACCCATAGGCAAAGATTTGAATGTAACGTCGTCTACAATACCAACAGTAAATTGATTTTTAGGCTCATTCATTTTAAGATTTTCGAACACTGCTAACATAGTTGCAGGTGTAGTATCTTTAGATGATAGGCCATAACGACCACCAACAATCAAAGGCTGATTTTCCTGACCGTAGAATGCCTCTTTAACATCTAGGTATAGAGGGTCACCATTTGCTCCTGGCTCTTTAGTTCTATCAAGCACACAGATACGTTTTACGCTCTTAGGCATCACCTCCATCATGTGTTTAACAGAGAATGGACGATATAGATGAACTGTAACAAGACCAACTTTTTCGCCTTTAGAAGCTAGGTAGTCGATAGTTTCGATAATTGTTTCAGTTACCGAACCCATTGCAACGATAATATTCTCAGCATCCTCAGCACCATAATATGTAAATGGAGCGTAATTGCGGCCAGTAATAGCTGAAACCTCAGCCATATATTTAGCAGCCATATCAGGGATTGCATCGTAGAATTTATTTGAAGCCTCACGACTTTGGAAATATATATCAGGATTCTGAGCTGTACCGCGAGTAACAGGCGATGCAGGATTAAGCGCTCTTTGACGGAAGCTAGCTAAAGCCTCTTTATCTAACAGGTGCTCTAAATCTTCAATCTCTAGTGATTCGATTTTTTGAATCTCATGAGAAGTACGGAAACCATCAAAAGTGTTAATAAAAGGCACTCTAGATTGAAGTGCAGTCAAATGCGAAACAGCCGAAAGGTCCATTACTTGTTGAACGCTACCAGCCATAATCATAGCAAAACCAGTTTGACGACAAGCCATAATGTCGGCATGATCACCAAATATAGATAAAGCCTGAGCAGCTAACGAACGAGCTGACACATGGAATACACTAGGCAACAATTCACCTGCGATTTTATACATATTTGGAATCATAAGAAGCAAACCTTGTGATGCCGTAAAGGTGGTCGTTAATGCACCCGCTTGCAATGAGCCGTGCACTGCACCTGCTGCACCCGCCTCAGATTGCATTTCAACAACTTTTACAGTTTGTCCAAACATGTTTTTTCTGCCTTTAGCAGCCCACTCATCTACATATTCTGCCATAGTAGAAGATGGTGTGATAGGATAGATCGCTGCGACTTCGCTAAACATATAAGCGATATGCGCAGCCGCATAATTACCATCACAAGTGATAAATTTCTTTTCTCTTGACATCTTAAATTTTTTATTATTAGTGAGTACCGAAAAAGACAACACTCACCTATTTTTACGATTTAGTTTATCCACAAAAGTATAAAAAAAATCTTACAATGAAAATTTTTTTCTATTATTTTCATATTTACTACATGACAAAAATTCAAAAAAACCTCATAAATATATGAAATTCAATTAAATAAGTGTCTTAAAAATTTGTATAAGTCCCTGATTTTCAGTATCTTTATAGTTTAAAAACTATGA
>JAWXTQ010000193.1:0-3590 GCA_044433405.1 Rikenellaceae bacterium
TCACTCTCAATACCAACAACAACAAAACGGTATGGGTGTAGATCAACAAACACATCTCCCGACACACACTCTTGGCTGCTATCAAGCATAGCCTCCATATCGCGCATCACTGGATCGTAATATTGACCCTCGTGTAGGTAGTTTCCGTAGAAAGATGAGATTTGATCTTTCCAGAAAAGTTGCCATTTTGTTAATGTGTGCTTCTCTAGAGTATGGTGTGCTTTGATGATAATCATAGGTGCAGCAGCTTCAAAGCCTACTCTACCCTTGATACCAATAATTGTATCACCTACGTGCATATCACGACCTATAGCGTAAGGTGCAGCAATTTTTTGAAGTTCTTGAATCGCTTTAACCTTGTCGTCATATTTCACGCCATTAATTGCAACTACTTCACCTTTATCAAATGTTAAAGTTACGCGTTGAGTGTCGCTAGCCTCTAATTGACATGGATAAGCCTCTTCTGGTAATGTTTTAGATGAAGTTAAAGTCTCTTTTCCTCCAACTGAAGTTCCCCAAATACCTTGATTTATTGAATATTCAGCTTTTTTGAAGTCGAAATCCACACCATAAGAGCGAAGATACTCAATCTCCTCCTCTCTACTCAATCGTTTTTCACGAATCAAAGCAAGAACCTCGATTTGAGGAGCAATGATATCAAAAACCATATCAAAACGCACTTGATCATTACCAGCACCTGTTGAACCGTGGCAAAGATACTCAGCACCCATTTCTGCTGCGTATTTAGCTATTGCAGTAGCTTGCGAAATACGTTCTGAACTTACAGAGATAGGATATGTTCCATTTTTAAGAACATTACCAAATATCATATATCTAATTGTTTGATCGTAATACTCTTTCGAAACATCTAGGCAAACATAGCTCTTAACACCTAACGCCCAAGCTCTATCTTCAATTTTTTTCAACTCTGCATCCGAAAAACCACCAGTATTAGCAAGTGCAGCATGCACCTCTAAACCCATCTCTTTTGCCAAATATATCGCACAGTACGAGGTATCTAAACCACCACTAAATGCTAAAACAACTTTTTTCATTATTATCTATTTTTTAGTTTTTATTAATTTTAATCTTCAACAGGAGGAACATATCCGCCCAAAATACCATCAACGTCAACATCAGTATGCTGCTCTTTAGGATCAAAAATCATTGCAGTACACAAACAATTTTTGTGATCTTTCATCTTTAGAATAAGATAATTCACACAATTTTCGCATCCTTTCCAGAAGTTGACATCATCAGTAAGCTCTGAGTATGGAACTGGATGATAACCTAATTCTGAATTAATCTTCATCACTGCCAAACCTGTAGTGAGACCAAACAATTTTGCTCCTTTAAAGCGTCTAATTGACAGGGCAAATGTCATTGTTTTAATCTTTTTGGCAAGCCCTAACTGTCTAAATGGAGGTGAGATAATCAACCCTGAATTTGCTACATAATCGCCATGTCCCCATGTCTCTATATAACTAAATCCTGCCCAGCGGCCATCTTTATGGAAAGCGATAACCGCTTTCGAATCTATCATCTTCTGTGCCACGTAATTTGGCGAGCGTTTTGCTATTCCTGTTCCTCTTGCTTTTGCTGAAGAGTGCATCTCTTCACATATCTCTTCGGCAAACGCTACATGTTCTTCTGTGGCTACTATCACCACGAAATCGTCAATTGTCATCTTTGTTTTAATAGGCTTTATAACTCTACATACTAAAATTACTCTTCTTTTGTAAATTTAGTAAATTATAAAGGGGGTGTAAATATTGTTTAAGTGAATTAGGCACAAAATGCCTAGCAACATGAAATTTTAAGTGCACTTCCGACACGTAGTCGAAAAACTATCGTCGTCGTCGCTTAATATTAGAGTTGATAACAATGCACTTCTCTAGCAACAAAACATTGTTGCATAGCAAATTATGTGTTCTTATAAGATTTTTCATTATTTTTTTTGCATTATTAACGATGCAAATATACATAAAAATATTTAAATCGAGTGAAAAAACATTATCAAGCAAAAGTTACAAGCTTTTTAAGCACTCTATAAACCCCTCTATTTCTCGATCACACATTTGAGCATTTAATGATATACGCAACCTCTCACTCCCCTTTGGAACAGTTGGATAACGAATAGCATTCACCCAGTAACCACACTCCCTTAGCTTTAGTTGAACCTCAACAGCCTTTTCATTAGAGCCTAACACATAAGCAAATATATGACTCTCACACTCAACAGACAACTTCTCTGCACACTTGCGACTCAGCGACGCCAACGCCTCACGCCTATCGTTTAGTGACGCCATCCTTTCAATAATAAAATTGCTCCATCTTAACGAGACATCCGAGATAGCTGTAGAGAATATCAAACCTCTCATTTTGTTAACTAAAGTTTGTTTTATAGCGTTACTACAAACCACAAAACCACCCTGTGAGGCGGCAGCTTTACCTAGTGTAGCAACAATGATATCTATCTCATCATCTAAACACATCTGCTGTGCAAGACCTCCACCTCGCTGTCCTCTAACACCAAAGGCGTGGGCTTCGTCAAGATATATCTTACAATCGAACTCATTTTTGATAGCGACTAATTCTGAAAGTGGAGCAACATCACCATCCATGCTATATATCGACTCAGCTAAAATGTATACGTTTTCGTGTTTTGCACGTCTGAGTTGCAAAATCTTTCGCAAATGGTTCATATCATTATGTCTAAATCTTTCGAAGTCACATCCAGAAAGTTTGATGCCATCTATCATTGAGGCGTGAACCAATTTATCTGCAATAATTAGATCGCGATTTGAGGCAAGCGCACCAATCAGAGTTGAGTTAACTAAATATCCACTACTAAGCACAAGTGCCGCCTCTCTGCCAAACAAACGAGCAATACTCTGCTCCAACACAGCATAGCAATTAGAGTTGCCAGTCATAAGCCTAGAAGAGGGATTACTGAGAGCAAAATAAGTAAATGGCTCACAAGTTTCAAGAAACTCTTGCTGTAAAACTACATCGCTCAAACCTAGATAATCATTAGATGATAAATTTAGATATTGTTTATTATCCAAAAATAGATATCTTTGTCTGTTTTCAACATTAACCAAATAACGTTGAGAGGAGTTAATATTATTCATTTTGATTCTTTAAAATTAAAGCACAAATATAGTAAAATGGAATTGGAAGATATCATAAACTTAGAGAAAAAAATTAAAGAGGGGTATAGAGTATCTCAAGATGAGGCTTTCTCTATTGTTAACATAGCAGAAAAACAAGAGATATACAAGCTAGCAAATCGCCTCAGAGAGCACTTCTGTGGCGACTATTTCGATACATGTTCGATAATTAACGCCAAAAGTGGCAGATGTAGCGAGGATTGCAAGTGGTGTTCACAATCAAAATTTCACAACTGCAACATAACTACCTATCCTCTAGTTTCAGAGAAAGAGTGCCTAGAGATGGCTACCAACAACCACAACAAAGGGGTACGCAGATTTTCGCTGGTAACTAGCGGCCGAACACTCTCGGATAGTGAGGTGCAAAAAGCTGCCAAAATATATAGTGCCCTTTCAAAGGGCACTATATATTTTGGC
>JAWXTQ010000194.1:0-3568 GCA_044433405.1 Rikenellaceae bacterium
ACTCTCACGCGCTTTACTCCACAATCTATTGCCTTTGATGGTGTTAATCTCACCATTGTGACCAAGAAGTCTAAATGGTTGTGCTAACGCCCAAGAAGGGAAAGTGTTTGTGCTAAAACGTGAGTGGACTAATGATATTGCACTAGTCAATGATGGGTTTTTAAGGTCAGGGTAGTAATCTCTAAGTTGAGATGATGATAACATCCCCTTGTAAATAATATTTTGAGTAGATAAACTCACTATATAAGCATTGCTATGTTGCTTTTCAACAATGCGTCTCATACGATATAAGCGTACATCTAGTGTTAGTTCGCTCTCCTGTTTTTCGACTACAAATATCTGTTTTACACTCGGTTCTGCTTCAAGAGCTACCTTTCCAAGCATTGTGTTGTCGGTGGGAACATCTCTAACAGCCAAAAGCTCTAAACCTTCGCTTAGAGCAGCTTTTGAGATAGACTCAAGAATTATATCTGTAGCATTATCATCTTTAGGTACAAATATAAGTCCTGTACCATAAGTTCCTTTTTCAGGAACTGCAATGCCTTGTAACAGTATAAATTCGTGTGGTACTTGTATCATAATACCTGCTCCATCCCCACTATCTGGATCGGCACCTTCAGCTCCGCGGTGGATCATATTCTCTAGGACTTTTAGGCCGTCGTCAATAATTTTGTGCGACTTTTTGCCTTGAATATCCATTAATAATCCTACACCACAGGCATCATGTTCATAAGCAGGGTCGTAAAGGCCCTGCTTAATTTCATTTTTTAAAAAATTCTGATTCATTCTTTATATTACTATCTGATAAACAATAGTTCTCTGTATTTAGGAAGAGTCCATAAACGGTCGTCAACAATCAACTCAAGTTTGTCGATGTGGTAACGAATCTCATCCATAAGAGGAACTACTTTATCATGATATGCAATTGCTTTTTCACGCTCAGATTCAATAATATTAGCATTTTTACGCTCTTCAACCATTTCAGCAGTTTTCTTGTTGATAAAGTTAAGGTGAGCAGCCATGCGTCTGATAATATCAAGATCTTGCTCGCTAATTTGAGCAAACTCTTCACCTGAGAATAAAGCTTTCATTCTTGTTACATTCTCAAGAAGTGTAGCTTGATAGTTAGAAGCAACTGGTACGATGTGATTCATTGTCAAGTCTGCCATTACGCGAGATTCGATTTGGATTTTCTTAGTGTACATTTCCCATTTTACCTCACAACGTGATTCAAGCTCTTTTAACGTTAATACATTGCAGTCAGTGAATGCTTCAACATTTTTAGGATCAAGGTATGCATCAAAGATAACTGGAACGCTTGTTTCGCAATCTAAACCGCGTTTAGCAGCCTCCTCTTTCCACTCATCGCTATAACCGTTACCTTCAAAGTGAATAGCTTTACACTCAGTAATCATTCGTTTGATTACTTTAATGATAGCTTGATCTTTACCAACACCTTCGCTGATTAGTTGATCAACTTCAATGCTGAATTTCTTAAGTTGGTGAGCAACAACTGTGTTAAGAGTTAACATAGCGCCACCACAGTTTGCAGTTGAACCTACAGCTCTAAATTCAAAACGGTTTCCAGTAAATGCAAATGGAGATGTACGGTTACGGTCAGTATTGTCAAGAAGAATCTCTGGAAGATGAGCAACACCTAGAGTGATAGCTGCTTTTTCGTCAAATACTAGAGAGTCGTCAGTGTCGATGGCCTCTAATTTATCTAGAACTTCAGAGATTTGTTTGCCTAAGAAAATCGAAACGATTGCAGGAGGAGCTTCGTTAGCACCAAGACGGTGAGCATTTGTAGCAGAGCTAATAGATGCTTTTAACAAACCGTTGTGTTTGTAAACAGCCATCATTGTGTTCACAATAAATGTGATAAAACGAAGGTTTTCAAGTGGGCTTTTGCCAATTGAGAAGAAGTTAATACCTGTGTCAGAACAAAGACTCCAGTTGTTGTGCTTACCTGAACCGTTTACCCCTTTGAATGGTTTTTCGTGAAGAAGTACACGGAAATAGTGACGACGAGCAATACGCTTCATGATTGACATAAGAAGCAAGTTGTGGTCATTAGCAAGGTTTGCCTCTTCGTAAATAGGAGCTAGCTCAAATTGGTTTGGAGCAACCTCGTTGTGACGAGTTTTAACTGGAATACCTAGTTTTAAACACTCTTGCTCAAGGTCTGTCATAAACGACAATACACGTGATGGGATAGAACCAAAGTAGTGATCCTCAAGCTGTTGATTTTTAGCACTTTCGTGTCCCATTAATGTACGACCAGTTAACATAAGGTCTGGACGTGCAGCCCAAAGAGCCTCATCAACAAGGAAATATTCTTGTTCCCAACCTAAGTTAGATACGACTTTAGTTACATCGTCGTTGAAGTATTTTGCAACTTTTACGGCAGCATCGTTAACTGCGTTAATTGAGCGTAAAAGTGGAGTTTTATAGTCAAGAGCTTCACCAGTGTAGGAGATGAATACTGTAGGAATACAAAGAGTATCGCCCACAACAAACGCAGGTGATGAAGGATCCCAAGCTGAGTAACCACGAGCTTCGAAAGTGTTACGTAGACCACCATTAGGGAAAGAAGAGGCGTCAGGCTCTTGTTGGATTAACAATTTGCCAGAAAACTCCTCAATCATACCACCAGAACCATCATAATCTACAAATGAGTCGTGTTTTTCAGCAGTTCCACCAGTTAAAGGTTGAAACCAGTGAGTGTAGTGAGTTGCGCCCATATCCATTGCCCATTGTTTCATGCCTGTTGCAATGCTATCTGCGATTTCGCGATCTAGCGACTCTCCATTATCAATAGTTTTAGAAAGAGCTTTGAAAGTATCTTTTGGTAAATATTTTTTCATATTTACGCGGTTGAAAACAAATTTTCCAAAATCTTCAGATGGACGGCCACCTACATTTTCAAGCTGTACAGCTTTTCGGCTATATGCCTCTTTGATTAAATCAAATCTTAAAGTACTCATAATAATTGTATTTTATGTTATTATATATTTTTTGTTGATTGTGTTGAGCTAAATAATTACTTTAGTTGGATATTATTTTCTCTACATGTTTTTATCATCTCTTCTGGCCATAATGATGATTGAACCTCGCCAATATGTGCGCAACGTAGCAAGAACATACAAAGTCTTGATTGACCAATACCACCACCTATTGATAGAGGAATTCTGTCTTCTACAAGTGATTTGTGAAATTCTAGTTCAAGTCTTTCGCTGCAACCAGCAATCTCTAACTGCTTAACTAGTGCCTCTTTGTCAACGCGAATACCCATAGAAGATACCTCGAAAGAGTCGTCTAAAACTTCGTTCCACAAAATGATATCACCATTTAGACCTTTTGTTGTTTCGCTAGTTTGAGTACTCCAATCGTCATAGTCAGGAGCGCGACCATCATGTTTCTCTCCGTTTGCCATTACTCCGCCAATTCCGATAAGGAATACTGCGCCAAACTCTTTAGCTGCCTCTCTTTCGCGCTCTTTAGATGAAAGTGTTGGATATTTCTTCAACAAATCCTCAGCGTGAATAAAAGTTATGTTTTCTGGCAA
>JAWXTQ010000195.1:0-3559 GCA_044433405.1 Rikenellaceae bacterium
TTGTTGGGATGAAATATCTAAAAGGTATTCATCTAAACGACTCAATGAAAGCATTGGGTAGTAGAGTAGATAGACACGATAGTATTGGGCGTGGAACGCTAGGCAGTGATATATTCGAATATATCGCAAATGATAGCCGTTTTGACGATATGCCAATATGTCTAGAGACACCAAACTCAGAGTTGTGGAGCGATGAGATTAAGTACATGTACGAATTAGAACAGATTTAATAATAAATAAGAGACGTGAAATTCAGGAATTTTTTAAATAAAGCAACATTTTTGCTGATTTGGGTGCTATCAAAACTTTTTGGTATGCTGCCATATAAGTTTTGCTATTTAATTTCGGATTTTGTTTTCTTTGTGCTTCGTCGCGTTTTTAAATATCGTTTGAAGGTTGTTAAGAGTAATTTAAAAGCCTCTTTTCCCTCTTATTCACAGGAGCAACTCTCAAAAATTGAGATTGACTTTTATAAGTTTTTGGCTGATGTGATGATTGAAACCCTGCTTTTGGCCTCATTCTCCGAGAAGCAGATAAAAGAGCGAATGGTATTTCACGATAGTGATTTTATAAATCAAAAAGCTAAGGAGCACGGAGTTATTATTGCCGCCTTTGCACACTATGCTCAATGGGAGTACTCATCGACTTATGGTGCGCACACCCCTTATAACGTTTATGGGGTGTATCACCCTTTGACTAGCCAGCCAATGGATGAATTTTTTAATAAAACAAGATCGCGTTTTAAATCAATTCCAATACCTATGGCTAAGGTGGCAAAACAGATGATTGAAGATAAAAGATCAGGTGCAAAATCTATATATGCATTAATTGCAGACCAAACACCACCGCGCGGAATTATTAAGAAATGGATAATGTTTCTTGATCAGCCAACTGCATTTTTTCCAGGTGTTGAGAGATTGTCGCTAAAGCTTAATTGTCCAGTGTTGTTTCTTGATTTTAGAAGAACAAAACGAGGCTATTACGAGGCGTATGCAACGGAAATTTATGATGGAGTAGAGAAAGTTGACCCATACGAGATAACAAAACGTTATGCTAAGAAGTTGGAAGAGTCGATTGAGCGAGAGCCATATTTGTGGTTGTGGTCTCATCGTCGATGGAAGCACTTCCCTCAAAGTAGTGATGATATTTTGTCATAATGATAAGCTAATTAAATAAAGTAACAATAAAAATATAATGATTCTTTAAACTATGGAAAATAAGATTCAACAATTAACACAACAGTTATACAAAGAAGGTGTAGCTAAAGGAAAACAAGAGTCTGAGGAGCTAATTGCTAAAGCAACGGAGCAAGCTGCATCAATTTTGGAGCAGGCAAATCAGTCGGCTCAAGAGATTGTTAGCGCTGCCAAAGCAGAAGCTGAGTCGCAAAAAGAGCTAGGAATTTCGGCACTACGTCGTACTGGTGAGCAGTTGATTTCGCAAGTAAAAACAGATATCCAAAATCTAGTAGTTAGTAAAGTTGTTAGTGAGGATGTGAAAAAAGCATTCGAAAATGGCGACTTTGTTAAGGAGCTTATGGTTGAGGCTGTTAAGGCGTGGGCAACTGGTAGCGATAGTGAAATTGTTTTGAGTGTAGCTCAAGGCAAAGCTGACGAAACAGACAAATACCTTAAATCTAAAGTAGATAGCGCACTTGCGTCAAAACTATCAGTAGAGGTTTCTCCTAAACTAAAAGGAGGTTTTACAATCTCACCTAAAGGAGAAGGCTACTATATTAGCTTTACTAGTGAAGAGTTTGATGCTCTATTGTCTGAATCTCTTAGTACTAAAGTTTCAGAGATTGTTTTTGGTAAATAGTCCTATTATAAACCTAACTAATAAGAGTGTTAATGGGAAATTATCATTACATAGTCTCTTCGCTTGTTGATTATTCTATCGAAAATGATGCGAAGGATTTTGATGCAGAAAGCCTTTGTGAATACCTCAAAGATGAGCTCACTAAAAGAGATTTTAGTAAACTCAAGGAGCTGTGGTGGTTTTGCGATTTAAGGAATATTTTAGAGGTGAGAAAGGGTAAGCGCGGTATTTATGGTGCGCTATCTAACCTTACGGAGCAACAAGTTGAGCAGATAATCAAATATTATAGCAGCTCTGAGTCAGACGAGTCTGATTTGGCAGAGTTGCCACAACTGCCTGAAAATATCGAGAAGATTTTACTTGCTTTTAAAGACGAGGCGTATGCCACTGAATTTGAAATCAACACTAACTTACCAATCGAAAACACTATATGGAGTGCCTATTACCAAATGGTGCTTAATTCTAATAATAGATTTATCCGTGAGTGGTCGCTTTTTGACCTAAATATCCGCAATATCTCTGCTGCATACGCAATTAGAGAGTTGGGTGGAGATGTCAAAAAAGTAGTTATATCAGATAATGATATTGTAGAGTTGATTATTCAAAATGAAACTGTGCCTGACTTCTCTCTAAAAAATGAGTTCTCACAAATTGATGAGTTAATGCAGATACTCTCTGAGAGTGACATTTTGCTTAAGGAGAGAAACCTTGATAAACTCCGAATTAAGATAATTGATGAATTGATAACTTTTGATTATTTTAATCTAGAGGCCGTACTTGCATATATGGTGAAAATTTCGTTGCTAACGCGTTGGAGTAACCTTAAACCTCAATATGGGAAAGAGGTGCTAGAGGGTATCACCAAGCAGTTGACATCGAAGCAGATTATTGATAGTGCGAGATAAATTAAAATAACAAAAAAAATAATTATATGAAGACAACAGGACGTGTGGTTGGTATCACTTCAAACCTTGTAACGGTTAAAGTGGATGGTGCTGTATCACAAAATGAAATTTGTTATATCTCTTTGGGAGATGTAAAATTGATGTCAGAGGTTATAAAAGTTGATGGTTCTCTAGCGTCAGTTCAGGTGTTTGAGAGTACTCGTGGTTTGAAAGCGGGTAGTCTAGTAGAGTTTGAAGGTCACATGTTAGAGGTGACTTTAGGACCAGGTATTATGTCGCGTATTTATGATGGCTTGCAAAATGACTTGCAACGTTTCGATGCGCTATTCCTTGAGAGAGGGGTGTATAACTCTCCTATCGACTTTGAATCGTCGTGGGATTTTACACCAATAGCCTCTAGTGGTGATGTTGTTACTGCTGGTGACTGGTTAGGTTCAGTAAAAGAGAATTTTATCGACCATAAAATAATGGTGCCATTCAAAATGAATGGAAAATATACAGTTAAGAGTGTTGTTGCGGCAGGTAATTACAAAATTACTGACACTGTTGCGGTTATCGTAGATAGCCAAGGTACAGAGCACTCTCTAAATATGATTCAAAAATGGCCAGTAAAAGATGCTGTTTTAGCTTATAAAGAGAAGCCACGTCCAATCAAAACAATGGATACAGGCATGCGTGCAATTGACACCTTCAACCCTATTGCTGAGGGAGGTACTGGTTTCGTTCCAGGTCCGTTTGGTGCAGGTAAAACCGTACTACAACACACAATCTCAAAACAGGCTGCTGCCGATGTGATTTTGTTTGTTGCTTGTGGTGAGAGGGCTAATGAGGTGGTA
>JAWXTQ010000196.1:0-3555 GCA_044433405.1 Rikenellaceae bacterium
CAACACTTTGTGGTACTGGCACTGAGGATTATATTGGTACAGGATGGGGGCAGGGTGAATATGTCACTAGAGTGCAGGGATCATTAATTTCTGACGATCAAAATTGTCTCTATTCGTTTTATAGATACCATATAGATGATCCTGTCTATTTTAGAGAGGATTGTAAAGTTACAATTCAGCAGATGGGTAATGCAGTTAGATGGAAACTAAGAGAAATGGCAGCTCGTGGAGCTGAGTTCGAAGTTTTATGGTCGTATGTCGAGGCAGATGGTATGGATGCTAGCAAGAGGTATCTAGATATGGAAAATCCTCCAAAATACACCGATGATGACTTCCCTGATAATGTATCGACAACCTACTATCGCCGTGATGATGTCTCATCTACAGCCTATTTTTATCTAGATCGTCCAAGTAGTAACCTACCAACCCTTCACTCTAGCGATATTCGTAATAAAAATATGGAGGATAGGGTGTATAAATACACTAGATAAAAGTTATTATCGCATAATAATAATGGGTTCAGTTGAATTCTACAATACATTCCTTAATATGAAAAATTTTTTGATTGTTATCTTACTATCGCTAGTTGCTATAATAGGATGTAAAACAGAAAAAGATAATCTGAATAAGCAGATTATTATCGAAGTTCCACAAATAACAGGAGAGTGGAGGCATATTTTTAATCCGAATGATACACGCAAGGAGATCGACACAACGTGGTATACCAACGACCACTGTTTTGCAAAGGGTGGTGATGGAAGTTGGCATGCCTATGGGATTATTGGGCACAAACCTATTAATCCGTGGGTGGGCGAAACAAAACTTTTCCACATATCTGCCTCCGATATTAATCAGCAAACCTGGGATGATCACGATTACGCATTAGAGATTGTTAAAGGTGTAGAACGAGTGCTATGGGCACCTCATGTATTCTATGATGAGGGTTCAGATAGTTGGCAAATGTTCTATAATATAGGTAACATGCAACCTAATGCCAATATGTATTGTAGTTGGGGTGGTTTGTGTCGTGCTGATTCAAAAAACATGTTTGATTGGCAGCGACATGAGCTAAATCCTCAATTTACAGATTTTGGTCATGCACGTGATTCATATATTATAAAAATTAACAATATCTATCACTACTACTACACGCGAACAGTTAGTGAGATTGATTTAAGATCGGCAGTTGCACTTCGCACAAGTCCAGATTTAGAGTGTTGGAGTGGAGCTAAAATTGTTCACATCCAAGAGGATAGATCAGATCATGGCGGTGATTGTGAGAGTCCTTATATAGTGAAAAGAGGTGATGTATACTATCTATTTATATGTAGAGCTATGACTGCTTACGATCAAACACATGTATATTGGTCTACCGACCCCACAACCTTCCCAAATGATAACTTTGTTTGCGAATTGCCAACACATGCGTCAGAGATTATAAAAGTGTCAGATAATGAGTGGTATATCTCCAACACAGGTTGGAATAAACAGGGAATTTATATTGCTCCATTGAAGTGGGTTGCTGCTGAACTTGTGATGATTGCGTCATTAACGAACGAGTTTTTATCTATGCCTAGATATTTTTCTAATCCGTTATTTAAATAGTGAATTCTTGCGTACTTTAATATTTCTGAATACTTCTCTTGCAACTGAGCTAGTTCTTGTATCTTCTTTACATACCTCACAGTGTCATCTATCATCGTGTGACCATTCATCAATGAGTCTGTAAATTCTATTAAACTCTTATCTATCTTATCCTCATGTAGTCTCTCTACCTGATCTGCTAGATATTTTATTTCGCTGTAACTCTCGTTAAATTTGAAATACTCTAGTCGATTTATAAAGAAAAAAAAGTTGTAACAACCAGCAATAGTCTTATCGTTTAAGTCTACATGTTTCAAGGCTGTAGCTATAAATTCCGTTGGTATCTCCTCTTTCTTGATTGATGGATCCATATATATATGACATTCTCGCTGCGACTCGTAGTTAAATCTATGCATCGCGTTCTCAACCTGGTTGTATGCATTTAAATATTGTTTAACCTTAGGTAACAACTTATGTGTAGCGCAATATTGAGCTAGGTTTTCATTCGTTTGTGTAAGTCGTTCCTTTGCGTGCTTGTCGTATTGCTCCACGTTTAAAGTGCGATACATCTCTTGCACATCATAATACTCTTGAGATACATGATATTTATTTATCTGTGTGTTTAAAAGACCAGTCTCACCCATAAATAACGTCGATTCAAAGAAGGCTCGACGCTCTGTTTTAAATGTAAAATATCTTTTAACGAGTAGTAAGCAATTAGCGTGTCGCCTGGAGAGACGAAAACAGGTAAGAAAGAGTTTTTAAATTGTAATCCAACATCAGTAGGGTGGTCGATCTCCAATTCACACTCAAAACTTCCATCAGGGTTGATTTTAAGCAAAAATGTCTTGTCGCTATGTTTATAACCGTTGCGAACATACACCGAACCGCGTGAAAAACCAAGTTTTGGCGAATATTCCGCAAAATAGCCACGTATCACCGCCTTGCCAGAGGTTATATAGCCCTCTTGACTCCATGCTCTGTCTTGTTGAGCAGGTATTGTGTAGTTATTGTTAAAGATTCGCTCTCTGGATAGTTGTTGCATAGAGTTGGGTGATTCCCCTATCATTAACCCTGTTTTCTTAGATTTGTAGTATAGGGTGATAACCTCTGAGTTGTCGTCTCTATTCTGTAGTGTTATTTCTCCCTTGCTAGAGTTGGGTTTGTACTCCCAAAACTTATCCTTATATATCGCGAGCTCTGGATATAATCCCAGAAGCCACATTGCCGAGCCGTCAGTAGAGTGATAGTTACCTAATAGATCAGAATCTATCGCATACTTGCTCTCTTTGCCTGAGATGTTGATGTCAAAGATTTTATATCCTCCATTTGCCCTCTCGTCAAAATCAAAATATTGAGTGTTTATAGGAAGTGGGTCAAATCCCAACTCAACCTCTAATACGCCACTCTCAGACATAAATGTTTGTGTTGCAATCTTCATTCCTCTGCTCCACTTAATCTTATATTCAGAGTTGTCAGTAGTTAAGTATGTCTGCTCTGCAATTTGAAACCAGTAGTGTTGTGGTTAGTTGACATCAATGGTTAGCACCGTGGCAGTGTCTGAGAGCTCTACCTTGTTAATATTAAAGGTTGCGCTACTTAGAGCTTTGACTGGTGGGTTAATTACTCTTCGTGTCTTTTGTGCAATTGCACTGCTAGAGCCGATGAAAATAACAGTAAATAGAAAAAATAGTCTAAGATGTTTCATGTCTATCTGTATTAGTTAATGTTTTGCAAACATACAACTTGAATTTTAATTATACAACTATTTTTGTAGTTTGCTTTTGTTTTTGCTCATCTTTTCCCAAATTTATCTGGTTTTTGCTCATTTTTACTCAAAATGCAAATCTCAAAAAATGGCCAAAAATCCCAAAAAAAGGTGTTATTCTCAAAAAAAGTAAAAAAAAGTTTTGTTAGTGATATGATTATATAGTAGGAAGTTAAGAGTATTTAGGTAAAAAAGATTAAAAT
>JAWXTQ010000197.1:0-3538 GCA_044433405.1 Rikenellaceae bacterium
ATGACTAACCTTACTTACGATAGATTACACTCAAATAGAGATAAAGCATTATACCCAACGTTCGTAAATATCGGTAATGCTCCATCGCTTTATGGTGATGTTGAATTGTTCGTGGTGAAATTTAAAGCTAAGTCTAATATAGTGTTCTCTCTAGAGGCAATAGATGGAATTATCGTTAGCAAAGATTTGAGCAAGTTAAGTTTTTAATCAAACAACTAACTTACGGTTTTAAATAACCAAAAATAGAATGGCTGCATTGCTTTTATAGTGATGCAGCCATTCTATTTCATTAGTGTCCGTTATACTCTTGGGGAAATTTGCTCTGCCGCCTGCTTTTACCCTAAAATGAGATTCTAAAGTACAAGGAGTACTCCGCGAACTCATTTTAGTGCAAAATCAAACGACATACCAAATTTGGGCGAAGGTTAAAGTAAAGTTTATTTTTGTAAGCCCCCTGTTCCGAGTTTTTATATAATTGTTGATATTTAAATAATTACATTAATATATCATTTTTTAATCGGACACCAATATAAAAAAACAGATATGGCAGATATGGATGGTATCCTTGAAAACAAGGATAAAGATTATGGAATAGGTATTCCAGTAGCAAACCAGACCTTTTTCTTAAAGGGGTCAGAAAATCTAGATTGGGGTATGAAACACCGCATGTCTAGAATATTTAACCCAAAATCGGGACGTACAGTGATGTTAGCTTTCGACCATGGTTACATTATGGGTCCAACCTCTGGATTAGAGCGTTTAGATTTAAATATTGTACCATTAATTCCGCTAGCTGACTCTATTATGTGTAGTAGAGGATCACTTAGAAGTGTTGTTCCTCCAGAGATGGAAAAGGCAATTTGTCTACGCTATTCAGCAGGAACATCAATTCTCACTGAACTTAACAACGAATGTATCCTCGACCCAGCCGATGCAATCAGGCTTAACGCTTCAGCTATGGCTGTTATGGTTTCAATAGGAGGTACTTATGAGGCAAAAACAATCGAAAACCTAGTCCGCACAGCTGATAATGGTTACAGATTTGGTATCCCAACAATGGGTGTGACTGCAGTAGGAAAAGAGATGGCACGTGATGCACGATATTTCTCTACAGCATCAAGAATATGTGCTGAGAATGGTGCAAATATAGTTAAAACCTACTATTGTGACGGTTTTGAAAAGGTTGTAAACTCATGCCCAGTGCCTATTGTTATTGCAGGAGGAAAAAAACTTCCTGAAATAGAGGCGTTAGAGTTGTGTTACAATGCAATTAACGAAGGCGCAGCAGGAGTTGATATGGGACGCAACGTATTCCAAAGCGAAGCTCCAAAAGCAATGTTAATGGCTGTTAGAGGAGTTGTTCATGAAGGATTAACACCTACGCAAGCATTAGAGTTGTTTAATGATAACAAGTAAATATTGATATGTATGATTAACAATACCTTACAAAGAGTATAGAAATTCATTAGTGTCCGTTAAACTCTTGGGGAAATTTGCTCTGCCGCCTGCTTTTACCCTAAAATGAGATTCTAAAGTACAAGGAGTACTCCGCGAACTCATTTTAGTGCAAAATCAAACGACATACCAAATTTGGGCGGAGGTTAAAGTAAAGTTTATTTTTGTAAGCCCACTGTTTTGAGTTCTCATGTAATCTGTTGATATTTAAATAATTACATTGATGTATCATTTTTTAGTCGGACACCAATAATAGAAATTAGGTATTAATCTAAAAACACATTGGAGTGGCTAGCCACTCCAATGTGTTTTTATTTATTAGAACCTCTTAGTGCGAATATGACAATATGGTTCTGTGCCTTTTATATTATAATAATTTTGGTGGTAATCTTCAGCTTTGAAAAACTGTGTTGCCTCAATTAACTTGGTTGCTAAATTCAATCCTTTGTTTTTTAATATCGACATTACCTCCTTTGCTATCTGCAATTGGTGATTATCTTGATAGAAGATAGCAGAGAGATATTGAGTTCCTATATCTGGTCCTTGCCCATCATCTTGGGTTGGATCGTGAATTTCAAAAAATAGTTTCACTAATTCGCTATAGCTAATCTTGGTTGGGTCAAAAATCACCTCTACCGCTTCATAATGGCCAGTTGTTCCGCTTTTTACCTGTTCGTATGTTGGATTGGTTACCTTGCCACCAATATAACCAGATGTTGCTGAAATCACCCCGTCCTGTTTTTTCATAAGGTGCTCAACGCCCCAAAAGCAGCCTGCTGCAAAAATTGCTCTCTCTTCCATAACTTTTAAATTAAGGTAAAATCATCACTATCTAGAGTTGCAGGAAATGCCTCTCTAAAGCTATTTAATGCGTTAATGTCAATATCATAAGAGATTACCTGTTCACAATTATCTTCAGCAGATATTAGTTTCTCACCCTTGAAGTCTATGATATGAGTTCCTCCAACATAGTTTATCCCCTCAAAATCACCTACTCTGTTTACACCTACAACAAATGCTAAGTTTTCGATTGCTCTAGCATCAAGCAGTTTGTTCCACGCATTAACTCGTGGTGTTGGCCATGAAGCTACATATATCATCATATCATAATCGCTCCTGTTGCGACTCCAAACAGGGAATCTTAAATCATAGCACACCTGAAGCATTATTCTAACCCCTTTGTACTCAATAATCACTCTCTTGTCTCCTGCGGTGTAATGATTGTGCTCTCCCGCCATTCTGAAAAGGTGGTGTTTGTCGTAGTGGCAATAACTTCCATCAGGATAGACAAAATAGAATCTATTGTAATAGTTACCTCCCTGCTCCGTTGCTACCGAACCACATATTGCACACTCATGCTCTTTTGCTAATCTTTGCAGAGTTGGCAATGTTTGACTATTCTCTGGTTCGCTGATATTTTTACTATCCATCGAAAAACCTGTTGTAAACATCTCAGGAAGAACAAAAATGTCACATCCTCCCTCGATTGCTGCAAGATGATTCTCTATTTTAGCTAAATTTTCATCTCTAGTGGATGCAATATCCATCTGTAGTGCCGATATTTTCATAGCTGTAATTAATTTATAATCAATTAAATTTATACTACATTAGTGTGTATACTACAACACTAAAATCTCCGCAAATTACACTATTTTAGCCAATAAATTACAATTTTTGATTATTTTTTTTAAATCATGGGTGTATATTTACGGTAGTCCAATTATAAAAGTAAGTTACTTTCTCTGTCAACTAAGAGAGGTTAAAAAGCGTATGGTAACGTTTGAAAGAGGCTTCAGAGCACGTAAATAAATCGACTCGAATAATTATTTTTGGCAATTTATTGTACTGGGTTGCAAATGATAGCAAATTTGACTACATTTGTGATTTGAAAATTAATTTATTATGATAATATCTGGAATATTAAACACTCTTAAAATAGCCCGATTCACGGAAAATGGAGCATATTTAAGTGATGAAGAGGGCGAAGAGGTGTTGCTTCCTAATCGATACCTGGACGAAAAAATGGAGGTTGATGATGAGATGGAGGTGTTTGTATATCACGACTCCGAAAATCGTCAAGTTG
>JAWXTQ010000198.1:0-3423 GCA_044433405.1 Rikenellaceae bacterium
TACCCTATATTAGCAATTATATTACTCTTGATAGGCTACCTATTCTACACGCTAAACCGCACCACTGAGTCGCTAATCCCCTCGGCAGAGGCGGATGGTGTAACCACCGAAGAGTTCGAGCGTAGACAGGCACTATGCAACGACTTTTACAGAGAGATCAACAACAGCTACCTTGAGTTGATGAACAACGTGATTTATGTGATGAGTTGCGCCACTCCAGACATGCCCAATTTCGAGGAGCTAAACAGCAGACAATTAGCACACTACAACAAGATGTTAGACTCGATGCTACACGACATAAAGAGTTCATCTCTATACCTAAACGCCAAGCGCAACATCACCTCGCACAACAGCGAGCTATTTACTACAATGCGCAACACCTTCCCAGCGATGTTCTGGATTCATACGGAGAACTTATACCGCTCGGCAACTGACCCATTCGCCGACTCTCTCAAACGTTTGCCAGCCCCCAAGCTACCCCAAAACTATTCGGAGCTAAGTTATTCCGAACAAAAGGCGGAGGACGACCGCTATAAAGAAGCCGTGCAACAATACAAAAATAAAACGGTCAAAAAATGGGCAATAAAATATAGAGAACAGCATAACCTATCGGCTATTTTGAATGAGTTAATCGAGTACGAGATGTAATATAACACCGCTCTGCACCCAACGATAATCGTTGCACAACCTCTCTAATTTAATGCAAATTTCTATTGTAAAATATATTTTATTTACTACCTTTGCTAACGATATAAGCATATCAACAATGCGCAAGCAGAATATAGCGATATAAAGCACTTCGCTCGTTTCTAAATCGTTAGCAGTTACCGAAGGACGAGAGGTAATATGTTGATTTTGAGGGTGTAGCAATTTGCAATATGACTCCTCATGTGAAAGGAGATATTACGCTCAATGCCAGCCTCTTTCAGCCAATTCTTTAATGGATATTGAGCCATAAATCTCTCGAAACCTTTGAAGACTCGGCCTTCGCCTCGTTCACCGCATAGCTCATAGGCATCGTCACTTAATGGTAGGGTTGATTGACTCTTGTTCTTTCCCACTTGAAAGCGTAAGCTGTAACCGCCATTACTTCGTGGTAGGATATTGCTCCATTCAAGGCTGATAATATCGTTGAGGCGCAATCCTGTCAAGCAGGTAAATAGCGATGCTGCCTTTAGAACTGGTATATCGCAGGGTGTTTGATAGAGTTGTTGCACCTCCTCTAAGGTTAGGAACTCTCGCTTGGTCTCCTCCCACGGGATTCTATCTAACTGGTCAGCGATGTTGATGGGAATCACTCGATCTCTTTTGACCTCTCTCATCAGTGCAATAAAGGTTGAATAATATCCAGCCGCTGAGTTGTGTTTTACCTTAACCCTTGAGTTCTTTATCTGCTTGGCATTCAGCAAATACTCTCTAAAATTTTGGCATAGCTTCAGTGTTGCATCGCCATAGCAACAAACTCCGCAGGTGTACTCCTCGAAGTAGTTATATGTTGCTCTCCATTTTTGATCCTTGCGTTTTGCCTTGTCTCTAAAATACTCTAAAAAATCCATAGTTGCTCTTGTTTTGTCGTAATAATTATATTTGTCGTCTATTATATCTTGAAACCTCTTGCAGCGAATAAGCTCCGCCCTAAAGAGAGTCTCCTTGTTGAAGTTTCGTTCAAATTTGTTTTGTGGCATCTGATGTACATATATCCCCAATGTCTCCGACCTGATGCTCTTATTTGTCAAAGGATCTAATAGTGGAGGATAGTACACTAAGGTTAATGAGTCTCGCCCTTTGCTAATTGGTCGTCGCTGTATTGTTACTTCTGTCTCCATTACTCTACATCTTTAGGTGAGATGACGTTCTCCACTTGGCTCTTTATGTAATATCTGTCACCCTTATAGAATACACTCTGCAAGTTGTGTCTGTATATAAGCCTATAAATCTTTTGGTGGCTATAACCCGAAGTGCTTGCAATCTCCTTGACCGTAATTAGCTCTTTACTCTCTGTCGGCTCTGCTCTTGCCTTATCTTCCATCTTGTTTAATTTTTCTACGTTTAGTAATTTGTCTATCTCACTTTTGTGGATGTAGACTCTATTGCCAATCTTTACATTTTTTATGGTGCCATTTTTTAGATACCTATAAATTGTAGACATACTAACTTGTAGTATTTTCGCAACGTTTTGTGGCCTGAGAACTACCTCCTGATAAAGAGTAGGGGAATCACTGATAATAAGTTTATCACAGAGTGATTTATTTAGAGAATTTTCTCTCTCTTTGCGCTTTTGCGCTTTGTAGGAGAGTGAGGCACAACGATGTGAACAGAATTTGGTTGTAATTTTCTTTGCGATAAAAAGTTGTTTGCACCATTCGCATTGCTTGGTAATTTTTAGATTGCTACTCATTTTGTGTTGTTTTTAGTTGATACTTTGAAGGTCCATTGTTTCGCCTTCACGACTAAAAGATAACATTTTATTTCGCTTTTATTTCTCCACTATTATTATCAATAGACTACATTAGATATCATTGGCTATCACATCTTCAATAACGAGTACCACCAATTAAGGCGAAATAACACCATAGCAAAATCGAGGCAAATATGTAGCAAAAATCATATTAAACCACGTGAAAATATTAGCACTAAAAATGCTAAAACACTGAATATTAGTGTTTTGACTCAAATTTTACTTTCTTTTTCAGAAAGTATAAATTATTGATTATTAGACAGTTGCAAGCCCTACTTGCCAATGCAGAAGTTACGGAAGATGTTTTGCAGGATGTCGCCGGTGGTGATTTCGCCGGTGATCTCACCGATGATGGTGAGGACATGACGGATGTCTTGGGCGGTGAGGTCGGTGGGGAGGCCTGAGTCGACAGCGGTGATGGCAGCGCGGAGACCTTCGCTGGCCTTTTGCAAGAGCTCTAGGTGGCGAGTGTTGGTGATGAGAATGTCATCGTCGTTGCTGTGATCGTAGCTAGAGGCTAGATGATCCTCAATGGCCTTGATGCCGTAACCGGTAAGGGCGCTGAGGGCAAAGATAGTGATGCCTAGCTCTTGGCTAAGGTGTTCTATTTGAGTGAGCAGTTGATTGCCTTCTGCATTATTACTATTATTTATAGCTTCATCACACTTGTTCAGGAGGATAATTAGATCTTGATGCTCATCGAGCTTCAAAGAGGCTATCTGCTCTTTGATGTGGGCACTATCAAGGGTGTCCGTTACATATAACACAAGCTGTGAGGCGGCAACCTTAGAGAATGTTCGGTCGATACCGAGGCTTTCGAGCCTGTCATCAGTCTGACGTATACCTGCCGTGTCGATCAAGCGAAAGAGCACCCCACCAATGGTGATGGTATCCTCAATCACATCGCGCGTTGTACCTGCAATATCCGAGACAATTGCGCGCTCCTCACCCACCAGGCGGTTGAG
>JAWXTQ010000199.1:0-3404 GCA_044433405.1 Rikenellaceae bacterium
CTGCTTGTAGGCCCTCCAGGAACAGGTAAAACATTATTAGCTAAAGCGGTAGCAGGAGAGGCAGATGTGCCATTCTTCTCTATTAGCGGTTCTGATTTTGTTGAAATGTTTGTGGGTGTGGGTGCTTCACGTGTGCGTGACCTATTTGCTCAAGCAAAAGCGAAAGCGCCATGTATTGTATTTATTGATGAGATTGATGCAATTGGTCGTGCAAGGAGTAAAAATGGTGGTTTTACCTCTAATGATGAGAGAGAAAATACATTAAATCAGCTTCTTACTGAGATGGATGGTTTTGGTACAAATGCAGGAGTTATAATTCTAGCAGCAACAAACCGTGCCGACATACTCGATAAAGCTCTTCTTAGAGCAGGTCGATTTGATAGACAGATACATGTTGAACTTCCAGATATCACTGAAAGAGAGCAAATATTTGGTGTTCATCTTAAAAAAATTAAGCTTTCGGATGATTTTAGCACCGAGCTACTTGCAAAACAGACACCAGGTTTTTCGGGTGCCGACATTGCAAATGTTTGTAATGAAGCTGCGCTTATAGCAGCACGACACGATAAAAAGGCGGTAGAGAGGCAAGATTTTCTTGATGCAATCGACCGTATAATTGGTGGCTTAGAGCGAAAAAGCAAGATTATAACTAAAAAAGAGAAGCGCACAATTGCATTTCACGAGGCGGGTCACGCTACAGTTAGTTGGATGTTAGAACATGCAAATCCGCTAATCAAAGTGACAATAATTCCGCGTGGTAAAGCATTAGGTGCAGCTTGGTATATGCCAGAGGAGCGACAAATAACAACAAAAGATCAGCTGATTCATGAGATGTCATCGCTTCTAGGAGGTAGAGCATCGGAGGAGTTAACCTTTGGAGAGATATCTACAGGAGCTTTAAATGATCTAGAGCGCACTACAAAGATGGCCTACGCAATGATTGCATATTATGGCATGAGTTCAAAGATTGGAAATATGAGCTATTACGACTCTTCAGGTAATGATAGCTTTAATAAGCCTTATAGCGAACAAACAGCTGTTGAGATTGATAATGAGGTTAAGAGTTTGATTGAGGAGGCGTATGCCCAAACAAAACATATCTTAACGCAGCATAGTGAGGGGCTGCACGCCTTGGCTAATAGACTTCTTGAAAAAGAGGTGGTATTTGCTGATGATTTAGAAGAGATTTTTGGTAAAAGAGTAAAAGATAGTGAACAGCAGGAGAACTCTCCTACTGAGGAGGTTGAAGTAGTAGAGGGTGATAACACCTCTGATGCAGATGTAGTTTCTGATTCAATAGACGAGGAGACTGTTTTAGAGGCTGTTTAATAGTTTACCATATAACTTTATAAGCAGTTATTAAGAATGAAGATTGATAAAAACTTTGTAGTACGATCTATTAGTGGCATTATCCTAGTGGTTATGCTTGTGGGCGGTGTGTTGTATTCGCATCTCACCTGCTTTATTCTGCTGTCACTGTTAGCGACTGCTACTGTGTATGAGTTGTTGTCAATTTTAGAAAAATCACTCGATATTAAGCCAATTAAGTGGTTGGCGGTAGTGACTGCATTGATAGTCTCTGTAGTTGTCTTTTTAGTTGGCTCAGAAAGCTATCTAGTAAGAACAAATGTAATCTTGTCACTAACTGCAATCCTGCTTATTGCACGCCTCTCTCTTGAGGTTTTTAGAATTAAAATAATCTCCATAACTGATTTAACCTACGAGCTTTTTGCTCTTCTTTACATCCTGTTCCCATTTATGTTGCTTACTCAAATAGAGGGCAGGTTTATAGTTGCTCTTTTCTCTCTAGTTTGGGGAAATGATGTTGGTGCGTATGTTTTCGGAGTAAGCTTCGGAAAGCACAAACTTTGTGAAAGATTATCCCCTAAAAAGTCATGGGAGGGGTATATTGGAGGTTTGATTAGCTCTATAGCTATTGCACTTATTGCAGCGCTAGTGTTTGAACAATCGCTTCTCAGTTGGGCTTTTGTTGGGCTTATAATCTCTAATGCCGCAGTTGTGGGAGATCTTTTTGAATCAATGATTAAACGTTCGCTTAACATAAAAGATAGTGGTCATATAATCCCTGGACATGGGGGATTGTTAGACCGATTTGATGCAATGCTTTTTGCTGCACCAATATTTTATGTGCTGTACATTTATATTTTATCCTAATTTTAACCTAAAAATGCCAACCAATGAGTATAGATAAAGAGGGTTATGTTATTATAAGAAACTATTCACTGCTGATGGTTATAGTGTCAGTGGCAAGTTTTCTATTTCTATGCAATATTGCCGCAATAGTGATAACTTCTATCCTATTTCTTCTGTTTCTGTTTATCCTACGTTTCTTTAGGCTTCCTTCGAGATGTTTAAAGCAAAATCAAAATTACGTATATGCGCCTGCTGATGGTACAGTTGTAGTGTGCGAAAAGGTGTCTGAGGAGGAGTTTTTGCGTGAGGAATGCATCCAGATATCTATATTTATGTCGATATGGAATGTGCATGCTAATTGGTTTCCTATAGCTGGTAAGGTGGAGTATTTTCGTCATCACCATGGTGAGTTTATGGTTGCATGGCATCCAAAATCTTCAACCGAGAATGAGCGTACTACCACTGTAGTAAAAATGGGCGATGGTCGTAGGGTGATGTTTCGTCAGATTGCAGGTTTGATTGCTAAGCGAATAGTTTCGTATGCTGTAGAGGGTAAGCATATCGATCAAAATGAGAGATGTGGATTTATAAAATTTGGCTCTCGAGTGGACGTTTTTCTTCCACTTGACACAAAAGTAAATGTCAAGATTGGCGACAAGGTTACTGGCTCGCAAAGCGTGATTGCTGTTTTTGACAACAAAAAGATTGATTAATGGGAGAGGAAAGCAAATTTTTGCTACCTTTGTTTTAAAATATATATAGTCTAAAAATACAAAATGAACAAGTTTACTGAATTAGAAAGAGTTTCGACACAAGTAAGACGAGACATTCTTAGAATGGTTACTGCTGTAAATTCTGGTCACCCTGGAGGTTCGCTAGGTGTTACCGATTTTATGGTGGCAATGTACCACGAAATTATGAATCAAAAGCCTGAAAACTTCACAATTGAGGGTAAAGGAGAAGATATTTTTTATCTTTCTAATGGTCATATTTCGCCAGTTTGGTATAGTGTGTTAGCGCGTAGCGGATATTTTGCTGTTGAAGAGTTGGCCACTTTCAGAAAGTTAGGTAGCCGCTTACAAGGGCATCCTTCTGTAGCCTATGGTTTAAAAGGAATCAGAATGTCATCAGGTTCTCTAGGGCAGGGGCTATCTTGTGGTGTTGGCCACGCTTTAGCCAAAAAAGCAGACAAAGACGACAACACTGTCTATGTGCTTATGGGCGATGGTGAGACTCAAGAGGGGCAAGTT
>JAWXTQ010000200.1:0-3380 GCA_044433405.1 Rikenellaceae bacterium
GTTTCGAGGGTATCTTCCAACTAGATTCATTCTTCGTTGGAGCAAATGTACGTCGCGAGACTCAATCGGGTCATGCTGACTATATTCCAGTATTCTTGAGCGAGACTCAACGCTTGTATCGTTGTGGCGCAGTACCTTGTAATGTTGCGATGATTCAGGTATCTCTTCCAGATAAACATGGTTACGTATCTTTGGGAACTTCGGTTGATGCAACTCTTGCAGCTGTTGAGACTGCTCACACGGTAATCGCTGTGGTTAATAAGTTCGTGCCTCGTTCATGGGGTGATGCGATAATCCACTCTTCACAGATTAACTTGTTTGTAGAGGATGATAGGCCGCTAGAGGAGGCTCACTTCTCTGTTCCAACAGATGTTGAGATTGCTATCGGTAAGAACTGTGCAGCTCTTATCGAGGATGGTGCAACTCTTCAGATGGGTATTGGTGCAATCCCTAACGCAGTGTTGGCTCAACTTGGTGGACACCGCAACCTTGGTATCCACACTGAGATGTTTGCCGATGGAGTACTTCCTTTGGTCGCAAGTGGGGTAGTTAATGGCGCAGCTAAGAATATCGATAAGGGACAGATTGTCTCTACATTCTTGATGGGTTCACAGAAAGTTTACGACTTTATCGACGACAACCCAGGCGTTAAGATGATGGATGTGGGTTACACTAATGATCCATTTATCATCGCGAAGAACGATAGAGTTACAGCTATCAACTCAGCAATCCAGATTGATATCACAGGTCAGGTTTGTGCCGACTCAATCGGTACTAAGTTCTACTCAGGAGTGGGTGGACAGGTTGACTTCGTCTATGGTGCATCTCTATCTAAGGGTGGTAAGGCTATCATCGCGATGCCATCTATTACGAATAAGGGAGTGTCGAAGATTGCCCCAACATTGAACCTTGGCGCAGGTGTTGTTACGACTCGTTCGCACATCCACCACTTCGTTACTGAGTTCGGAGCAGTTGATTTGTATGGTAAGACTCTTCAGGAGCGTGCTCGTTTGCTAATCTCTATCGCTCACCCATCAGCTCAGGAGGAGCTTGATAAGGCAGCGTTCGAGAGATATGGCTCACACCACCACTACATCAAGTCATATATGGCGAAGTAGTCCGCTGATTTTAGTGGAATATATAGATAGCGACCCATATCGGGTCGCTATTTTTTTTGACTATTCAACAATTGGATTGAAAATTTTGAATTTAACTTTTGCGATTAACTATATGGCAAAATCTAAATCTAGCATATTAGATTTGTTGTTTTTTATCTTTTCTACTCTCTCTCTAGCTAAGTCGCAGTACTCTTTACTTATATCTATTCCAATATATTTTCGATTCATTTCGAAGGCAACTTTACAAGTTGTTCCACTTCCACACATTGGATCAAAAACAACATCGCCCTCATTAGTCCATGAATATATGTGGTCTCGAACTAATTGACAAGGAAATGGTGCAGGGTGACTTTTTGCCTCTTGATCTTCTGCTTTTTTTCCAACAACATATTCCCATATATTACCCTTAATCTTATCCTTTTTAACAGGATTAGCTTGCTTTTCTCTTGTTTGGTCTCCTTTAGAAAAATTTTTATATGTTGTTCCTTTTAACTGAAGACCAGCATGTAAACACTCTATACGAATAGGATTATGGGTTGCTACACAGCCTTTGCTAAATACAAACATATATTCAAATGTATTGTTATAACGCTTTCTATATATCTGAGGAATTGGATTCGCTTTTTTGAATATCATTGTATCATGCAGATTAAATCCAGCTGCCATAAACTGTAATGCTTGTTTAAAAGATGTACCAGTTTCGCTTCCATTTATTGTCGCATCTGCTACAATCCATACTACAACACCTCCATCTTTTGTTATTCTGAAAAGTTCTGCTACAATCTCATTAAAAGGGAAAATAAATCCTTTATAACTTCGCAGATTATCATAAGGTGGTGAGGTTACCGTTAAATCAATAGAGTTGGGTGTAATACTTTTCATTACATCGACACAATTTCCATTGATTATAGTGTTTGTTATATTCTCCATTACTTTAAATTGAAAATACCATTATCTACTATTGAGTTTATTGCCTTGACTTTGCTATCTATTTTATTCATTTTTATTAGCTCACGTATAGCTTCTTCATGACTCATTCTTGCTATTCGCTCTCTTTCTGCTGCTAGAAAACAAAGAGCCTCATCTTTTGCAGCAAGAATTGTTTCATAGGCAGCTTGCTTCTCATTTTGCCACAACTCCAAAATGTCATTAGAATAATTAAGTATTGTTCTATTTATTGCGAGCCAATAATCGACAGCACTTTTCGAAGGGTTAAGAGCCGGTACTATATTTAAGATTAAATATAGTAATTTCTCGGCATGTTGGCATCCAACAATTGCTGCAAAATTAACTAACAAAGATAAATGCGAATATGTTAAGATACAAACATTACGCCTAATAGCTTGTTCGTATATTTGACTTGATTTATTTGGCAGTTGATATATAGGGCAAATAACTATTGCAAATGGTTTGCCTTTCTTCCAGCTATCCATCGCTTGCACCTTGAAATCTTTCTGGTTTTTAGCTGTCCTACTTAATCTAAATGCCTTTGCATCTGCAACAAAACTAAATTCACGACCATAAACTTCAACATCTGCCGCATCTCCTCTCTCTGTAAGCACCACGCTTTTAAGACCTAATATTTTAAAAGCCTCAGATAAAATGATATCCGTATATTTAGAATAAAGTTTCTCTTCTGTTGAGTCATGAGTATAACTCTCTGGAATATTGCCACAAAGTCTTAAGTGATCTATAATAGCCTCAGTTCCAATATGGTTCACCTCATTAACTACTTCTGTTTCGATACGAGATGATTCCGAAACAAAATCAGTATTAATAGTCTGTTTTATATTATTAACCCAATAATTGCGTCTATTTATAGAGCTAGCAGTTATAATTCTGTTATTTTGCATATCGTCCATTTTGCCATAAAGGTAATGAATCTTTTTGCTATAACAAAATTATTTTTCAAACCTTAGATTACATGGTGCTAATTTTTTTTGTTCAGTGTTGAAAATTTTGAATTTAATTTGATAATATACTGACAATGAATAGATTGCGGCTCGGATGCCGCTATGACGTTCTAGGGGAGAGATTGCGGCTCACAGGCCGTAATGACGTTTAATGAATAGATTGCGGCTCGGAGACTGCAATGACGTTCTAGGGTGAATTGGCTACTCGATAATCCCCTCTGCACGAAGGATAAATTCTGCCAAAGGTTTAGGATTGCGTAGTGAGTGGGGATGGTGTCCAAATCCCTCTTTTACTATAACTTCAATCTCGACTCCGTTATCACGTAAAATTTCAGCGAAACGCTCGGTG
>JAWXTQ010000201.1:0-3374 GCA_044433405.1 Rikenellaceae bacterium
TCGGCCAAAAGCTGATTAAATCGCTGATTCTGCATGTTGTTGTCATTAAAATCAGAGATTGCTTTTGGTGCCATAGTCATTGAATGCGACCAAAGCTTAATTTCGTTTATCTCTTTAAGGGCTAATTGTCGAATAATATATGTTGAGTATAACATAGAAAGTACACCAATGGCTGTTCCTATAAATATATATAGTATGTCTTTCTTGTGTTTATGCCCACTGTGTAAAAAATTTAGTTTTTTTAATCTCATTTTTCCGATATATTTTTTTGTCAAATTTAATAATTTTTGCTTAATCCACAATATTTTTACAAATAAAACTATTTTTTAGAAATTATTTATATCTTTGTGGGTTCGAGAATGATTATTTGAATATTTATTTTTATAACTATGATACAACTACAAATTTCCAAGCAAAAGAGCTTTGTAAACTCTTTGTTACTGCTTACTTTGCTTGCATCAGCTGCCCCTACGGCAACTTATGCTGCAATTCAAAATGAAGTGAAATCTCAAAAAGAGATTGTTGGATTTGAGAAACTTAATTCAACTACAATCGACATCCTCTTTAGCAATAAAGAGAGAATGTCGGTAGATTTTTATGGAGAAAACATCTTCCGCCTTTTTCAAGACAACACAGGTGGAATACTCCGTGATCCTCAAGCTGAGCCAGAGGCGCAGATATTAGTAGATAACCCTCGAAAAGCTATCTCTAAGCTCGAAGTTGAAGATAATGATGGTGTAATCTCTATCACTACAAACAAAATCAACCTTAAAATCAACAAAGAGAGCCAGCTAATCACAGCTACTAACTTGATTACTAATCGTGTTGTGTTTGAGAGCGTAGAGCCAGTTACTTTTAAGAGTAACAAAACCTCTATAAAACTTAAAGAGCATGACGATGAGTATTTTTATGGCGGTGGCGTTCAAAATGGTCGCTTCTCGCACAAAGGGAACTCAATTAGCATCGAAAACCAAAATAGCTGGACTGACGGTGGTGTAGCTTCGCCAAACCCTTACTACTGGTCAACAAATGGTTATGCTGCTATGTGGTATACATTCAAAAAAGGCACATACGACTTTGGTGCTAAAGAAGAGGGTGTAGTAGAACTAACTCACGAGAGCGACTATCTTGACCTATTCTTGATGGTGAACGATGGAATGGTTGCTCTACTTAACGACTTCTATCAACTTACTGGCCATCCTGTGTTGCTTCCAAAATTTGGATTCTATCAAGGTCACTTAAATGCTTACAATCGCGACTACTGGGTTGAAGATGAAAATGGTGTAGCTTTTGAAGATGGTAAAAAATACAAAGAGTCACAAAAAGATAATGGCGGTATTAAAGAGTCGCTTAATGGCGAAAACGACAACTACCAATTCTCTGCTCGTGCAGTAATTGACAGATACAAACAACACGATATGCCATTTGGTTGGATTCTTCCTAATGATGGTTATGGTGCTGGTTATGGCCAAACTGATAGCCTTGATGGGAATATCCAAAACCTAAAAGAACTTCACAACTATGCAGTTGAAAATGGTGTAGAGATCGGATTGTGGACTCAGTCAGATTTGCATCCCAAAGAGGGAGTTAGCGCACTTTTGCAGCGTGATATCGTAAAAGAGGTTAGAGACGCAGGCGTTAGAGTGTTGAAAACTGACGTTGCTTGGGTTGGCGCAGGTTACTCTTTTGGTTTAAATGGTGTTGCTGATGTTGCTAACATTATGCAATATTATGGTAACGATAGCCGTCCGTTTATCATCTCTTTAGATGGTTGGGCTGGTACTCAACGCCATGCTGGTATCTGGTCAGGCGATCAAACAGGTGGTAATTGGGAGTATATCAGATTCCATATTCCAACTTATCTTGGCTCTGGATTGTCGGGTCAACCAAATATCTGTTCAGATATGGACGGTATTTTTGGAGGTCAAAAACCTATTATCAACACTAGGGACTTCCAGTGGAAAACATTCTCTCCAATGCAACTAAACATGGATGGTTGGGGTTCAAATCCTAAATATCCACACGCACTTGGCGAACCTGTAACATCGATCAATCGTTGGTATCTAAAACTTAAAGCTGAGTTAATGCCGTATGCTTACTCTATTGCTAAAGAGGCTATTGATGGTAAACCTATGATTAGAGCAATGTTTGTAGATTACCCTAACAGCTACACATTAGGTAAAGAGACTCAATATCAATTTATGTATGGAGATTACTTCTTGGTAGCTCCAATTTATCAAGATACAAAATCTGACGAAGATGGTAACGATATCCGTAATGGAATATATCTTCCTGAGGGTGTTTGGATTGATTATTTCACTGGTGAGAAATATGAGGGTGGTTGCATTGTTAGCAACTTTGATTCTCCTTTATGGAAACTTCCTGTGTTTGTTAAAGTGGGAGCAATTATTCCTCTAAACAACCCTCACAACAATGTGAGCGAGATTGATCATACGCTTCGTATATATGAGTTATACCCTGCGGGTACAACATCATTTACTGAGTATGACGACGATGGCACTACTCAAGCTTACCTTGCTGGTGAGGGGGTAACAACTCTTATCGAGTCTACGGTAAATGACAAAAACAGCGCAATAATAACTGTTAATCCTACAAAAGGCAATTTCGAAGGTTTTGAGAAGAATAAAGCTACTGAATTTAGAGTAAACGTTACCGAGCAACCTAAAAAAATCACAGCAAAAGTTGGAGCTCAAAAAATCAAACTTGCTGAGGCTGCATCTATTGAGGAGTTTAACGCAGGAGCAAACCTATACTTCTACGATGAAACTCCAAATCTAAATAAATTTGCTACTGAGGGTAGTGAGTTCGAAAAAGAGATTATAACTAAAAACCCTATGGTTTTAGTTAAGATTGATGCTATTGATGTAACTAGAAATGCAACAACACTTACTATAGATGGTTATGTGTTTAATCCTGCTGATAAACATAGAGTAACTAGCGGTGTTGCAGCTACTCCAAAAGCTGAGGTTAGCGAGGAAAATACTCAAGCTTATACTCTGCTTCCTACTTGGGAAGATGCAGAGAATGCAGATTTCTATGAGATTAAATTCCAAGATATGTTGTATACAACTATCACTGATAACTCTTTGCTATTTGAATCGCTTGAGGCCGAAACTGAATATACATTCGAGATTCGTTCTGCTAATAAAGATGGTTACTCTGATTGGGCTACATTTAGCGCAACAACAAAATCTAACCCTCTAGAGTTTGCTATCACTGGAATTAAAGCCGTATGTAGCGCACCTGGTCAGGGTGGTTCGGGTATCGAAAAACTATTTGACTTTGACGAAACTCGCGGATGGCACACAAGATGGGGTAATGCAGCTACTCCGTTTGATATTATTATTGACCTT
>JAWXTQ010000202.1:0-3362 GCA_044433405.1 Rikenellaceae bacterium
AACCAGTGAAATGCCGCTTCCCATTTCAGCCATAACCTCTTTCCCTGCAGTAATCTCTTTGTTAGCGTAAGTTTGTTTCAAAACATTAAATGTTGCTAAATCCTCTTTATATGTTATTTTGTCGATAACAAATCCAGAGCCAACAATTTTGTTTTTAGCTTGTCGAAGAGAGAAACCTGCCACGTATGGTATTGGAATCATCTTTGGGGTGAAAGAGTTTGTTGTAATAAAAATCCTACGTCCCTTTTTTACAAAGTTGCCAGGTTTAGGATATTGTTCAAGAATTACGCCTTTAGGTTTTTTAGTGATATGTAGAGAGTCTATAACCATAAACTCCAAATCAAACTCTTTAGAGGCTTCAATTGCTTGCTCAATTGTCATGTCCGAGAAGTTTGGCACTGTAAGTCGTTCGCCATGTCGAGTAAAGAGATTGAGTGACCAGAATACCAATATTGCAGCTATCACAAATATTGAAACTGCAAGCACAACGTTACGCACTACGAAATTTTCTTCTAGTGCAAACTTAATTTTTTGGATAAAACTATACTCTCTCTCTTTAGCCATTATTTTACAAGTTTATTTGTATCAGTATCAGGGAAAACCACCCAAGGTTTGAAGGTCTTAGCCTCTTCAAAGTCAAGTATGGCGTATGAAATTACGATTATTATATCGCCAACTGCAACTTTACGTGCAGCCGCTCCATTTACGCATATCTCGCCACTACCTCTCTCTCCTTTAATGATGTATGTTTCAAAACGCTCGCCATTATTGTTATTTACAATAGCAACTTTCTCGCCAGCAATCATGTTTGCGGCATCTAATAAATCTTCGTCAATTGTGATGCTGCCAACATAGTTTAAATCGGCTTGAGTAACTTTTACTCTGTGTAATTTTGATTTTAATACTTCGATTTGCATTATTCCTTTATTTAAAACGCAATATTGTCAATTAATCGTATATTGCCAACTTTCACCGCTACACATGCGCGTGTAGAGCAGTTCATATCTAACGACTCTACTGGCTGTAGTGTTGTGCTATCGACTATTTCAAAATAGTCTAATTCCATGTCAGCACAGCTTTCAATCTGCTCTTTCACCCATTTTTTAGTGAATTCAAGATCGGCAACTTCAGCTATTTTTCTTGCCTCACAAATCGTTAAGTATATAACTGGAGCTACTTGGCGTTGCTCTTTGCTAAGTAGTTGGTTTCGTGAACTGAGGGCTAGGCCATCACTATCACGAATAATCTCACATCCTACAATCTCTATATCAATTGATAGCTGTTTAACAAGCTCTCTAATAATAGCAAGTTGTTGAAAATCTTTCTCTCCAAAGTAAGCTCTATGTGGTTTAACAAGCTCAAAAAGTCTGCTTACCACTTGCGCTACGCCATTAAAATGGCCAGGGCGTAATGGTCCTTCCATTACCTGCTCTAGAGTTCCGAAGTCAAATAATCGTGTATCTTCTTCTGGATATATTTGTTCAACTGTAGGTGCAAACATTATGTTGCAACCACTCTCTTCTAGTATTTTAGCATCTTGCTCCAACGTGCGTGGATAGTTTGCAAGGTCGCTTTTGTCGTTAAATTGTGTGGGGTTAACAAATACACTTGTAACAACTGTTTTGTTCTCTTTACAACACTGTTTTACAAGTGAAATATGCCCTGCGTGCAGTGCACCCATTGTAGGAACAAATCCTACATCTCCTATTTTTTTTGCTTCCGCTATAGCGATGTTAAGTTCGCTTGCGGTAGTTATTATCTTCATAGCTTTGTTTAATTATAGCGGTGCAAAGTTAAAAAATATTTAATATACAAAGCAAATAATTAAATTTTTTTATTTTTGTTATTCTAACCCTCGGTCAATATCGGCTTCAAGCAGAGCTATATCTGCTCAAATAAACCTACCCAAGAAATTCAACTAGTTTTGCTACGGCTCTAGCACGATGCGAAATTTTGTTTTTCTCCTCTAATGGCATCTCCGCAAATGTGATATTGTAGCCTTCAGGTCTAAATATTGGGTCGTATCCAAAACCGCTACCACCTTGACATGTTGTTATTATCTCTCCATCAACTCTACCCTCAAATAGGTGCTCTTTCCCCCCAATGATTAGGGCAATGACGGTGCGAAATGCAGCTTTGCGCTCAGTGTGGTTTTTGAGATTTTCAAGAAGTAGTGCAATATTGTTGTCGCTTTTACAATCCTCTCCTGCATATCTTGCAGAGCGAACACCTGGTTCTCCATTAAGTGCTTCAACCTCTAGTGCAGTGTCGTCAGCAAAGCAATCCTTACCTGTTTTTTCATATATATATCGCGCTTTCTGAAGGGCATTACCCTCAATTGTTGGCTGCTCTTCAGGTATATCTTCGTTTATGCCGCACTCTTTTAGAGTGATAATTTCCCATTTGTTGTCTAGAAAAGCTGCTACCTCTTCAATTTTATGAGAGTTGTTAGTTGCGAAAATTAATCTGTTTTTCATCTTTATAAATAGTTTATTTATTGTTTAAAATAGTCAATAATATTTTTTGCTTGAGTTGAGTTTACAACTTTTGTAAGCTCTTCAAGACTAGCTGTTTTTATGTTTTTTACACTCTTAAAGTGTGAGAGTAGTTTCTCTTTGCTTTGTTTTCCAATTTTAGGTATTGAGTCTAGTTGCGAAACAATAAATCCTTTAGAGCGCTTGTTGCGGTGAAATGTTATACCAAAGCGGTGAGCTTCGTTCCGAATATGCATTAACACCCTTATAGTCTCAGAGTTTTTCGCTACATAGTGGGGAGTACTTTCAAACGGAAAGAACACCTCTTCTAGCCTCTTTGCTAAGCCTATAATCTCAATTTTATGCTCGATCTTTAGCTCCTTTAGCACCTCGTATGCAACGCTTAGTTGCCCCTTGCCACCATCTACGACAATTAGGTCAGGCAGTGTGCCATTTTCTTCTATTATTCTGCTATAACGTCGCCGTATGCTCTCTTGCATTGATGCAAAATCGTCTATACCTTCAACTGTCTTTATGTTAAAATGGCGATATTCTCTCTTTGAGGGTTTGCCATCCCTAAATACCACACATGCCGAGACTGGAAATGTGCCCTGATTGTTAGAGTTGTCAAAACACTCAATATGTCGAGGCTCTTTATCGAGTTGCAGATCGCTTTTCATCTTGCTCATAAGCCTGTCTGCATGGTGTTCAGGGTTTGTTTTTTCGATATATTTCAGCTTCTCTAACATGAAAATCTTGCAGTTCTTAGCCGATAATTCGAGTAGTTTTAGTTTGTCTCCTCGTTGAGGTATTGTAAACTCTATCCCCTTAAAGAAATCGCTAATTGGGGTGAATGGAACAATCACATATCGCGAGAGTAAGGATAGT
>JAWXTQ010000203.1:0-3315 GCA_044433405.1 Rikenellaceae bacterium
GTGATAAAGATTAATATAACAACAATATAATGAGTAAATTTAAGCGACATTTGGTGACTTCAGCGTTGCCTTACGCTAATGGACCTGTCCATATTGGTCATTTAGCAGGAGTGTATATTACTTCTGATATATATGTAAGATATTTACGTTTAAAGGGAGAAGATGTGCTCTCAATTTGTGGATCTGACGAACATGGTGTGCCTATCACAATCAAAGCTAGAGCCGAAGGTGTTACGCCTCAGGATATAGTTGATAAGTATCACAACATTATTAAACACGCCTTTGAGGGGTTGGGTATTTCGTTTGATATATATTCGCGTACTTCGTCGAAAATGCATAACGAGACAGCTTCCGATTTTTTTCGTAAATTATATGATGATAAAAAATTTATAGAGCAATCAACCTTGCAATATTACGATGCAGAGGTGGGGCAATTTTTGGCCGACCGCTATATTGTAGGTGAGTGCCCTCATTGTCACAATGAGAAGGCTTATGGTGACCAGTGTGAAAGCTGTGGTTCAACCTTATCACCTACAGAGTTGATTTCTCCAAAATCTGCAATTTCAGGAAGTATCCCCCAGATGAGGGAGACAAAACACTGGTATTTGCCATTGAATGAGTATGAAGATTTTCTTAGAGAGTGGATTTTAGAGGGGCATAAAGAGTGGAAACCTAATGTATATGGCCAGTGTAAAAGTTGGTTAGATTTAGGTTTGCAACCAAGAGCTGTTAGCCGTGATTTGGACTGGGGTATTCCAGTTCCTGTAGATGGTGCAGATGGTAAGGTTCTTTACGTATGGTTTGATGCGCCTATTGGTTATATTTCAGCAACCAAAGAGTTAACTCCAGATTGGGAAAAATATTGGAAGAGTGAAGATACCAAGATGGTTCATTTTATAGGTAAAGATAATATTGTATTTCACTGTATCGTATTTCCTGCAATGCTTAAAGCTCATGGTGACTACATCTTGCCAGAGAATGTGCCAGCAAATGAGTTTTTGAATCTTGAAAATGATAAGATATCAACATCGCGCAATTGGGCAGTTTGGTTACACGAGTATCTTCAAGAGTTTGAGGGTAAAGAGGATGTTTTGCGTTATGTATTATGTGCTAATGCACCAGAGACAAAAGACAACGACTTTACGTGGCGCGATTTCCAAGCGCGCAACAACAACGAGCTTGTGGCTATTTTAGGTAACTTTGTGAATCGTGCTTTGGTTTTAACCGAAAAGTATTTTAATTCAGAAGTGCCAGCAAGAGGAGATTTAACTCCGTTCGATGTCTCTATCTTAGAAGATATCAAGAGTTCAAAATCTGCTATCGAGGCAAGTATTGAGTCATACAAGTTCAGAGAAGCACTAAAAGAGGCGATGAATATAGCGCGAATTGGTAATAAATATTTAGCCGATACGGAGCCTTGGAAAGTTGTTAAGACCGATATTGAAAGGGTTAAAACTATCTTAAATATCGCATTGCAAATTACAACAAATATCGCAATTGCTATCGAGCCATTTATGCCGTTTACTTCAAAGAAGCTAATCGACATTCTTCAAATCGACAAGCTCTCTTGGGAGCGTTTAGGTGATAGCGATTTAATTGCTACAGGTCACATGATTGGCAAAGCGCAACTTCTATTTGAAAAGATTGAGGATTCTGTAATTGATGCGCAGCTCAAGAAGCTTGAAGATACAAAACTTCAAAATCAAGCAAAAGAGTTTGTTCCAGCCACTCAAAAAGAGGAGATTCAATTTGATGATTTTGCTAAGATGGATATTCGTGTAGCAAAAGTGTTAGAAGCTGAGAAGGTTGCCAAAACTAAGAAACTTCTAAAACTGACAATAGATACAGGAATTGACAAGCGAGTGATTGTTTCGGGTATTGCAGAGCACTACTCAGCAGAGGATATGGTGGGTAAAAATGTTTTGGTTTTGGTGAATTTAGCACCACGCGAGCTAAAAGGCATCACTTCACAAGGTATGATACTTATGGTTGAGGACGAACTAGGTAATCTAGCTACAGTTTCGCCCGAAAGAGAGGTGAAACCAGGTTCAATAGTAGGTTAATTTTCAGTGCCACTATGGAGTTAGAGTCAGAGATGTTCTGCCGAGTTTTAAAGGGCGAGGAGTATGACGTAGAGCTATTAAATAGCTTGTTGAAAGAGTCTCCTTGGTTCTCGATGATTGCCGCAGTGTTAATCAGAGATTTAAAAAGTGTTGGCGACGAAAAATCGGTTGCAAAGCTTCGAAATAGTTATGCTCTCTCTTTTACCGCTAATTCCTACAGTGGGGTAGCCTCTATGCTTAGGTCGAAACTAAAGCGAGATTTGCATAAAGAAAGCCGCTCTATTGATGCCATAAATGGTTTTTTAGATAAAAAAAATAAGCGCGTAAAATTGTCGCCTCCAAAGGTTAATGATATGTCTCAAACACTCTCAGAAGCCTCAGAGGTGGATATTGTATCGGAGCAGTTTGCAAAAATATTGATATCTCAAGGTTACAATGAGCGAGCAAAACAAATTTATCGACAGTTAAGTTTGGTAAATCCAGAAAAAAGTGTTTACTTTGCGAGTCGAATAGATGAATTAGATTAAAGATATAAAATTTTAAAGTTATGTATATAGTATTTTTTGTATTGATTGTAGTAGCATGTTTACTACTTATCCTTGCAGTTCTAGCGCAGCATCCAAAGAGTGGTATGGCTGCTAATTTTGGAGCATCGAACCAAGTAGTGGGTGTTCGTCAGACTACTGATTTCCTAGAAAAATTCACTTGGGGAACAGCTATCGCAATTGTAGTGCTTAGCTTAGCTACTTCAATGACTATTGATCAAGGTAGAATCGACAGCACAAAAAGCACTGTTATTGAAACTCTAAAACAAGAGAGAACACTTGACGGAATCAACGAAATCGAGGTTCCAACAATCATGGAAGACGAAATAGAGCAAGAGTAATCTCTCGTAGTCTATCATCGTTATTAGTCAATCTTAGGCAATGCCAGTTGACTTATAAAGGTTTTCATTAACACTAATAGTTTTTAATTTCACTTGGCTTATACTAGTTGTATGCCAGTGAAATTAAAAACTATTACTATTTTTGGATTTATCTATTAGGAGATGTGCTAGGCGCAAACGTTACTATGCTTGTTGAGTTCTTCTCCGTTGTTGCATTCTGTTTCGCAATCTGTGATTTGTGCTTTTAGTTGCTGTTTTTGATTTCGTTGTAACCGTCTCCACGATCACGTCTTGACACAATCTGAGTAATTTCAGACCTTTGCATCAAATAAAAAAGATGTAATTATGGTATTGAATATCGAAGAA
>JAWXTQ010000204.1:0-3298 GCA_044433405.1 Rikenellaceae bacterium
TCGGCAATGCCAAGTGCAGCAATAAGTATATCGGCACTCTGGCAAACCTCTTTAAGATTCTGTGTGCGGCTATGACATACAGTCACTGTTGCATCGCCAGGATAACCTTTCATGCTCATTAGGTTGGAGATTGGACGGCCAACAATATTGCTACGTCCAACAACAACGCAATGTTTGCCTGAAGTTTCGATATTATAGTGTTTTAGAAGCTCAATTATACCCATCGGTGTAGCCGAAACAAATGTATCTAGGCCTATTACCATCCTTCCAACATTCTCAGGATGGAAACCATCTACATCTTTCTTAGGGTCGATAGCTTCGATGATTGTTTGCTCGTTAATGTGGCGTGGAAGAGGGAGTTGTACAATAAAGCCATCCACCTTTGCATCATTATTTAGCATCTCAATCTGCTCTAGAAGCTGCTCTTGAGTTGTTTCGCTTGGCATTCTCATCACTTCTGACTCAAAACCAACCTCTTTACACATCTTCTCTTTGTTGCCAACGTATGTCTGGCTTGCACCATCGTCACCAACCAATATAGCAACCAATTTTGGTCGCTTGCCACCTTTGTTAATTATCGCTTCAACCTCAGTTGCAATTTCACCTTTTAGCTTAGTAGCAACTTCTTTGCCATTTATTAGTATCATGATATAAAATATTATCTTCTAAATTTACCACCCATGTTGCGCATCATATTCTTGCCAGCACCAGAGGACATAGTTTTCATCACAGAGCGCATTTGATCAAACTGCTTAAGTAGGCGATTTACCTCACCGATGTCTCTACCTGCACCCTTTGCAATGCGGTTTTTGCGCGATGGATTGATGATTGAGGGGTTGCGACGCTCTTCTGGAGTCATCGAGTAGATTATAGCCTCGGTGTATTTAAACATATCATCATCAATGTCGATATCTTTAATCATCTTGCCAACCCCAGGTATCATTGATGCTAAATCCTTGAAGTTACCCATCTTTTTGATTTGGGCAATTTGTGTCAAGAAATCGTCAAAGCCAAACTGATTTTGGCGAATTCTCTTCTCTAGTTTCTTAGCTTCTGTTTCGTCGAACTGCTCTTGTGCTTTCTCTACAAGAGTTACAATATCACCCATTCCGAGAATTCTATCGGCCATACGTTCTGGGTGGAATGTGTCAAGCGCATCCATCTTCTCACCGCTACTAACAAACTTCAATGGCTTGTTAACAACTGAGCGAATCGAGATTGCGGCACCACCACGAGTGTCACCATCAAGTTTTGTTAAAACTACACCGTCAAAATTAAGGCGATCGTTAAACTCTTTAGCAGTGTTCACCGCATCTTGACCTGTCATTGAGTCGACAACAAATAGAGTCTCTGATGGTTTGATGCTGTTTTTAATCTCAGATATCTCACTCATCATCTGCTCGTCAATTGCTAAACGACCAGCGGTGTCAATAATTACAACATTATATCCATTCTCTTTAGCGTAAGCAACCCCTTTTTTTGCAATCTCTACAGCATTTTTGTTCTCAATTTCGCTATAAACCTCTACGCCAATCTGCTCTCCTAAAACTCTTAACTGCTCAATTGCCGCTGGACGATAAACATCACACGCTACAAGCATCACTTTTTTAGATCTTTTTTGAGTCAGAAGGTTTGCTAGCTTGCCACTGAAAGTTGTTTTACCCGAACCTTGCAAACCTGCGATTAAGATTGTTGCAGGGCTTCCATCAAGGTTGATATCCACCATCGAACCACCCATGAGTTGGGCAAGCTCATCGCGTACAATCTTAACAATCATCTGCCCTGGCTTAACGCTTGTTAGCACATCTGAGCCTAGAGCTTTGACTTTAACATCGTCGGTAAATGTTTTTGCCACCTTGTAGTTAACGTCGGCATCAACAAGTGCACGGCGTATCTCTTTTAAACTCTCCGCAATATTGATTTCGGTAATCTTTCCTTCGCCTTTAAGTACCTTAAAGGAGCGTTCTAGCTTTTCACTTAAATTTTCAAACATATTCTATTATTTTTTATTCTATTTCTCTGTTTTCTTCCTGCTCTAATGACGAGAATAACTCTTTTACCTCGCTTTCGGCTTTGTGTAGGCGCGTTTTACAAATTTTAATTAGCTCCAACACGCGTGCAACTTCACTCGATAGAGTGTCGATGTCTAGCTGTTGATTGTTTAATCTTTCTAGGATAGATTCAATCTCCTCCTGTGCTGCAATGTAGCTTATCTGTTTCTTAGCCATTATTTATATTTGTTATATTTGCCTCTAATGCTCCATCTTTTAGCTTGATATCAATGGTATCACCCACTTTGGCATCTTTGGTAGAGCGTAACACCTTGCCTTTTAGCTTTGCAAAGGTGTATCCCATCTCAAAAATATGCTGAGGATTGAACGCTTCATTCTGCAAACGCTGCATCTCCAATTTGTTAGATGCATCACTAAGCATTTTTAGTGCTACTCTTTCAGCCTCCTCTAATGTGGTTGAGAGCATTAAACTATTTTTATCTATCAATTGAGTTGCTGCATTCAAGGCTCTATCTGCAGTGCTATCTAGTGCCGTAACTCTCTGTTTTATTATGTTCTGAACTATGTTTTTTATTCTCTCCTCACTCTTTGCAAAATAGACAGACTGCTCTTTTACCGACATTGATAATATACGCTCAATGTTTAGGGTAAATATCGAAAGCCTCTCTTCTTGCGATTTAATCTCTTGAGTAATGATATCTTTTACATACTCTGCAATTTCATCAAGCTGATTCTCCTTCTCTAGAGAGTAGTCAATCAAAAATCTAGCTACTGCAGTTGGCGTTTTTAGTGCCACGGCTGCTACCATGTCTGCTATCGACTCGTCTCTCTCGTGGCCAATTCCGCTAATCACGGCCAGTGGTGCGTATGCAATCATCTGAGCTAAGGGGTATGAATCAAAACATATTAAATCGCTTTTCGAACCACCACCTCTGATAATTACAATAGCATCAAACTCTGTATGGTTGTCATATATCTGCTCTAGTGCACTAATTATCGACTCCTCGGCATCGCTGCCTTGCATTGTTGCGTTAAAGAGTGTGACGTTAAAGTGATAACCATACTCATTATGGAGCAGTTCATTGCAAAAATCGCCATAACCTGCCGCCTTTGACGACGATACAACCGCTATGCGCTGCACTAATTGAGCAAATCCAATTTGAGAATTTCTCTCTAAATCGCCATCCTCTTTTAGCTTTTTTATAATCTCTCTTCGCTGCATCTCCATCTCACCAATGGTAAACGAAGGGTCAATGTCAGAGATATTGAGCGATAAGCCGTATAGC
>JAWXTQ010000205.1:0-3298 GCA_044433405.1 Rikenellaceae bacterium
TCTTAAATTGGGTGTTACTGCGAGTGTATTATTGGCTCTAGTAATAATGGCATTGCAAATGTGGTTTAGCGTAATGTGGCTAAAGCATCATAAACGAGGTCCACTTGAACAGTTATGGCGTCACCTAACATGGATTCGACTATAACCGAGCCTACGCCTAGGAGAAACGCAGTTTCTCCCAAAGGGGTCTCTGACCCCTGCCCTCCGCAAGGAGAGTCCAGATCTCCACATCGCCACCGCCCGTTAAAAGCACTTTTTGCGCAGCAAAAAGTGCAGGGTGGCGTGGTGTTACGCTCCTCGGGTAGCTCATGTAAGTGAAAGTCGCTCAACTCAATCCCAACTCAATCATTATACACAACGATCTCATCTTTTTCGTTGTCAGATAGATTCTCTAGAATGCTAGATAGTTGCGATTTAATGCTTAATAGCTTTTCTGTTATTTGCGAATTTCTTCGCAGGTGATTTTCAGAGATACCAATCTCTTTTACGGCACTGTTGATTTTTAGCCCTTTTACTTTTAGAAGATTGTAGATGATTTTTAGATTTTCAATATCTTCAGGGGTGAATTGTCTATTACCTTTACGGTTGCGATGAGGCTTTAACTGGGGAAATTGCTTTTCCCAGTTTCGAAGTTGTGTTTGCGTTAAATCAAACATATCAGCCACTTCGCTAATAGAGTAAAAAATTTTTTTGTTATTTTCTTCTTTGTTCACTTTAAAAAAATTAATTTTGTCAAAATTATAAAAAATATTTATATCTACAAAATAAGTTTAATGACAGATAGTAATAGAGTAGTAGGCGGAGTTGTTATAGGAGGGAAGCGATTAGGTAGGGAGATTGGTTATCCAACAGCAAATATTGAGATTACTCAAGGTGTTGACATCTCCTATGGTGTTTATGTTGTTGGTGTAAGATTTGATAATAATACCTATTTTGGAGTGGCTAATTTTGGATTGCGACCCACTGTTACCACCACTGATAAACCTATATTAGAAGTTCATCTCTTTGAATATAGTGGTGATATATATGGTAAGTATATTGAAGTTGAACTTATCGAGTTTTTGCGAAGCGAAGATAGCTTTAGCTCTGTAGAACAGCTGCATAGAGCGATTGAAAGAGATGCCAATAGAGCAAAATTAATAGTACAAGATTTATGATATTAGCAAGAGATATAGTTGCAGTGATTGAGGAGTTTGCAGCTCCCAGTCTTGCCGAGAGTTATGATAATACAGGTTTTTTGATTGGCGATTTAGATAGCGAAATTTCAAAACTGTTGCTCACAGTAGATGTCACCCCTGAAGTGGTTGCCGAGGCAATTGAGCAGGGGGCAAACATGATTCTATCGCACCATCCTTTGATTTTTGGAGGTGTTAAAAAGCTAAATGGCACTAACGACATCGAACGATCTATTATTGAATTAATAAAGAACAATATCGCGCTCTACTCTTGTCACACCTCTATTGATGCAGTGGTAGGTGGCATAAGTTATCGTTTAGGTGAGCAATTATCGCTTAGTAACATGGTGACTCTTGCTCCTAAGAACGAAAATAGTGATGGTTTTGGAGTTGTAGGTGATCTTTCTTCTCCTGTAGAGGCGATAGAGTTTTTGCAATTGATTAAAAATGTTTTTAACGTAAAATATCTTCGTTACACCAAACCCCATGTCGAGAATATTTGCAGGGTTGCAATTTGTGGTGGGTCAGGTTCGTCTTTACTCTCTGATGCTAAGCGTCTTAATGCGGATATATACATCTCTGCTGATTTTAAATATCACGATTTTTTTGAGACAAACGGTGAGATTATGATAGCAGATATTGGCCATTATGAGAGTGAAAAAGTTGTTTTAAATATTTTTTCTGATATTATTTCAAAAAAATATCCTAACTTTGCAATCTTGAAAAGCAGTAGAGAGTCAAATCCGATTCTCTATTTGTAAAAAGTAGTAGCACATTCAAAAGATAAATTTTATATTTAACTATGACAACAGCAATTAAAAAAGATTCTTCGGAATACACTGTAGAAGAGAGAATTGAAGCTCTTTATAACCTTCAAAAAGTTGATTCTAAAATCGACGAAATTAATCGAATTAAAGGTGAATTACCTTTCGAAGTTGAGGATCTATCTTCAGAGATAGAGGGTTTAGAGCAGAGAGTTAAACGTATAATGACAGATATTGAAGATACTACACGCTCTTCAAAAGCTCAAAAAGAAAAAATCGAGCAATCAAAAGCGTTAATTTCTCGTTATGAGGAGCAGCAAAACGAAGTTCACAATAATCGTGAATATGAATCACTTTCTAAAGAGATTGAGTATCAAAAACTAGAAATCGAACTTTGTGAAAAAAACATCAAAGAGTTCTCTTCTCAAAACAGACAAAACAAAAAAAATCTAGAAGAGGCAAAATCAATTCTTACAGAGCGCAAAGCGGATCTAGTGCACAAAAAAGCTGAACTTTCGGTAATTGAAGCTGAAACGGCTGATGAAATATCACAATTAGAGAAAGATAGTCAAACTTACTCAGAGAAAGTTGATGAACGTACATTAGTCGCTTATGGCAAAATCAGAGCAAGTATGCGCAACGGAATTGCTGTAGCAGTGATTCAGAGGGATGCATGTAGTGGATGTTTTAATCGTATACCACCACAACGCCAGTTAGATATTCGTATGAGCAAGAAAATTATTGTTTGTGAATATTGTGGACGTATTCTAGTTTCTGATCTTTTAGAAGATAACCAGCAACAAGATTAATTTTATTATTAATAATATATTATAGGTGATTTACAACAAAGATTGTAGATCACCTTATTTTTCAAAATATGGATGTAATAACAACACTCGATGGAAGTTCTACTATAGTGAGCGAACACTTCCCTAATCAGCTCTACCACTCTGACCGAGGAGCTATTGGCGAGGCGTTACACACCTATATCCAATTCTTACAAGATGGCGATAATGTTTTGGAGTTTGGTTTTGGCTCAGGGCTAAATGCGTTGTTGTCGCTCAAAACGGGTTTAAATCTCAATTATACCACTCTCGAACACTATCCAATCGACTTGGGTACTGCCCAGAAACTCACATTTTATTCACCAGAGCTAGGACAACTACACACTGCTCCTTGGGAGAAAGAGGTTGTTGTTAACCCCAACTTTCTATTTACAAAACATAACTTAGACATAGAGCAGTTTTCAAAACTTTATAGCTCAAAACTAGCAACGCGCTCTTACGATAGAATCTTTTTCGATGCGTTTGCTCCAGATATAGTTCCAAATCAATGGAGCGAGGAGGTGTTTTCTGCACT
>JAWXTQ010000206.1:0-3229 GCA_044433405.1 Rikenellaceae bacterium
GCGGCGGCTTTGGCGGCGGCTTTGGAGGCTTCGGTGGTGGTGGCTTTGGCGGCGGTGGAGCTGGAGGAAGCTGGTAAAATAAATATGTATTTGTAAAATTGCTTTTTTTTTATTAGTTTTACAAATTGAATTATTTCTCTATAAAACCATATTTTATTGAATGTGAGTGAGATATATTCAGGCATGGAAATTAAATAAGATTACAAGTTAAGAAAAAAGAGGTATTTAAAAATTAAAAAATGGCAGAAGGAGAAAAAATAATAAAAATAAACATCGAAGAGGAGATGAAAACAGCCTATATAGATTATTCTATGTCGGTAATTGTGTCGCGTGCTCTTCCAGATGTTAGAGATGGTTTGAAACCAATCCACCGTAGGATTTTGTATATGTGCAATGAGTTAAACCTATACTCTGATAAGGCTTATAAAAAGTCTGCCCGTATAGTCGGTGAGGTGATGGGTAAGTTTCACCCTCATGGTGACAGCTCAATATATGAAGCTATGGTGCGTATGGCTCAACCTTGGTCTATGCGTTATCCATTGGTTGATGGTCAGGGAAACTTCGGTTCTATTGATGGTGACAGTCCTGCTGCTATGCGTTATACTGAGGCGCGTTTGCAAAAAATTACTGATGAGGCTATGGCCGATATCGACAAAAAAACTGTAGACTACACCTTAAACTTCGATGATACTATTGAAGAGCCAACAGTTTTGCCAACAAAACTGCCATTATTGATGTTAAATGGTACATCGGGTATTGCAGTAGGTATGGCAACCAATATGCCTCCTCACAATCTAGGTAATGTAGTTGATGCAGTTGTGGCATATATCGACAATAATGATATTGAGATTTCGGAGTTAATCAAGCATGTTAAAGCGCCAGATTTCCCGACTGGAGCAACCATTTATGGTTATGAGGGAGTGAAAGAGGCTTACGAGACTGGTCGTGGTCGCATAGTGTTGCGTGCTAAGACTGAGATTGAGATATTGCCTTCAGGTAGAGAGTGTATTGTTGTGACTGAAATTCCATATCAGGTTAATAAGGCAGAGATGATTCGTAAAATTGCCGATCTTATCAATGATAAAAAAATTGAGGGAATCGACTATATCAACGATGAATCTGACCGTCAAGGTATGCGTATCGTAATAATCGTGAAGCGTGATGCAATGGCTTCGGTTGTTTTGAATACTCTATTCAAACACACCTCTTTGCAATCATCTTTCTCTGTAAATAGCATTGCTCTTGCTGATGGTCGCCCAAGAATGGTTAATTTAAAAGATCAAATTAGTTTCTTTGTGAGCCATCGTCACGATGTAGTTCTTCGTAGATTAAAATTTGACCTTGACAAAGCACAAAGCAGAGCTCACATAGTTGAAGGATTGTTAATCGCTCAAGATAATATCGACGAGGTTGTTAATATTATCCGTTCAAGCCAAACTCCTGATGATGCCCGTGGCCGCTTGCAAGAGCGTTTTGGTTTGTCAGAAATTCAAGCTTCTGCAATAATCGACATGCGTTTACGTTCTCTAATTGGCCTTGAGAGAGAGAAATTACAATCAGAGTACAACGCATTGATGGAGACTATTGAAGAGATTCAAAGACTTTTAGCTGATACATCTTTACAGATGGAATTGATTAAAACAGAGTTGATTCAAACAAAAGAAAAATATAACGACGAACGTCGTACAGATATAGTTTACGCTTCAGGTGAGTTTAATCCAGAAGATTTCTATGCTGATGACGAGGTTGTAATTACTATTTCACATTTGGGGTATATTAAGCGTACACTCCTTTCAGAGTATCGCACTCAAAGCAGAGGTGGTGTAGGTGCTAAAGGTAGCGCAACGAGAGATGCCGATTTTATTGAGCATATCTATGTTACTACTATGCACAATACAATGCTCTTCTTTACTGAGGGAGGTCGTTGTTTCTGGCTTAAAGTTTACGAGATACCAGAGGGAAGCAGGGCAAGTAAAGGCCGTGCACTACAAAATGTAATAGAGAACCTTGGTACTGACAAGGTAAAAGCATATATCAATGTTCGTAGACTTGATGATGAGGAGTATGTTAAAAATAACTACATAATAATGTGTACCAAAAAAGGTACTATTAAGAAAAGTTGTTTAGAAGAGTATTCTCGCCCACGTCGAAATGGTGTTAATGCTATAACTATCAAAGATGGTGATGAGCTATTAGAGGCTAAATTGACTAGTGGTGAAGCAGAGATTATCCTTGGAACGAAAGAGGGTAAAGCTATCCGCTTCAATGAGCAGACTGTTCGTATTGTTGGTCGTACAAGTCAAGGTGTTAAGGGTGTTACCATTGAAGATGGTAACGAGGTTATCGGAATGATTACATTCGAGAAGGATCTTAACCAAGATATTCTTTGTATCAGTGAAAATGGTTATGGTAAGCGATCGGATGTTGATGATTATCGCATTACAAACCGTGGAGGTAAAGGTGTTAAGGCACTGCAAGTTACCGAGCGTACTGGTAGTTTGATTTCGCTTCAGAGTGTGAGCGACGAAAATGATCTTATGATTATTAATAAGTCAGGAGTAGCTATTCGAATCCCAATTGCAACTCTTCGTGTTACTGGTAGAGCAACACAAGGTGTTAAAGTAATTAACTTGCGTGGAGGTGACACTATAGCTTCGGTTGTAGCAGTTCCAAAGAGTGAGGAGGAAGAGGAGATTCAGCCAACAATTGACGAGAATGGAGTTGCAGTTGAGACACCTATAGATGTGGAGGTGCATAAGACTGAGAGCCCAGAATTATCAGAAGAATAAATATAATAAAAATTATTAATAACCATTATCATATAGCTAATTGCAAAATTAGCTATATGAAAAATCTAAAAACATTAAAAGATGAAAAAATTGTTACTACTGTTAATTGCTGTTATGGCAATTTCAACTGTATCGACTGCACAAGTTGAAAGTCAGTCGGTAGATGCAAAGGTGAAGAGTTCTTTGTCAGCATTAGAGAGCGCTAAAGCATCAAGTGTACACGAAAAAAGATCGCTTAAAGCATCAACATGGGTAAGCTTAGGCAGCAAGTATAGTGATGTTGCTACAGCTAGCTCTTTTAAAATTTTCCCAGGAATGTCTGAGATTGAGTTAGTATTATCTATGGGTGCTCCAGGTCTAGATGGCGAGTATGATACTGTTTTAATCAATGGAGTAGACTACAAAAGGTATTCTTACCCATACATTAATGTCTATTTAGC
>JAWXTQ010000207.1:0-3163 GCA_044433405.1 Rikenellaceae bacterium
CTGGTGCGTTATATATATCGTCATTAGCTATCAACTGTTCTAAAGAGTTGTGTTTAATCACCTCTTTTGTGTAAAGATGAAGATGCAAACTATCAGTTTTGAGATTCACACTACCCTCTGGCTTTAAGAATTTTGAATATAGAGGCAGAAACATTGGCGAAGTCAATCTCTTTTTTACTCTATTTTTTTTGAGTTGTGGATCTGGAAATGTAATCCAAATTTCATCTACCTCATTCTCCGCAAAAAACGAACTAATAAACTCTATTCTTGTACGCAAAAAGCCTCCATTAGGGATATTTTCATCTGTAATCGTACGAGCTCCACGCCACATTCGTGCACCTTTAATATCAACTCCAATGAAATTTTTATCTGGATAAGCTTTAGCTAAGCCAACCGTATACTCTCCTCTACCACATCCTAGCTCTAGGACAATAGGGTTATCGTTCTTAAAAAAGTCTTCTCTCCATCGCCCTTTTAAAGCATAGCTACTACCATAAATATCATTAAACTCTGGTTGAACCATACATTTAAACGTCTCGTTTTCGGCAAATCTTCTAATTTTGTCTTTTCCCATCTTACTTTATTGCTATTCCAATCTCCTCAACTCCATTTATAAAGGATTGAGAAATGTTTTTAATTTTAAATCTATATACTCCTTCATTCGAAAAATCACAATTTTCGGCTATCGTTATCTCGTTGTATTGCTTCTTTAGGATGTTAACGCAACTCGACATATTTAGAGTGATTGAATCATCCCAAACACGCCTATCTGAATTCATTATCTCTAGCATAAAGCATATAGAGTCGCTCTTAAAATCAGAATTTGTATTGATAAGCAACACCAACTCTTGCGACTCTAATTTAGAATCGCCTCTAAACATAACGTTATACGATCTTCCTGCTAACCATTTTGCACTATCAATGGTATGAAACTCACTAAAGTGAGACTTCTTGCCACACCCAACACAAAGAAGAATAAACAACACTAAAACACTAACTAGTTGGCTCTTTTTCACGAGGATTCTTGTTTCGAGGAGGTCGATTATAATTTCTGCGGCGGTTATTGTTGTTACCACCACTATTATTGCTTCTTGTTGCACCATCTTCACCAGCTGGTTTATTATTAAACTTACGACGTTCGCCACTGTTGTTGTTTGTACTCCTTGGTGTTTCGTCGCTATTGTTATTGTTGTTATGGTGGTGATTGTTATTTGGACGTCGATCTGCTCTGTTTCTATTGTTAGAGCGGCGACGATCGTTTTTAGAGTTATCATATCGAGTGATACTCTCTTGTCCTACAACATTTTTATAATCTGGTGATTTTACAACCTCTACTTTTGCATTGTTCAACGCATCAACCTTAACACCTCTACGGTTTTGCTTCAACACCTCCCATGCTCTTGAAGCAGATATTGTAACCAAATTAGCATACATATTTGGATCTGAACTAAAGGTCATTTGACGTTTAAATATGTCACTCTTAACAAGATAGAACTTACCGTCAATAGTCTCTAATGGCTCGTTTATACGTGGGAACTCTTTGCGTGCATCAATATATGCATCAACTTCGTAGTTCATGCAACATTTAAGCTTACCGCACTGACCTGCTAATTTTTGTGGATTGATAAGAATCTCTTGGAATCGAGCAGAATTAGTTGTTACAGAGACAAAATTTGACATGAATGTAGAACAACATAACTCACGCCCACAAGCTCCAATACCTCCAATTCGTCCAGCCTCTTGGCGTGCGCCAATTTGCTTCATCTCAACTCTTACCCTAAAGCGTTCAGCAAATATTTTAATCAACTCTCTAAAGTCAACTCTCTCATCTGCGATATAATAAAAAATTGCTTTTAATCTGTCTCCTTGGAATTCAACATCGCCAATCTTCATATTTAGGCCTAAGTCAGCAGCTATAATTCGCGACTCTATCATAGTTTGATGCTCTAAAGCAATAGCCTCTTGCCACTTCTCGATATCGTAATTCTTTGCTTTACGATATATTTTTTTATACTCACCATTCTCTTGGCGGAAGTTAGCACGCTTCATCTGCGAAGCTACCAAATCACCAGTCATAGTAATAACACCAATATCATGCCCTGGTGCAGCCTCAACGGCAACTATGTCGCCTCTTTTGAGAGGTAGGTTGTTGTGATTTATGTAAAATCCTCGTCTTGTATTTTTAAATTTAACCTCGAAAATCTCGTTTTGTTTTGCCTCTCCGTACTCAGAAAGCCAGTCGGTTGATGACAACTTACAGCGGTCTGGAGCTCCTTCTGCTCCAGTCTCGGTACTTTCTGGTGAGTTATCTCTTTTTTTAGGACACCCAAAATAGCAACCTCTGTTAATGTCTAATTTATATTTAGTCATATTTTTAATAGTTTAAATTGCCATGCTTATCTTGCATGTAGTTTTTTTTATTTATATTGTTGCAATCAACAATCTCTTACAAGTTAGATCAAATTAGAGATTTAACCCATACTAATTAACCGCAAATATACACAAAGTTTTTTATATGTTAGCAATAAATATTTGTGTTAACTCTACAAATATTGCGCAGTATACCCTTTCTTAACTTTTGAAATGGCCTCTGGCGTTCCTGTTGCAACAATTTCACCTCCTGCATTTCCTCCCTCAGCACCAATATCAATAATATGGTCACAATGGCGAATAACATCTAAATTGTGCTCAATAATCAAAATTGTATTGCCCTTATCAGCCAGTTTATCCAACACACCCAGCAACACTCTAATATCTTCAAAATGCAATCCAGTTGTTGGCTCATCGAAGATGTATAGGGTGTGACCACTATCTCTCTTTGAAAGCTCTGCGGCTAATTTTATACGCTGACTCTCTCCTCCTGAAAGGGTTGTTGATGGCTGTCCTAGTGTAAGATAACCTAAACCTACATCTTCGATTGCCTGAAGTTTGCGCGCAATTTGTGGTAGCGACTCAAAAAACTTCAAACTATCGCTAATAGTCATATTCAGCACATCATTAATGCTTTTACCTTTAAACTTAACGGCCAAAGTCTCACGATTATATCGCATACCCCTACATACAGGACATTTAACATAAACATTCGGCAAGAAATTCATCTCGATTAATTGCAAACCTGCCCCCCTACACTCTTCGCACCTACCGCCTTTGATATTAAACGAAA
>JAWXTQ010000208.1:0-3111 GCA_044433405.1 Rikenellaceae bacterium
CACTTTGGTATTTTCGATAGCCTAACCATAAGAGGAGCGACCGTAACTACCTCCTCTTCGCAGATAGGTTATGGCAGCCTCCTCTAACTCTTTGGGTTTAGGGTGTGAGGTTGCAGAGTTGTCAAAATATAGATTATACTCCATGGTTTATGGATAAACTATTGTTGCTGATGAGTGTAAAAGCTCAGCAATTTTATACATATTACTGATTACTCCTACCGAAATTTGCTCTTTAAGACCATAATAATCAACACATGAACCACATATAATCAACATTACACCCTTAGATTCTAGCTCTACTAGCACATCTCTAACACTGCTATCATCAACCGTAAACTTCACACCTCCATTATAGAAGATTATATGACTTGGTAGATTGTCGACCTGCAACAGTGTGTTGAGGTAAGCTTTCATTAATATTGCTCCTAAATTATCATCGCCAGCTCCCATTACTTGTTGCTTGATAACAACTATATTTTGGTTATTTGTAGCCGTTGGACACGCAATCGTAGCTGCATCGCTATTAACCTCACCAGTAGTGAATTTAATGGTTGTCTGATCGTGAGTTGACTCAATACCCAACTGTAGAAGATAATCTACAACATTGTTCAGCACTGTAGCATCGTCGACCTCAACCACTATATCGGTTGGCTCAGTCAACTTGTCAATAACCTTTTTTACCTCAATTAGAGGCTGAGGGCAAGGTAGCCCTTTAACATCTATTATCATATCTTTAGTTATAATATACAATTTTCTATTAACGTAACTGCAACTTCATCGTGGTTATGCGACTGCAAAACTATCTCACCTAGATTTTGACCTACGCGCTTTTCGCTAGCCATTGCATACCCTTTGTCGTAATAGTCAAGCGCAATCGAAACTGCACGAGCAACATCGCCACCTCTAAACGCATCTAACGCATCCTTAACATTGTTTCCGCCCATGCGTTTAGTTATTTTTGTAAATGCCATCTCAACCAATTCTAAATCAAATGAACCATACTCCTCAGAGAGTCGTTCGATTCTCTCTTGGCGTGGCATATTGGTAAGGTAGTATGGCGAAACTAAAAGTTTGTCGTATAGCTGTTGTGGAATATAACAACTTCCAATCATCATACTTTCACCCTCAACCCACACTCTTTTTGAGCTATCAAACTCACGCAATTTCTGGTGTATGCGGTTTATAAACTCCTCGGTCGAAGGTTGAGCTCCGAGTCCAAAACTGCCAAATACCGAACCTTTATGATTTGCAAGCCCCTCTAAATCGAGCATCTGCTCTCCTTTAGATTCAAGTGCTCTGAGAAGTTCTGTTTTACCTGTTCCTGTGCTTCCTAGAATGGTGATAAACTTCCAATCCTTAGCCACACAATCAACAAATGATTGTCGATAAGCCTTATAGCCTCCCTTTAATAGGGAAACACGAAGCCCAGCAGTTGAAAGAAGCCATGCCATGCTACCACTGCGCATCCCGCCTCGCCAGCAATATAGGTGAAAATTCTTTGTGCAACCTAGTGCCTTTGCATCTTTTACAAATTGATGCAGCTTTGGGCCTACTATTTCAAGGCCGAGCTCTACGGCTTTAGATTTACCGCGACGTTTATATGTTGTTCCAACCTGAGCACGCTCTTCGTTATTAAAAAGCGGAAAGCTAATTGCATTCTCAATATGACCTGTGGCGTACTCTCCTTCTGAGCGGATATCTAAAATCACACTATCCTCTCTACCTAAAAAAGCATCTACATCTAGAGTCTCAACCTTTGAACTTGGTTTAAATTCTGGCAGTGCTATCTCTTTAATATTTTGCATAAGTTTTGTTGTTTCATTGTCGATTGTGAGGTCAAATATACGCAAAGTTTTTTAGAATCTATCATTGTTTATTAAAAGAGTTTATTATATTTGCACTAATAAAAAAATATAAGGAATGAACATCAAGGCTATTCAAAACAAAAAAACAAAAAAATATCCTACCACTATAGATATATTGGTTTATATCTTAATTATTATATTTTGTTTCTCAATTGCAGGTATAGTAAGCCATAACTCAATTTTTCTAACAACTTCAATTACAATATTTATATACCTACTAACTCTTATAGGAGCGATATTTTCGATACTCTTTTATCGCAAACTTCGAAGTGGCAAGATAAGCGATATATTTAGTGCATTTTCTTTTAAAAAATACTCACCATTATATCTATTTTGGGGAATTTTAGCGATACTAGCACTTCGAATTGTGCTTATGCCAATATTGCCAAAACTACAGGATTCTCTCGATACAACCATAAAAATGTTAGATTCGTTTGGTGGATTTATGATAGGAATTGTAATAATTGGCGCACCCCTGTTTGAGGAGACACTATTTAGAGGAGTTTTTTTAAACGATATTCGACAAAAATATGGAACTCTCGCGGCAATTATTATCTCAGCAATAATTTTGGGAACAATTCACCTAAGCTTAACAAGATTTATTTCGGCTGCCTCATACGGAGTTGTTTTTGGATACATATATGTGTTGACTAAATCGCTATGGAGCGTAGTGATACTTCACGCAATCAACAACGCAATAGCAATAACGCTTGTAAAACTATTTCCTAGCGGCACATTAAGCGAAATAAAATCACAATCTCTAATATCTGACTCAGCACAATATATCACTTTCTATCTCTCGTGCGCAATAGTTTTGACTACAATAATATCAATGATTATCGTCTGCTCAAAAGAGGATAAAAATAAAAAAATGACAAATAAAATTTAGCATATTAATACGAATTTAGGATAATTGACGTTATTATAGCAAACACATAAAAAATATCGCTGAGTATAATATATATGTAATTAAAAAAACTTTGCGTATATTTGTGGTCGAAAATTTGATTTATACAGTTTGAAACATAAATTTATATATATTTGTTTGGTTGGCATGCTAACAGTTGCAGCTCAATCGTGTAAACGCCTTTCTATGCAGTCGTTCGGCAAAGGAGAACTGCTTGCAAAAGTTGGCGATAACACCCTATATCTATCTGATATAAAAGGTGTTTTCTATGCTGGTATATCGCAAAAAGACAGTGTCGATTTGCTTCATAACTACTGCTAAAACAATTAAAACAATAAC
>JAWXTQ010000209.1:0-3100 GCA_044433405.1 Rikenellaceae bacterium
AGGTGTTTGTATATCACGACTCCGAAAATCGTCAAGTTGCCGTTACTGAGCGCCCTTATGCTATGGCAGGTGAAGTAGCCTACCTAGAGGTTGTGGCTAATAATCAAGTTGGTGCTTTTGTAGATTGGGGGTTACAAAAAGACCTTCTAATCCCTAAACGCAACCAGCTTTTTAATCTTGACATCGGCAAACGCTATCTAGTTGCAATATATCGCGACATGGCAAGTGGCAGAGTTGTTGCAACTACAAAAATTAACCGCTATATTTTCAACGATGATATCGACCTTGTGCGTGGTCAAAAGGTAGAAGTTTTGGTTGGAATACGCAGCGATTATGGATTTAGAGTTATCATTGAGAACCGATATTGGGGAGTTATATATTCCGATCAAATTTACAAAGAGATCAATGTTGGTGATAGACTAACAGCTTATGTTCGCAAAATTACAGAAGATAACAGAATTGATATCTCATTGCGCGAAGAGGGGTTAAATCAAGTTAAAGAGTCTAGTAATGATTTATTAACACTCCTAGAACAAAATGATGGATTTATAAATCTTCACGACAAAAGCACGCCAGAAGAGATTCGCGAAATCTCTAAAATGAGCAAAAAAAGCTTTAAAAGGGCAGTGGGGATGTTGCTAAAGGCAGAGAAAATAGAATTCACAGAAAGTGGTATAAAACTGAAAAAACATAGTTAATATAAACAGAAATAGTATAAAAAGATGAAGTTAGATGTTGTTTTAGGCCTGCAATGGGGCGATGAGGGCAAAGGAAAAGTAGTAGACGTACTTACCCCCTCTTATAATGTTATATCTCGATTTCAAGGCGGTCCAAATGCTGGACATACGTTGATTTTTAATGGTGAGAAATATGTGCTTCACACTATTCCATCTGGAATATTTCGTGATGGCGTGGTTAACATCATTGGTGGTGGCGTTGTTATAGATCCAGTTATCTTGGTTGGCGAAATTGCTAAACTTCGCGAAAGTGGCAAAAAAATCGACAGTTCAAATCTTAAAATAGCTAAAAAAGCACACCTTATTCTACCTACTCACAGAATTTTAGATGCAGCTAGCGAAAAAGCTAAAGGGGATGCAAAAATTGGATCAACCCTTAAAGGTATTGGGCCAACTTATATGGACAAAACTGGCCGTAATGGATTAAGAGTAGGAGATACTGTTTCGCCTAACTTTATGGCTAAATATGACGCTCTTAAAGCAAAACATACTGGGCTAATCAATGGGTACAACTTTGAATTTGATGTTACTGAGTATGAAACTGAGTGGTTTGCTGCTGTAGAAAAACTAAAAGAGTTTGATATTATCGAAGGTGAGCACTATGTAAACACTGCACTTTCAAACGAAAAAGCTATCTTAGCTGAGGGTGCACAAGGCTCATTGTTAGATATAGATTTTGGTACATATCCTTTTGTTACCTCTTCAAATACTGTTTGTGCAGGAGTTTGTACAGGTTTAGGTGTTGCACCAACAAAAATTGGTAGAGTATACGGAATTTTCAAAGCTTACTGTACACGCGTAGGAAGTGGCCCATTCCCTACTGAGCTTTTTGATGAGGTAGGCGAAAAAATGGCTGTTGAGGGCAAAGAGTTTGGCTCTACAACTGGTCGTCGTCGTCGTTGTGGTTGGTTAGATATGGTTGCGCTAAAATATAGTGTTATGATTAATGGAGCTACTGACCTTATCATGATGAAATGTGATGTGCTTGATAGTTTCGAAACTATTAAAATTGCAACTTCATACAAAATAGATGGCAAAGAGGTTTCTGATTTCCCATACGAATTTGATGGTCACAACGTCGAACCAGTATATACCGAACTAAAAGGGTGGAACTGCTCGTTAACTGGAATTGAGAAATACGAAGATTTCCCAAAAGAGTTAAAAGAGTATGTAGAGTTTATAGAGAAAGAGACTGGTGTTAAAATCAGCATAGTTTCTATAGGCCCTGATCGCAAAGAGACAATAATTAGATCGTAAATATTGAGATATTTTGGTTGCCTAGTTTAATCCTATTTATGGCGTAGCTAAGAGTAGAGAGTTGATCTAGTCACTCCTGGTTAAAACCAGTTTTTATCTTGATTCTTAAAAAGTTGGCGTTTTGTACAATAAAATCTTTTTTCTTTACGTTCTGAAAAGAAGTACGATATTAACACACACATCTCGCCTATGGAAGAAAGTTACCAAAATGAGGAGGAGTACATCAATGATGCACTTCCCAACGAAGAGCTTTTCCATGCTCACGTAATTAAAGGAGAGACGGACTTATTAGATATTGATAATATGCTCCGCTCGCATTTCTCCGAAGATTAAAAACTTCAAGGGAGGCTAATTTATTTAGCTTCCCTTAATTTATTTTAGGGGGGGGCGTAACGACCCCTTTGGAGAAACTGCGTTTCTCTTGTTAAGTAGATAACTTTCAATTCTACGTGAATCGTCAATATGTAATCCTCGCGTCTGTAAAATAGGGATTAGATCTTGTGGTAACGTATGTGTTTTTGGGTATTGTATTTTATTCATGATTATAAAAATAAAGACCCGCCAATTTGAGCATTGTTAAGAGGCTTGGCAGGTTCTATTGGGCACAATAGGTAAAGAAAAATATTGAAAAAGTAAATTTTGACATAAAATTTAAATTTCTTATTAGGAGTCTTGTTGCTAATACTCAGTGTGAAACATCTATCTTTAGTGCTTGCTAATCTCATCAAAAGAGAGTAAAGAGTATATCACAATTAATCATTAAACATTATTTGTGATAAAAAGCTTTTGTTATTCTAAGAAATAATTTGTAGTTTTGTTGTGACTTACATAACACACATGGCAGGGAAACCTGCCTAATAATATGGGCGGGCATTTTTATGCTCGTGCATTACGCTATACGGTGGTTTCGTACTCCTGTGTAGTGTGTTAATGCACCTACTGCCATGTGTGGTGTAAGTCAACAGGCCAGTCGGAATCACCTTTTTTTCACTGCCTGAATGTTTAATATTTACACCAATTAAGAGCATGGAAAATCAAAACAGAGTGCAGTTGACAACTACTAGCGTATTTAAGCTAGAGAAAGAGGAGTTAAAAAGACTTTATGT
>JAWXTQ010000210.1:0-3096 GCA_044433405.1 Rikenellaceae bacterium
GGCAAGCGAATAAATCACACAATCTGCCCGTTACTGGCATGAGTATTGACAACAACTTGTTGTCAGCAACTGTTATAGCATCAACCTCCGCCTTAGCCGATGGATATGGAACGATGTTAATGGCACTAGGTGTTGAGAGGGCGGTCGAATATCTAAAATCGCACCCCGAACTTGGGGCCTACCTCGTTTATAGTGTAGGAGAGGATTTATTAGTTTACCAACAATAATATTATGGCTAAAAAGGTAAGATTTATTTATAATCCATATTCTGGAGAAAATAAGATTCTTTCGTCTCTTGATTTTGTTATCCATTCGTACCAAAAGAAGGGATTCCAAATTGAGCCATTTAGGCTTGCAAATGACACTACTGTTGACAATGCACTGCATGGAATTAACTCGGAGGAGTATCATCACATCTTGATTTCTGGTGGCGATGGCACAGTCAATGAGATTGTTAATGGCGTAATGAGATTAGGAATAAAAACGCCTCTTGCTATACTTCCTGGTGGAACGGCAAACGATTTTGCCCATATCTTAGGTTATGGTAGCTCAATAAAGAAAGCGTGTATAGAGATTTTATCAGGGGAGCAAACAGCAGTAGATTTGGGTGTTGTCAATGGAAAATACTTTGTTAATGTTCTGAGTGCAGGGCTATTTACTGAAATTTCGCAAAAAACACCTACAAAATTTAAAAATACCTTCGGAAAATTGGCCTACTATGTGAGTACAGTTGGTGAATTGCCAAATTTTAGAAAAATACATCTCCGAATTGACTCTAAAGATATCGTCTATGATGATAACTGTTTGATAATATTTGTATTCAATGGCCGTACGGCAGGTAATGTTCGTATTGCATATCAATCAAACCTACACGATGGATTACTTGACGTATTAGTGGTAAAAGGTGAAAATATAGTTGAGACTATCTCTACAGCATTTCACTTCTTTACACGCATGTCTAACGACTATCCACGCGGTGTAGTGCACTTTAAAACCAACAAACTACTAGTACGCAGCGACGATGAGATATCGGTAGATATCGACGGAGAGTTGGGTCCAAAACTGCCTCTTGAAGTGAGTTGTATTGAGCAGGGCTTAAACGTAATTGTCGGCAAAGCATATAAGTTTAAAAAGTCTACTACTCACTAGAAGAAGTTAAGTATCTCCTTGATGGTAAGGTTATCATCATTGCTAAGATCTGTAATAATCTCATTATACATAGCCTCATTGTTACAGTGAAGCGCGTTTAGTGCAAAAACTGCACTGTTTATGTCATTGTTATGGCAAGACTTCAACAGATTTAAAAGATCTTGTTTTTCTAATTTGATGCCTTTCTTGATTAACTTGCCTGCAAGTAGTAGCGCAAGTGGGCGAAATTTACTATTGGTGGGATTAACTGCCCATGACGAGAAAAGATTCTTGCTAAAGCTGCACTCAGCCGCTAATCCAACTATTGATTGCAATATCTCATTGCTTTGTGTAGACTCGCACCACGATAATATCTGCCCAATCGTAGTTCTTTTAACATCATCAATATAGGTTGCTGCAAGTTTTAATTCGCGCACCTTGCTCTCAAAAATATATATAGCCAGTTCGTGATCTGCTACCACCTCATGACATATTGATCGGATTGTAGGAGTCGACACACCATACGATTGTAAACCCTCCAAAGCAAAATTTGTTCGCATTGCACCAACAACTGCCCCATTCATCTCGCGTCGAAAACGGTTTAACAGTGAAACTTTATCTAATTCTAATTTTATTTTATCCATTTTTATATTTATATTTGTGCAAATATAAATAAAGTTTTATCTAATTGTATATTAAAAAATCCTTACTATGCTTATTTCTGTAGTAATCCTAAATTGGAATGGGGCTGATTTCTTACGCAAATACCTCCCTGGTGTGGTGAAACATACCGCCATGGTTGCTGATTCTGAGGTTATTGTTGTTGATAATCACTCTTCCGACGATTCTGTAAAGTTACTCAAAAATGAGTTTAATGAGGTTAAAATAATCGAGCTTGATAAAAATTACGGTTTTACAGGAGGCTATAATAGGGCCATAAAAAGGGTAGATTCAAAGTATGTAATGTTGATGAATTCCGACATTATGGTTAACGACAACTATCTCGAACCACTGATTCAATATATGGAACAGCATGATGATTGCGCCGCCGTAATGCCAAAAATATTATCCCTAACCGAACCATCAAAGTTTGAATATGCTGGCGCTGCTGGTGGTTTTCTCGACTTCTTATGTTTGCCATACTGCCGCGGACGAGTGCTCTCAAAAGTTGAAAGCGACCTAGGTCAATACAATGATGTGTGTGAGGTGTTCTGGGCTAGTGGTGCTGCAATGGTTGTTAGAGGCAATCTATACAAAGAGTTAGGCGGTCTAGATGATGAATTTTGTATGCACATGGAAGAGATTGACCTTTGTTGGAGAATGAAAAACAAAGGCTACAAAATTGCATATATCGGCACATCTAAAGTCTACCACCTAGGTGGTGGAACTCTAAGCTACGGTTCACCTCGCAAGTTATACTACAATTTTAGAAACTCCCTGCTTATGATGTACAAAAACCTTCCCTCAAAATATATGTTTATAATCCCATTGAGGATGTGTTTTGATGGCTTAGTAGCACTAACATACCTGGCCACTTTCAAATACTCCCTCTTCAAAACAGTTATAGAGGCACATTGCGACTATCGAATAGCCCTAACAACCTACAAACAAAAAAGAGCATCAACTCTCCGAAACGAGAAACTAATGTCAAAATCACTACTTTTGATAAAATATTTACAAATCCGAAACAAGAAATAAACTTGCAAACCCTAAAAAAAGTGCAAAAAAAGCAAATAATAGAGAAAAAAAGATATTTTTTTAATTATTTTTTATGCATGTTATAGTGTTATTAATGAATGGTTTAAGTAAATCAAGCAATAAAAACAGCAAAAAAAGTTCAAAAAAAATTTGGTAGTAAACATTTTTTATCTACCTTTGTGCCCGGAGAGATGGCAGAGTGGTCGAATGCGGCGGTCTTGAAAACCGTTGTGCTGCAAGGCACCGGGGGTTCGAATCCCTCTCTCTCCG
>JAWXTQ010000211.1:0-3051 GCA_044433405.1 Rikenellaceae bacterium
GCGGTATGAGCGGCGGCATGGGCGGCGGCATGGGCGGCGGCATGGGCGGTCGTTAATACATGATTAATATCTCAAAAAATAGTCAGTTCTAAACCCTTAGAGCTGACTATTTTTAATTTACACCTAATTTACATTGTACTACAAAATCTACGTAGTCAATTTTTTATGATAGTTTTTTTGATAATATAAAAAAAACTTCTACCTTTGCCAGACTTAGATTATGGAATAGTAATGTATTACTAAGAAACAAAACGCCTTAATATTCTCTTTTATAGGATATTAGCAAGCGTCAAAATTTCTAATCCATAATATTGAGTAGCCTAATTTATTAATTTATAAACTTTAAAACAGACAAAAAATGGCTGTAAAAATTAGATTGGCTCGTCATGGTAAAAAGAATTATGCTTTTTATCATATTGTCGTAGCAGACAGCAGGGCACCACGCGATGGTAAATTTATTGAAAAGATTGGTACTTACAATCCAAACACTAATCCTGCTTCGGTATCACTAGACTTTGATAAAGCTCTAGGATGGTTAAACAAAGGCGCTCAACCAACTGATACTGTAAATAGTATTCTTTCACATGAAGGTGTTCTTATGATGAAACACTTAATGGGTGGAGTTAAAAAGGGTGCGTTCACTGAAGATGGTGCTAAAGAGCGTTTCGAAGCTTGGAAAGCAACTAGAAAATCTAAAGTTGAAGCTACTATCAACTCAATCAACAGCGAGAAAAACAAAGCTGCTGCTGAGCGTTTTGAGAGAGAGTCTCAAATCAACGCTGCAAAAGCTGAAGCTGTAGCTGCTAAAAAAGCGGCAGAAGCTGCTGCAAAAGCTGCTGAAATCGCAGAAGCTGCTGAAGAAGCTGCAACTGAAGAGGTTGCTACTGAAGAGAGCACAGTAGAAGCGTAAGTTTACGCACTAAAGGAAATAAACAATGTTGCAAAAAAAAGAATCACTTACTTTTGTTGCTCGTATAACCAGATTATACGGTTCAAAAGGTGAGGTTGTTTTAAAATTGCAAGATTCATTCCCTTTAGAAATAGAGTTAGAGGAGCCATTATTTGTCAATGTTGACAAACTAATGGTTCCTTTCTATATTAAATCATTCACCTTCAAGGGTGAGGATAAAGCAGTTGTTGTTTTTGACGATTTGGAGAGCGAGCATCGAATCTCTGAATTCTTAGGCTGCGAATTAAGCATGAGAAACTCTGCATTAAATAGCGATAGCGATGAGGACGAACTGCTATTTGAAGATTTAGTTGGTTACAAACTATTTGATTTATCATCTCACAGAATGGGAGAGATTACCGACTATATCGACAATCCAAACAATCCTATTTTTGTTGTATACTTTGATAAAGTAGAGGTCTTAGTACCTGCAAATGACGATATTATTGGCGATATATATATCGATTCAAATGTAGTTGAAGCCACTGTTCCAGAGGGATTATATGAGTTTTATCTAGAGCACCAAAAACAGTAACTAAATGAAAATAGCACTTTATCCAGGTTCGTTTGACCCATTTACTATAGCACATAAAGAGATAGTATTAAATTCGCTAACCATTTTTGACAGGGTGGTTGTTGGAGTAGGATGCAATATAAGTAAAAGTGGGCTACTCACCCCACAATCACGCGAACAGATGATAAAAGAGGTGTTTAAAAACGATGAGAGAGTTGAAGTTATAAGCTACAACACCCTAACAACAAACATCTGCAAAGAGCTGGGTATAAAACACATAGTAAGAGGTGTTCGCAATTTCTCAGACTTTGAAAATGAGAATAGAATTGCTGAAATCAACACGATTCTTTCGCCAGATATTATCACAATCTACATCACTACATCTTCAAAATATTCATCTATAAGCTCTAGTGTGGTAAAAGAGCTACTACGCTTCGATGCTGACATATCGGAATTCCTACCTGAAGGCGTATCTATCAACAAAGAGGGAGAGGTTACATTTAACATTTAATAGTTCGAGCTGAATTCTTAGCGACTTTCACTCCTTTAGCGGTTTTCACCGCATGAGCCTTAGCTCATGCTTGTAGAAATAGTTTTTATTTCTTATGTTTCATACCTTCGGTATGACAACGAAATAAAAACTATTCCTATTTTTGGCTACGCCAAAAAAGTGAAAGCCGAGGCGTACCAGAGTCTATCAAAAAAAAGAAGAATTGTGTTTAAGTTTTTTTTAGAAAAAAAACCACGCGCTAGACTACTATGAGCCATTTTTAGCCTCTTGGCTGCCGCCAATTCGCAAAAAAAGACTCCTAGCAACCTATCGCTGGTAAAAAACCTTCGTCGCTACCGCTCCTCGGGCTCACCTCCGTTCGCTGGGTATTTTCATGTTGGTAATTGTTTGCTTCGCGATGGTCGAGGTTTAAGGTTGTGTTGTATTGTGTTGGGTTGTGTTTTGTTGTGTGGGTTTTGTTGGGCGACTTTCACCGCATGAGCCTTCGCTCATGCTTGTAGAAATAGCTTTTATCTGTATCGACTTTGTATAGAATAATCATGGTGTTTTGTAGAATACTTTTTTAATGTTAATTTAATATTAAGAAATTTGCATGCTATATCCAATATGGCAAATACATTTCAATGCGCTACATTAAAAAAATATTGACTGTATCGCATAATTTTTTAATATATTAAATTTATGAAAAGAATAAAAATCATACTGTCTGCAGTATCAATTATCTGTGCTACACAAGTATTTGCACAACAATCATCCGATTTAACTGCTTACTGGACAAAGTATTCACATAGCAATGAGGTAAAGCCAAACTACTCTAAACTATTCCCATCAAATAAGATTCAACGTATTGATATCAAGATTGAAAGCTCTGACTGGGCTACAATATGCGATGAACTGGAAGAAACTTTTGGTGCTCCTGAAGGTATGGGCATGGGAGGCGGCATGCAACATGGCGGCCCTGGCATGGAAGGCGGAATGGAAGGAGGTCGCGGAATGATGGGTAACATGGGTGATAGCCTAGGTATGATGCAGCGCGGAGCTGGCATGCAAGGTATGGAAGGTATGCAAGACATGGAG
>JAWXTQ010000212.1:0-3034 GCA_044433405.1 Rikenellaceae bacterium
TCTGAGTTTATTCCTACAGGGATTGCAGGTATCGACCTTAATAATGCGTTAGTGTCGGGTCAGAAAATTCCATTTTTTGCCGATCCTGACCAACCATACAACCAAGTTATGGCAAATGTGGCACTTCGTGCTAAGGCCGACAAGATTATACTTGGAGGTATGGGTATCACTAATGATGACTTTCTGTATTTCAAAAACGTTTTCGAAAATGCAGGTGCTTCAGATAGGATTGTATTCTTTGTAAACACTACAGAGAACCCTCCAGTTGAGCGTCTTTTAGTGCCAGATATGGCTCTTACTGCTGCTGAATATTTTGCAGTTGATAAAAATGAGAAAGTGTTGGTGCTTCTTACCGACATGACTCTCTACTCGGATGCTTTAGCAATTGTTTCGAATCGTATGGACCAAATCCCATCTAAAGACTCTATGCCTGGTTCGCTATATTCGGACTTAGCAAAAATCTACGAAAAGGCAGCTCAGCTTCCTGGAGGTGGTTCAATCACAATTGTTGCCGTTACAACTCTTTCTGGTGGCGATATTACACACGCTGTGCCTGATAATACAGGTTACATCACCGAAGGTCAGCTTTTCTTGCGTAAAGATAGCGATACAGGTAAAGTTATTATCGACCCATTCCGTAGTTTGTCTCGTCTAAAACAGTTGGTGATTGGTAAGAAAACTCGTGAAGATCATCCTCAGGTTATGAATGCTGCGGTTCGTCTTTTTGCCGATGCTGCTAGTGCAAAAACTAAGTTAGAGAATGGTTTTGACCTTACTGATTACGACACTCGTACTCTTAAATTTGCGTATGACTACTCAATGAAGTTGTTGTCTATTGATGTAAATATTGATGTTACACAAATGCTTGATACCTCTTGGGAGTTGTTCTCGGCTTACTTCTCAAAAGCAGAGGTTGCCATTAAAGACGAATTAGTAAATAAATATTGGAAGTAACTAGGTTGTTGGTCAACAACTAAAATTTTAACCTATGGCAATAAAATTTCAATACAATAAAACCTCACTCGGCGACTTAGGAAAGCAGCTGAAGAGCAGAGAAAAGGCGCTCCCTACCATCAAAAGTAAGGAGTCGGCTTTGAGGCTAGAGGTGAAAAAGGCTAAAAAGGAGGCAGAGGGTCACGAGAGTGAGCTAACCAAACTTTTAGCTTCTCATGAATATATGGTTGCTCTGTGGGGTGAGTTTGATAGCGAGTTAATTAGCGTAAAAGATGTTAATCTAGGTTTTTCTAAAATTGCTGGCGTTAAATTGCCATATATTGAGGAGATTATATTCGAGCAAAAAGAGTATGATGTTTTCTCATCACCAATATGGTATGGTAGAGGTGTCGCATTTTTGAAAGAGATAGCAAATATTGGATTACAATATGAGCTAAGCCACGAGAAAGCATCTATTTTAGAGTATGCACGTAAGAAAACTACTCAAAAAGTTAATCTTTATGAGAAGGTGCAAATACCTGGATACAAAGAGGCTATGCTGAAGATCAAGCGTTTTTTAGAGGATGAAGAGAATCTCTCTAAGTCGTCTCAAAAAATTGTTAAATCACGCCATGCGGCATTAAACACAAAAGGAGAATAGCACATGGTAACACCAATGATAAAATACACCTTCCTGCTCCATCATAGAGAGCTTGATAAGCTCCTAGAGGCTTTAGGAAAGAGTGCTATTGTCGATATTTCGGTTGGAAACTGGAATTCGGACGAGAAAGATAAGGCTATAATTTCTGAAATTCAGAGAGTTAAGCAGGTGGTTGACAAGTTGGAGATTGCAAAATCAAACAACGCTAAGAGTGAGAACCCACTTATTCCTACAGGTCAGAAATTTGAGGATGCAGAGCAAATGCTTGAAATTTACGATAAAGCATTCTCTAGTTTAGAGCAGCTATCTCCTCTCAAACAAAAATATCAGAGAGAGATAGACGAGCTTCGTGTTTGGGGTGAATTTAGCCCTGAGTTAGTTGGTCGGTTAGAGAAAGAGGGCGTTTATATTCACTATTTCTTGGTTGATGCTAAGAAATTTGATGAGCAGTGGCTGGTTCAATACCCACTTACAGAGTGTGGTCGCTATAATAGTGATGTGGCTTTTGTGGTTGTCTCTAATAGTGCTGATGAGATTGTCTTAGAACATGCTCAGAACGTTAAACCGCTAAAACACAGCGTTAATGAGCGTGAAAACGATTTGCTTAAACTAAACGAGCAAATAGATGATAACAACAAAATAATTCTCTCTCTGGCTGAGAATGTAGAGACTCTCAATCACCGCCATACTGAGCTTTCAGAGCAGCTCTCAGAGCGTAAAGTTTTGCAAACAAAGTTGTCGGTTGCTGATGGTGAACTATACATCGTAGAGGGGTTCTCGCCAAAAGATAAGTGTGATGATGTTGATAAACTCTTCTTCTTAAACAGTTCTGTAATTGTTTTAAAAGAGTCGCCAAAGCCAGAGGATAATCCTCCTGTTCTTCTTAAGAATAATCGCTTTGCGCGTCTTTCAGAGGTTATTACTCGTCTTTATGCTTTGCCGCAATACAATGAGCTCGACTTAACTCCTTTCTTTGCTCCATTTTTCGTATTCTTTGTTGGGATATGTATGGGCGATTTGGGTTATGGTATAGTGATGGCAGTAGGTTCTGTTTTTGCTTATCTTAAATTTAAAGAGAGTAGTTTTTCTGCAATTGCTGCGCTTGCTATATGGTGTTCGGTTGCTACCATGATTATGGGAGCAGTTACAGGAACATTCTTCGGAATTGCTCTTGCCGACACTCAATCGTTAGGTCATTTGCCATTCCTAGGGGCAATGGATATGTTTACATTCTCTTTGGCTGTTGGTATTATTCAGATTCTTTATGCAACCTTTATCAAAGCAATTTTTGCAATGAAGAGTTTTGGATGGAGATACGGTGTTCCTACCTTAGCTTGGGCGTTTATAATTATAGTCTCGCTAGTAGCATTTTTAGGTGGTGATATGGGTATTGACTTCTCATTCTCTTCATCATCTTACACAACTATAATAGCTGCACTC
>JAWXTQ010000213.1:0-2991 GCA_044433405.1 Rikenellaceae bacterium
TAATTAAATTTTAATTTCTCTCATTAGTAGGTATAACTTTATCTATTTTGAGAATCACGAACTCATTGTAAGTTAATTCTCCAATGGCTCATATATGGTCTCTTTCGCAGAGTTTATGATATTATAAAAATCTTCGTCTTTCATCTCTTTTCCAAGGAAAGAGAGAGGATTTACGTGCACCCCATTATGGATTACCTCATAGTGAAGATGCGGCCCCGTAGAAACCCCTGTGCTGCCTAGCTCTGCTATTTGCATACCTCGCACAACAGTGTCACCCTGCTCAACTAGGAATTTGCTCAAATGGGCGTAACGCGTTTTATAACCATAACCATGATCTATCACTATATTCTTGCCATAACCGCTATTTAACCTAACCTCTATAACCTTACCATTGGCCGTGGCATAGATCGGATCGCCTTTTGTTCCAGCCAGATCAATACCATCATGAGAGCGAACATAGTTCAATACTGGATGGTATCTTGCTAGACTAAATTTACCTATCTCACCCCTAAGATTATTCTTATCAATTGGCCAAATTGCAGGCAATGACTCAACCATCTTGCCTATATTAAGGCTCAAGTATTGCAAGGTATCAAAAGTAATCGATTGCTGTAATAACCTATAAGACAAATCATTAACACTCTGCCAAGTTTGCTCTATAAGGGCAAAGTTTCGATTATCACTAAAGGAGGTTGTATTGATAGGAATATCCCCAATTATTGGTTTATCAACCGAATCTACCTCTAAAATTACACGATAAATATTGTTATCACGGTAACTGATATCACTCACACTTTTGTCTAGAAGTGCAATTTTATTTTGAAGATGTTCAATTTTTGAAATTAGTTCTAAATTGTCATTATTTAGAGAGAAAACTTTAGGTGTGTGGAAGAAATAAGAAAACACAAAATTAACTATAGAAGCTAGAATAAAAAAATACAATCCACGACGAACAACGCTATAAAGCTTCTGTTTTAAGAGCTTATTGCGTTTATATTGGCGTAAAGTAATGGTTTTCTTATTATTTTTTTTCTCTCTTGTCATTGTTTAAACCTGTTATAAGTAACAAAAATAGTTATTTTTTTTGATATTTCACCTATGCAAGGCGATTATTTGAGATATTCTACTTTGACAACTATAAAAGATTGTGTAACTTTGCAAATTATTTATGACAAAAAATTATATAATTATATGAATAGCGCAGAAATCAGAGAAACTTTTCTAGAGTTTTTTAAATCGAAAGGACATGAGATTGTCTCTTCGGCACCGATGGTTGTAAAAAACGACCCAACACTGATGTTTACTAATGCTGGAATGAATCAATTTAAAGATTTGTTTCTAGGCAATAGCCCTATTAAGTATAACAGAATCGCAGACACTCAAAAATGCCTACGTGTTTCTGGAAAACACAATGATTTAGAGGAAGTTGGGCACGACACATATCACCACACCATGTTTGAAATGTTAGGAAACTGGTCGTTTGGTGACTACTTCAAGAAAGAGGCTATCGAGTGGTCTTGGGAACTTCTAGTTGATAAATTTGGAATGGATAAAAGCCGAATTTATGCAACTGTGTTTGAGGGAAGTGAGAGCGATGGTGTTGATTTTGATAGCGAAGCTAGCCAAATTTGGAGCAAATTCTTACCAGAGTCGCATATCATCAAAGGAAACAAGAAAGATAACTTCTGGGAGATGGGCGAAACTGGCCCTTGTGGACCTTGCAGCGAGGTTCATTTTGACTTACGCGACGATAGCGAACGCGAAAAAGTTGACGGAGCAACTCTTGTAAACAAAGACAATCCTTTAGTAATTGAGATATGGAATCTTGTATTTATGCAATTTAATCGCAAGGCTAATGGCGATTTAGAAAAACTTCCTGCTTGTCATGTTGATACAGGTATGGGCTTTGAAAGATTATGTATGGTGTTGCAAGGCAAAAAGAGCAATTATGATACCGACGTATTCCAACCGCTTATCAAACAAATTTCCGAATTATCAGGATTTGAGTATGGCAAAGAGCTAAAATGCGACATTGCAATGAGGGTAATAGCTGACCACATAAGAGCTGTAGCATTCTCAATTGCAGATGGTCAAATTCCTTCAAACGTTAAAGCTGGATATGTAATTAGACGAATATTGCGTCGTGCAGTGAGATATGGATACACATACCTTAACCTTAAAGAGCCATTCTTGTGCAAGCTAGTTGCTAAGCTAACAGAAAGCATGGGTAAGCAATTCCCTGAGCTTAAAGCTTCTGAGAATTTAATATTCAAAGTTATAGAAGAGGAGGAAAACTCGTTTCTTCGCACACTTTCAACTGGTATCAACCTACTTGACGGTGTTATCAAAAAGACAAAAGAGAGCGGAGAGAGCGTAATTAGCGGCAAAAACGCATTTTTACTATACGACACTTACGGATTCCCTATCGACCTTACGGAGCTTATTGCGCGCGAAGCTGATATGACAATCAACATCCAAGAGTTCGAAAAAGAGCTTGAAGCACAGAAAAACCGCTCACGAAATGCGGCTGCTGTAGAGATGGGCGACTGGATGGAACTTTGCGAGAATCGTAGTAGTGCATTTATTGGTTATGACCACCTCTCTAGCCAAGTTAAGATTACTCGTTATCGCAAAGTGAGTGCTAAAGGCAAAGATCAATACCAATTGGTGTTTAACCAAACCCCATTTTATGGAAATTCTGGGGGACAGGTTGGAGATAAAGGGTATATCCAAAACTCTACTGAGAAGATTAACATCATAGACACTCAAAAAGAAAATGGTCTAACAATACATATCACCGACAAACTTCCAGAAGATCTAAACGCTACATTTGAAGCTGTAGTAAACGAAATAGGAAGAATATCTACAGCTAATAACCACACAGCTACTCACCTGCTACATGCAGCACTTAGAGAGGTGTTAGGAACTCATGTTGAGCAAAAAGGTTCACTTGTGCAACCTACAGGTTTGAGATTTGACTTCTCACACTTC
>JAWXTQ010000214.1:0-2958 GCA_044433405.1 Rikenellaceae bacterium
GAAATTTGCTCTGCCGCCTGCTTTTACCCTAAAATGAGATTCTAAAGTACAAGGAGTACTCCGCGAACTCATTTTAGTGCAAAATCAAACGACATACCAAATTTGGGCGGAGGTTAAAGTAAAGTTTATTTTTGTAAGCCCCTGTTTTGGGTTTTATACAATGTATTGATATTTTAACAATTACATTAATATATTATTTTTTAGTCGGACACCAATAATTTTTTTATTAATCAAATTGTTTCATAAACTGGAAACGTGTATGCATTGTTTGGTCTTTATCACTCAACATTTTACCCTTAAACTCGTTAATTGAGCTAAAACCATGGCTCTCCATCCATGCAAGCAGTTGGCTATTTAAATCTCCAATCACACTAATACCTGCACTAAAAAGCACTGAACAAACCTGCACTGTAGATGCGCCTGCTAAGATATATTTAACAATATCATCAGAGGTATAAACTCCTGTTGAAGCACAAATATCAACAGGGATATTAGCAGAAGCAGCCTGCGACACATATCTTAGATTTGTGTTTAGCTCTCTAGGAGAACTCATAGCTGATACGCTAACAATCTCGAATTTTGAGATATCAAAATCAGGCTCCCAAAAGCGATTAAACATTGTTACTCCCTTAACACCTCGCTTACACAACTCATTTATCATGTAGATAGGATTGGTAAAGCGAGAAGATAATTTAACACACAATGGAATTGAACAATGTTTCACAACATCCTCAACAACTTTCAAATAGCGCGCCTCAATCTCTTGTGACGATTCGGTTTTTGAGGCTGGCATATAAAATATATTCAACTCTAAAGCGTCGGCTCCAGCATCCTCAATTTTTTTGCAATAATCAATCCACTCACCTGATGTTTTGCAATTCACCGAAGCTATAACTGGAATATCTAACTCTGCTTTACACTCTTTTATCAAGGTGGTATATCTATCTAAATCACCTTGTTTTAAGTAGCTTGAAAGATAATCATGACTCTCTGGTGAATCTAATGAGCTTAACATATCTGCAACTTCATTTGCAATTCGCTCTTCAAATATAGATTTCAAAACCACGGCACCCGCACCTTGGTCGGCACATTTTTTTATAGTTTTAAAATCGGCAGTTAAAGGAGAACTCCCAATAATAATCGGACTTTTTATCTCTAAAGACAAAAATTTTGTATTAATATTCATTTTTATAATGTATTTAAAATAGTAAACTTCCTATCCTCACCATATTAGCCCCATGCTTGATAGCTAGCTCATAATCAGAACTCATTCCTGCCGACACGATATTAAAACTATCGTCTGCTTCGAAATATAAACTCTTTATCTTATCATAAATGGTTTTTAACTGCTTAAATTCGCCCTCTACAATCTCACTGTTTGAGGTGTATGTTGCCATTGCCATCAAACCACACACCCTAACGTTAGAATAAGAGAGATGAGCTTGTGATGCAAGGTATACAACCAATTCGTCGACATCCCAACCAGATTTTGTACTCTCCTGAGCTAAGTGCACCTCCAAAAGCACATCCATAACCTTTGAATTCTGAGCTGCAACTTTATTTATCTCCTCAAGCAACTTATCGCTATCAACCGAGTGAATTAACGCAACTCTAGGCACTACATATTTAACATTTGTACGCTGCAAAGAGCCAATAAAATGCCACTCAATATCCTTGGGCAAATTATCATATTTATCAATCAACTCCTTGTGACGATTCTCTCCAAAAATTCGCTGACCAACCTCATAAGCCTCTAACACAGACTCTTTAGGTTGTCTTTTTGAAACAACAACCAACTCTACCCCACTAGGAATTGTGCTTTTTAAGCGTTCTAAATTTTGTTTTATGCTCATAAATCAATACCTTTATGCACTATTTTTTAATGTTAAACGTCTGTTATATCAGACCAAAGGTATAGATTATTTTTTAAAAAACCATAAATTATGAAGTTTGAATACAAAGTTTTAATGCTACTTGTTCTATTGATAGCAATTCCCACTGCCGCTGTTATCGCGTGTACTAATATTATTGTCACTAAGGGAGCCACTACAGATGGCTCAGCACTTATCACCTACTCTGCTGATAGCCATTGCCTTTATGGCGAACTATACTTCGCACCAGCTGCCAACTACAATGATGGTGATATGCGAAAAATATATGAATGGGATACTGGCAAATTTCTAGGAGAAATACCTCAAGTTAGCCAAACATACCAACGTGTTGGAAATATGAATCAACACCAACTAACAATCACCGAAACAACCTTTGGAGGCCGCCATGAACTAAGCAATAGCGAAGGTATTATGGATTATGGTTCGCTTATCTATGTTGCTTTAGAGCGCGCAAAAACTGCACGTGAGGCAATAGCTGTTATTGATGAACTTATGCAAACTTATGGATACTATTCATCTGGTGAGAGTTTCTCAATTGCCGACAAAGAGGAGGCTTGGATTATGGAGCTTATTGGCAAAGGTGCTGACGAGAAAGGTGCTGTTTGGGTTGCAGTAAAAATTCCTGATGGATACATCTCTGCCCATGCAAATCAAGCTAGAATAACTACATTCCCACTTAACGACCCTGAAAATTGCCTATACTCTAAAGATGTAATATCGTTCGCCAAAAAGCAAGGCTATTTTGATGGTGAGGAGAAAGAGTTTAGCTTCGCTGACGCTTACGCTCCTTTAGATTTTGGAGCTTTGAGATTTTGTGAAGCACGTGTGTGGAGCGTATTCAACATGGCAGGATGTGATGTTGACCAATATCTTGACTACGCAATGGGTTATGACACGAAAAACAGAATGCCTCTATATATGAAAGCACCTGAAAAACTTTCACCTAAGCAGGTAGCTGACTTTATGCGCGACCACTATGATGGCACACCTATGGATATGCACACTGATATAGGTGCAGGTGGAGAGGGAAGCCCATATCGTTGGAGACCTATGACTTTTGAACATA
>JAWXTQ010000215.1:0-2952 GCA_044433405.1 Rikenellaceae bacterium
TGGTAGCTTGCGTCCTGTTTGATGGTTTGAATCGGCACTAACATGTGAGGCCATTGCTATTGCAGGGTAGTAGTTTGATACTCCCCACTGCATATATAATCGTTGAAGTGCGTCGGTGTTGTCGCTAGTCCAGAACTCCTCAAAATAGGGTAGTAGTCCGTAATTCATGCGACCACCGCCACTTGCACACGCTTGCATTACAAGATTAGGATATTTAGCACGTATGCGCTCAAGTACGCTATTTAGCCCGCGATGATAGTCGATATAGATGTGTGATTGTTTGTCGTTTGAGAGGTAGTGTGACCCATAATTCAATATCGAACAGTTAGCATCCCACTTAATATAGGCTATCTGAGGATGATTGGTCATTAGGTTATCAACTATTTCAAACACAAAATCTTGAACCTCTGGGTTTGTCATATCTAAAACCACTTGTGTGCCACCGCGTCCTTGTGAGAGTGGGCGATTATCTTGGCTCAATACCCAGTCGGGATGTTTTTCGAATAGTTCACTTTTGGTGTTCGCCATCTCAGGCTCTATCCAAATGCCAAATTTTATGTTGTGGCTGTTTGCTGAATTTACTAAACCCTCAATGCCTTCAGGTAGCTTCTCTGTGCACACCATCCAGTCACCTAGGCTTGTTGAACCATCATTGCGAGGATATTTATCGCCAAACCAACCATCATCCATAACAAATAGTTCGCCTCCCATCTGTGAGATATCTTCCATCATCTGGTCCATGCCCTCTTGGTTAACATCAAAATATACTCCCTCCCAGCTGTTTAGCAGGATGTCGCGTTCTGTATCTCCTTGGTTGAGTTTGTATTCTCTTGCCCACTTGTGAAAAGCGCGGCTAACACCACCCTTGCCCTCGGTGCTGAAAGTTAGAGCTAGTTCAGGGGTTGTAAACACCTCCTTAGGCTCTAGTTTATAGTATGAATTGTCGCTTTTTATCCCTGCATATAGAGTGATGCTGCTATTTTTTGCCTCTATATCAATTTGGTAATTACCGCTCCATGCAAGCGTCGCTCCAATCACATCTCCGCTCTCCTCTCTTGGTTCGCTATTGATTGTTATCATCACTGATGGGTTGTCGCTCTGAGTGTTGCGAACACCATCTGTGTTGGTGATAGTTTTGATGCCACTAGTTATCGCAGCCTCTTCAAGTATATTCTCTGCTCCCCACGTTCCGTTAAGGTGGCTGATATAGTTGTTAGCGCGGATTATTGGAATCTCCCCAGATGAGAACTTATACATCATGACCGCTTTTTTGCCCTCGTTTATAATATCCACCCAGGTGCTTATTACATCGCACGATTTGTACGCTTTGAAGTATTGCTTAACTACAAAAGGATATACTTTGTCTTTAAGTGTTATTTCGGTGATTTCGGCCTGCTCTGTTGAGTATTGCTTTACCTCTTTAACCACCAATTCTAGCGACATATTGCCATCGCTATGAGTTACATATATTGCTTTTGTTCCGTTAGAGTTGATGCCGAAAGTTGAATAGCTATCCTCCCACTCTGCAAGCCCCGCATCGTATATTGAAGATACATCACTCTCCTCAATTCGAACCCCATAGTATTGAAATAGTGATTTCTCTCCCTCGTTTGCCCTTATTAGAAGCGATGTTTTTGGTGTTGAGATAAGATAATCCTTAGCCCATGTTGATACAGTGGGCAGTGTGCATAACAGGATTGCACTTAACAATTTCTTCGCAGTTTTCATAGTGATAAAATTTGTGTGAGTAGAAAAAATATACTCAGGTTTAATAGTGCAAATTTAATAAAAAACTATGTGAATAGCAATGTTGTGGTTGTTGTTTTGTTTTGTTGGGTTGTGGTGCGGTGTGGTGCGGTTTTCACCGCATGAGCCTTCGCTCATGCTTGTAGTAATAGGTTTTATTTCTTATGTTTCATACCTTCGGTATGACAACGAAATAAAACCTATTACTATTTTTGGCTGCGCCAAAAAGTGAAAACCGAAGCATACCAGAGCCTATCAAAAAAATAGGAAAAACTGTGTTTAAGTTTTTTTTAGAAAAAAAACCACGTGCTAGACTACTATGAGCAATTTTAGATGGTTGGCGTTAGCCAAGCTTCTAAAATTGGTTCAGGGATGTCCATCGCGTGCTTCTTTTCAAAAGAAACAAAACTCTACTTCAGTTCGCCGCGGAATGAAACTGGTCCCCAAAAATCAGATTTTACGGTAACTAACGTTCCACGAGCTCCTGTAGGGGGTACTGAAAAGGTAAATTCGTATGGATTTACTGAATTATCGGTAGTGTTTATTACCATTTTGATATTCTTTTCACTATCATCAATGCTCATTGTGTAGTTTGATGCGATGATATGAAATGTTTGTGGTTCAATCCATGCAATTGTTGGTGAGTTGTTTGCGCGAATTGGTAGAAAGCAGTGAAAAACATCGTTATCTACCTTCACATCCCACACATTGCTTCTCAGCTTTATGTTTGAGATGCCAGGTTGATCTGATGAGATGAGCTCAGTAACGTCAAGTTTGAACTTTAGGCTCTCTAATTTTTTGAGAGTTGCTTTCTTGTTCTCGTTCTCTTCGTTTGCGCGTTTCTCTTTGCGAATCTCTTTTCTTGTCTTTTCTTCCTGCGAAGAGGCTTCATTTTGCATTGCAAAAATAAAGAGTGTTGTTAAGGTGAAGATTAAAAACTTTTTAGTCATAACGGTATTTTTTTAAAGTTAATATTTTCAGATATTACCCCTTTTTATGCTGCAATGATAGTTTCTAACTCTATTTCTTGCCCGCTTTTAAGGTGTTTTTCATAAGTGAAATTATTGTCATTGGCCCAACGCCACCAGGTACAGGAGTGATGTAGCTGCATTTTGGTGCTACCTCATCAAACTTAACGTCACCTGCGATTCTATACCCTTTTGCACTGCTGCTATCTTCGACTCTTGTGATGCCAACATCAATCAC
>JAWXTQ010000216.1:0-2896 GCA_044433405.1 Rikenellaceae bacterium
ATGCGGTGAAAACCGCCCAAAAACCTAAACAGTAAATCTAAACAGTAAATCTTTACTCAACAATATCAGACTCTTCCAGTTCTTGTTCTGGGGTTTCTGTTCCAGGGACAACTGTCGAGTATACCATGCTTTCTAGTTGACGAACTAGATTACGTACTTTCTTTGTGTTTGATGGAGAGTATACATACTCGTCTATTACAATTATGCGATTGTTTTTCTCGTCGATTGTTGAGAAGCTAACAAATGGGCCACCCATAAAGTCGTTTTCTACATCCCAGAAGCCGCGAATAGCTATCCATTTTCTTCCATTAACGGTGATTTGGTGAGCAATTGGAGAGAATGCGCGAGATGTTCTCATGTAGCTTCCTTTGCTAGGACCAGGAATTATCGAAACTACTGAGTCGCGTTTTTCGGTTGCGTATAGTAGCGTGAATTTCTCAGAAGATGGGTCATAAGGATATGTATAAATTACTACCCCTTGGCTTGTAAGTTTGGTTTCGTTAGAGAACCATAGGAAGTTTTCTTTCGACTCTCTAATTTTATAGCCACGTGGAACTTGCATTGTGAAGTCAAATTTAGATTGAATTTTTTTAACTATGCTAGGTGTGCCATATTCGGTCATTCTGTCAACCATACGTTTGCGCTCTTCTTTGCTTAGAGCTGCTAATACTAGGTCTTGATGATTCCAAAGATAGTTTGCTAAGGTTGTGTCGTTAGGTCCGCTGATGTTAAGAGCTAGCTGCCCTTCAGCATATTTGTCCATTTCGATTTTTACAGAAATAGAGTCGTATTGCTCGCCAATATTAAGGAAAACCAAGTTGCGGTGACGTCGCATTATGCCTTTAACATTTGTTGGAATTGTTGTAATTACATTGAACATTGGCTCTTTTTGATTCAACATGGGAACGTCATTGTTCATAGTATAAATCAGTGTCTCCCATGACATGCTTTTTTGCGTGTTAGCATCTGCAATCATCACTAGCTCATAAGGTTCTCCTTCGTAAGGGACTTTAGACGATTGAGAGTAGTTGCAAGAAGATAGCATTAAACTAGCCACTGCAAATAGAATAAATCTTTTCATAACATTGTATTTTGGTATATTTGTAAATTTAAAATTATAAAAGTTAAAAAAACTTTATATCTTTGTATTTATGTATTGTTCATAAAACAACAACAATGCAAAGTTAATGATTAATTTTTGTTTGCCAAATTAAGATATCGAAAAAGCTATATAATGAGATTTATAGTACCGCTAATTATAAGAAGAATTTTTCCTTCGCTAATATGGAATTTTAAAAACAAAACTAGCGATGATACATTGCATCTAACTTTCGATGATGGTCCAACCCCTGAGGTAACTACTTGGGTTCTAGACTGCTTGAAAAAGAGTGATGTGAAGGCTACATTTTTTTGTTTAGCAAAAAATGTAGAGCAGTATCCAGCTATTTTTAACCGTATAGTAGCCGAGGGTCATTCGGTAGGTAACCACTCTTATAGCCATCAGAAAGGTTGGGGAATGTCGACAGGACGTTATGTTGCAGATGTTGATTTGGCTGATGATTTTATCAATTCTAATCTCTATAGGCCTCCTTATGGACGTATCACACCGCGTCAGGCTCATCGTTTGAGTGAGCGATACAAATTGATAATGTGGGATGTGTTGAGTTGCGATTATAGCGGTTATTGCTCTTCGCAAAGATGTTTGAAAAATGTATTGAATGGTGCTCGTAATGGTTCGATAATTGTTTTTCACGACTCAGAAAAGGCCTTTAAAAACCTCAGTTATGCTCTGCCTCGTGCAATTGAAGAGTTAAAATCCAGAGGGTTTAAATTTGAAAAAATAGAACTATAGATTTATGAATATCGTAATAGGAATAACAGGAGCTTCGGGAACAATATATGCTAGGCGTTTAATTGAGCGCATTATAGATTTAAATCAAGAGCATAAAATATATGTTGTATTTTCGGAATATGGAGAGCAAGTTGCCATGTATGAGTGCGAATTTGACAGCATCAAAAACACCCCAGTCGAGTTTGTCTCTAACAAGACAATGTTTACCACCCTGGCTTCGGGTTCGTCTGAAATAGATGCAATGGTTGTTGTGCCATGTACAGCATCTACCCTTGGACGCATCGCAACAGCTACCTCTAATAATGTAATTACACGCACAGCAGATGTAATGCTAAAGGAGCGTAGAAAGCTTATAATAGCTCTAAGAGAGACACCTTTAACCTTGACACATATAGAGAATATGCGCAGCTGCACCCTTTCGGGAGCAGTTGTTATGCCGCTGAGCCCATCATTCTATTCGCATCCCTCGTCGATAGTCGAGCTTGTAGATACTCAGGTTGAACGTATCATTTCGCTTCTGGGATTGAGCGATAATAGTCGTTATGTATTTGGTTAGAGATATGCGGTTTGGAGCGGCTTTCGCGGTGTTTGTTTGTTGGTTGGTTGGTTTTTTTAGCGGATTTCACCGCATGAGCTGAAGCTCATGCTTGTAGGAATAGTTTTTTATTTCTTATACTCATACCTACGGTATGGTAACGAAATAAAAACCTATTCCTATTTTTGGCTACGCCAAAAAGTGAAAGCCGAGGCGTACCACAGCATATCAAAAAAAGAAGAATTGTGTTTAAGTTTTTTTTAGAAAAAAAACCACGCGCTAGACTACTATGAGCCATTTTTATCTTCCTGGCTATCGCCAGTTCGACAAAAAAGACTCCTAGCAGCCTAGCACTGGTAAAAAAACCTTCGTCAGTGAGCTCCGAGGAGCGGTAGCGACGAAGGTTTTCTTACCAGCGCGGGGCATTCATGGGCTGTTTTTGGATGGTTGGCGGTAGCCAAGCTTCTAAAAATAGTTCAGGGATGTCACGCGCGTGCTTCTTCAGAAAA
>JAWXTQ010000217.1:0-2853 GCA_044433405.1 Rikenellaceae bacterium
ACTATAACTTTTGGTGGCGAAGAATATACACGCTTTCAAGATGGTATAGATTACCATTTCGACAAAGCTGTGGAGTATATAAGATCTAAATAGAATTAACCCTAAAACTAGATTAATCTATAAAAGGGATCAATTCAAAAAGTCGCTAAACAAAAAACGCTAAGCAAAATGCTTAGCGTTTTTTGAAGTGATCCCGCTGGGGCTCGAACCCAGGACCCCAACATTAAAAGTGTTGTGCTCTACCAGCTGAGCTACGGAATCCTATTAATTTTGCAATCTCGTTACCCTCAATTGCGATGCAAAGGTAGTGATTTTTTTTAAATCTCCAAATTTTTTGAGAAATTTTTATTTTTAACAAAAAAATATTACCTTGCAACCATATTAAAAAGTTTTTAAATTTAAATTTAGTAACAATGGAAAATAAACTATCTGAATTAGCACCACAAAATGTGTGGAAGCATTTTTTTGCAATGTGCAACATACCTCATGTTTCCAAACACGAAGAGGCTATTTCTAAATACGTTATAGAGTTTGCCGAGAAAAATGGCATTGAGTGTCATGTAGATGAGGTTGGCAATGTACTTCTTAGAAAACCTGCTACAGAGGGCATGGAAGGAAGAAAAGCAATAGTTCTACAAGGTCATCTTGACATGGTAGCTCAAAAAAATGGCGACAAAGATTTCGATTTCTTAACTGATCCAATCTCTCCATACATTGATGGTGAGTGGTTGACTGCCGACGGAACAACTTTAGGAGCTGACAACGGAATTGGAGTTGCGGCATCTCTAGCAATTATGGAGGATGATAGCTTAACACATGGACCTATTGAGGCACTATTTACAATCGACGAAGAGACTGGTATGACTGGAGCATTTGGTCTACAACCTGGCTTCTTACAGGGCGAAATATTGCTTAACCTTGACTCAGAGGATGAGGGGGAGCTATATGTTGGTTGTGCTGGCGGAGTAGATGCAATGTGTTATTTGCCAATCAAAAGAGAGGCTGTTGGCGAAGGATTTACAACATTCACTATAGAATTAAAAGGTTTAAAAGGTGGTCACTCTGGGCTTGAAATAATACTTCAACGCGGTAATGCAAACAAAGCACTATCAAGAATCATCGGTGAGTGTAGCAAGGTTTGCAACCTTAGAGTTGTATCACTGCAAGGTGGCGATGTTAGAAATGCTATTCCTAGAGAATCGGCTGGCGTTGTAGCGGTTGAAAATAGCTCAATTGCTGCATTTGAGAGCAAAGCTAACGAGATTGTAGCTGCAATCATCGAGGAGTTAAAAGAGAGAGAAGATTCTATCACAATGTCAATAACAAAAAGTGATGTTACGATGTCTCCACTTGACCAATCAAGCAGCAAAACTTTAATCAATCTAATCAATGTACATCCTAACGGTGTTATTCGCATGAGTGACTCACTAGAAGGATTAGTTGAAACTTCAATAAATCTAGGAGTTATCAAAACACAAGAGGATAAGATTGAGTGTATTGCCTTAATTCGCAGCTCTTCAGACAGAGCTAAAGATTATCTTGCATCTCAAATTGAATCTTTATATGAACTAGCAGGAGGCAAGGCGTCTATGGACGGATCATACAGCGGTTGGATTCCTAATATGGAATCATCAATTCTTCAAACTATGAAAGAGGGATACAAAGCAATGTATGGTAAAACTCCAGAGGTTAAAGCTATTCACGCAGGTTTAGAGTGTGGTATTATTGGTGGTGTATATCACGATATGGACATGATATCATTAGGGCCAACTATTCGCTATCCTCACTCTCCAGACGAGAAAGTAAACATACAATCTGTAGAGAAGTTCTACAACTTCCTAACAACAACTGTTTCTAATGCTCCTTTAAAATAGAGCATGACAAACAGGTGGTTTGTAATAGTCAACCCTGTAGCAGGAAACTGCAAAGGTTTGCATGACTGGCCGATTATCAGCAAGCAGCTTCGCGATAATTCAATAGAGTATGATGCCGTTTTCACGGAAAAAAAGCACCATGCAACAGAGTTATCGGTTGAAGCTGTTTGTAATGGTTATCGCAAAATCATTGTTGTCGGTGGCGATGGAACATTAAACGAAACTGTACACGGTTTGTTTATTCAGAAAACTGTCAAATCAACCGATATCACAATCGCCGTTATTGCGGTGGGCACAGGCAATGATTGGATAAGGATTCACGGCATAGCACGCAACTATTCGGAGGCAGCAAAAGCTATAGTTGCAGGCAAGACTTTCTTGCAAGACATAGCAAAAATAGAATACTACGAGTCAATGGTACAACACGAACGCTACATGGTGAATATGGCAGGTGTAGGCTTTGACGCAGTAGCAAACAGGCGCTATAATTCACTTAAAGAGAGGGGATATTATAGCAAATGGCTCTATTTCTTTAGTTTATTAATTGCCATTTTCACCTATCGCTCTATGCGATTTACGCTAAAAACCAACAAAGAAGAGCTATCAAACAAACGCCTTTTCACCATTGCAATTGGCATTGGCAGATACAATGGTGGAGGAATGCTACAAGCACCTCACGCTGTAGCAGATGATGGATTGTTAGATGTTACGGTAATCAACAAGATGAACAACATTTCAATCCTTAGACACATATTTAAACTTTACGATGGCAATATATACAAAGTGCCTAACTCGCTATTTTTACGTCATAACGTTATCGAAATAAACAGTACACCACCAACCCCAATCGAGGTTGATGGTGAAGCTCTAGGCTACTCTCCTCTGCGCATAAACAACATAGATAAAGCTTTAAGGGTTATAGTGGATCAATCCAAAAAGTCGGTGGAGTGATTAGCGATTTTTTTTAGCGATTTTCACT
>JAWXTQ010000218.1:0-2840 GCA_044433405.1 Rikenellaceae bacterium
ACCTCTTTAGCCATCTGTATCAACTCTACCTCGTTAAGAAGAGAATTGCTACCTACAACATCAACATCACACTGATAAAACTCGCGGTAACGCCCCTTTTGAGGCCTATCTGCACGCCAAACTGGCTGAATTTGATAACGTTTAAAAGGGAAGTTAATCTCGTTTTGATGCATCACAACATAACGAGCAAACGGCACTGTCAAATCATATCGCAACCCTTTTTCACAAATTTGAGTTGCTAATGCAGCACTGCTTTTATTCTCTAAATCATCTGCCGATAGCTTTCTATCAAACTCACCTGAGTTTAAAACCTTAAATAGAAGTTTATCGCCCTCTTCGCCATATTTACCCATTAGAGTGGTTAAGTTCTCCATAGTTGGTGTCTCTAGCGGAAGATAGCCATACTTTACAAATACTTTTTGAATTGTGTCGAATATATATCTACGCTTCAACATCTCCTCTGGAGAGAAGTCACGTGTACCTTTTGGTATTGATGGTTTTTGTGCCATTTATATTATTAATTTGCTATTAGTTTTGTATATTGTGTTTTCTTAACAGCTGCATCGCCTAGACGCTTACGCTTGTTTTCTTCATAATCAGAGTAACCTCCCTCAAAGAATACAACCTTTCCATCGCCCTCAAATGCGATAATATGGGTTGCTATGCGGTCAAGGAACCAACGGTCATGCGATATTACAACAGCACAACCTGCAAAATTCTCTAAACCCTCCTCTAATGCACGAAGTGTGTTAACATCAATATCATTGGTAGGCTCATCAAGAAGAAGCACATTACCCTCCTCTTTCAATGCAAGCGCTAAGTGGAGACGATTACGCTCACCGCCCGATAGCACACCACATTTTTTCTCCTGATCGCCACCACTGAAGTTGAATCGCGAAATATATGCGCGCGCATTAATCATTCTTCCACCTAGAGTGATATTATCAGCTCCCTGTGAGATTACCTCATACACACTCTTTTCTGGATCTATCGAAGAGTGTTGCTGATCAACATAGGCTAGCTTTACTGTTTCACCAACAGAGAAAGTACCTGCGGTTGGCTTATCTAAATCCATAATCATTCTAAATAGGGTTGTTTTACCAGCACCATTAGGGCCAATAATACCAACTATTCCTGCTGGTGGCAGTGTGAAATTTAGATTTTCGTAAAGAGATTTCTCTCCAAACGATTTCGAAAGATCAACTGCACTAAGCACCACATCACCTAAACGTGGACCATTTGGAATAAATATTTCAAGTTTTTCTTCTTTCTGTTTTGCATCCTCATTAAGCATCTTATCATAGGCCGAAAGACGAGCTTTATTTTTAGCATGGCGCGCTTTAGGTGCCATTCTCACCCACTCTAACTCACGCTCTAGCGTTTTACGACGCTTGCTCTCTTGCTTCTCCTCCATTGCCATACGTGTAGTCTTTTGCTCTAGCCAGCTTGAGTAGTTACCCTTCCATGGGATACCCTCGCCACGATCTAGCTCTAAAATCCAACCTGCAACATTATCTAGGAAGTAGCGGTCATGCGTAACTGCAATCACAGTACCTTTATACTGCTTCAAATGCTGCTCTAACCAATCAATACTCTCAGCATCAAGGTGGTTAGTTGGCTCATCTAAAAGCAACACATCAGGCTCTTGAAGCAGTAGTCTACACAAAGCAACCCTACGACGTTCACCTCCTGAAAGGTGCTCAACCTTCTCATCACCAGCAGGACAACGCAAAGCGTGCATTGCACGGTTAAGAGTTTGGTCTAACTCCCATCCATTTTTCTGATCTATAAGCTCTGTAAGCTCACCTTGACGAATAATAAGATTATTCATCTCATCATCGCTCATAGGCTCCATAAACTTAAGATTAACCTGCTCGTACTCTTTAAGCAGTGATACGACCTCTGCGCAACCCTCCTCTACAATCTCACGAACGGTTTTAGTGTTGTCAAGCTGAGGTTCTTGCTCAAGATATCCCACGCTATAACCAGGAGAGAATACAACATCACCCACATAACTCTTCTCTAGGCCTGCAATAATCTTCATTAAAGTGGATTTTCCTGAGCCATTAAGCCCGATAATTCCGATTTTAGCTCCGTAAAAGAATGAGAGATAAATATTATTCAATACTTTCTTTTGATTAGAAAAGGTTTTGCTAACGCCAACCATCGAAAAAATAATTTTTTCGTCTGCCATAATAAATACTATTTTTAATAAAATTTTAAAACTTTGCAAAGATAGTAAAATTTGTCGATACCTCTAGCTAGTAACACCATTTTGAGCCTGTTTTTTGCAGACATATTAAAAACATCTATCTAAAGCCAAATTACACAACATAACAAATCAACACAAATACAACGTATATAATTACACTACAACACCATCAAGCTCTATTTCTCACACTGTTCTACTAATAATTAAGATTTTTTTTGCAAAATATTTTCATGTTATATATCTTTTTTGTATATTCGCGCTGTAGAATGATGAAACTATGTATTAATCAAAATATCACTAAAAAACTAAATTAACCACTATTTACCTATGAAAAAGATTTTTCTATTCTCCCTATTTCTAATACTGGGTTTGATTGGATCTCAAACATTTCCTAATCTTATGCCCGCCGAGGGTTATCACGATGTAAAAAGTGGCTTAGACCTACTACTATACATCTGCCTAGCGTTTATAATGATTAATGTTGGGCGCGAATTCGAGCTTGACAAAGCAAATTGGAGAGGCTATAGTGCCGACTATTTCATTGCGATGGCTACTGCTGCTGCACCATGGGTGCTTGTCTGTTTATACTACATGTCACTTCTTCCTGATGGTAGCTTTGGCAACTGGG
>JAWXTQ010000219.1:0-2746 GCA_044433405.1 Rikenellaceae bacterium
ATTTTATGCAATTAAGCTCAACGATGGACATGATGCTAGGTATGTAGACTTATTAAACTCTATTGGTGTCGAGAAGGCATTAGTTGATTTAAATACAGAATTGATTCCTACTGATATAGAATATAATTTAGTTCGAGAAGAATTAAATCAAAAAAGAGAATGTTCTATTAACTATCTAAAACAAATCTAAAACGATATAGATTCCATCTTGTATGTTTTAATGATACTGAACATACTAAAGATGAAGATAGAATAAGAGTAAAGAAGATTCTCAAGAATCTTTATCCTAAGAAGTCTCAATTTGCGCTATAGTTGTACTACTGGTTGCTAAACGCACCAGCAGTAATTAAAAACAATAACCAACGCTGCAAAATAAAAAATACACAAATAATTTTCAACAAAATCACCTAAATTTCACGGCCAACCTGCTCGAAATCGCGGTTTCACGGGGGTATGTCAGTTTTGGGTGTATACAATATTATGACCATTTGTTTTATCACAGTTTGTGATCTGAAGCCCACAGCGGGAGGTGTTGAGAGAGTTTGTGTTAATATAATAACTGAACTCTTGGTTCAACATCACAATGTTATCTCTTGCTACCTTGATAAGAATGATGTAGGAATAATCGAGGGCGTTGATAGTTACCGTTTTCCCAATGATAAAGTTGTAAACTCTGCCGAGAATATTGAGATGTTGAGTAATGTAGTTAAGCAGCATAGTGTTGATATTATCTGGAACCATTCGCACTACATCGACCTCCACAAAATTTGCGTTGAGGCTAAGGGTGATGCTAAGTTGGTCTATACATACCATAGCGATCCTTGTTCCGCGCTCAAAGAGAAACGCGATGACTTGGCTTTATTAGCTACAAGAAATAGTATCGCAGGTAAATTACAACTTTTAAGGGCGATGATACAATATCCTATAGGTTACTATCTTAGACGTAAATACATATCTCGCAAATTTAGATATTTATATGATCAATCAGATACACTTGCTATATTATCAGATAGATTTATTAATAGTTTTAATAGGCTAACAGGATTTGATGACCTCTCGAAATTAGTCGCTATAAACAACCCTATATATAGTTTAAGCATACCAGAGGTTGATATAGCTGCCAAAAATAAGCAGATAGTTTTTGTTGGCCGATTAATTTGGGGTCAAAAGCGACTAGATCGTCTTTTGAAGGTATGGGCTCTGTTGCAAAATCGCCTTCCTGATTGGAATGTTGTAGTGTTGGGTGATGGACCACATAGGGAACTTTATGTGAATATGGCATGTAAACTCAACCTGCGAAATATAGAGTTTAAAGGTACTCAGCCCTCTGAGCCCTACTATGCTGAGTCATCTGTTTTATGTATGACCTCTACATACGAGGGGTTTGGGATGGTCTTAGTTGAGGCGCAGCAATATGGTTGCGTGCCGATGGCTTTTGATAGCTTTGAGGCGGTACACGATATCATTGAGGATGGTGTAAATGGAGTTATAGTGTCTCCATTTAACACTAAAGAGTATGCCAATAAATTATACGATTTATGCCAAGATAAAACAAGGCGTGAGCAAATGGCAATAGCAGGAATAGAGAGCGTGAAGAGATTCGACTCTAAAATCATTGTTGGCGAGTGGTTAGAGTTATTTGAGGAATTGATAAAATGATGGAGAGTAGACTTGAAATATCAGTAATTGTCCCAATATACAACAAATTGATAACGTTTTGGTTGAACAGAAGGTTCTACTATACACTTGACGTTATCCTACCTGTACTAATTAGAAAATAACCCCTATGCGCATACTTTGGTTTTCTCCCACTCCGTCGCTCTACTGCTCTCACTCCAACTTTCATAACGGAGGTGGGTGGATAGCATCTTTGGAGAGTATTGTAAGAGAGGTTGAGGAGGTAGAGCTCGGCGTAGCTTTTATGCACGCAGGGGTTAGCTTCAACGAGGAGCGAGATGGGGTGAGTTACTATTCTATCACTCCACAGAAGAAGAGCCTTGCAGATAAATTGCTTCGTAAATCCTCTAAGAGTCTTGTGGCTAAATATCTTGAAATTATAGAGGATTTCCATCCCGATTTGATTCAGGTGTTTGGTAGCGAGAACGATTTTGGTTCTATCTGCGCACATACGCATATACCTGTGGTGATACATATGCAGGGATGTTTGCCAGCTTACCACAATGCACTCTTCCCTGTGGGAATGAATACAACGGATTTTGCTCTCTGTGGTGGACTGAGTTGGCAACGTCGATTAATGGGGCTTCTCAGTGAGGGAACATTCCGCCGTCGTGCCGAGCGTGAGATTAAGACAATTCAATCGTGTCGCTACTTTATGGGACGCACTCACTGGGATAGAGCTTTGGTTTCGCTATTTAATCCCACAGCAGAGTATTTCCACTGTGAGGAGGCACTGCGTGACTCGTTTATAGATTGCTCAAAGAATTGGAGCGTAGAGAATTGGAGCGATGGTAAGTTAAAGATTATCAGCGTTATATCAAACCCTTGGTACAAAGGGGTTGATTTGATTCTAAAGACGGCAAAACTGCTTCGACAATTCACTGATATTGATTTTGAATGGAGAGTATATGGGGTTAGCGATATTCGATTCTTTGAGAATAAATATAAAATAAAGGCTAATGAAGTTGGAGTGAAAATTTGCGGTTCGGTGAGTAGTGAGGAGTTGGTGGAGGCACTCGTCGGATCATCGGTTTATGTACATCCTAGCTATATAGACAATAGCCCCAAC
>JAWXTQ010000220.1:0-2744 GCA_044433405.1 Rikenellaceae bacterium
AGATTTTTTGCTATTGAATCGAAAATATAGTGGTTCTATATTGAGATTTAATAGTGAAAAATATCGCTCCAAGAGTGCTATTAAGAATATGGCAATAATTGTTTTACACTACTTAATTAATACAAAAACCATTAATTATTATATAAATTAACAAAAAAGAATGTTAAAGATAATGACTCAAAGCACCTTTTTAACGCAAACAAGAGGGTGAACCAAAAGTAAAGAAATTTACTTAAATTACACAATCCAGACCATCGCCCCCACTCATAACGTTTGTGAGCAGGGGTGATGGTCTGGATTTTTGATTGTGGGTCACCCACTTGTTTGTCTATTTTAGGGATTTTTAAGGTCATCCCCTTTATTTTATGTTGTTGCGAATAAAGGTTTGAAAGTTTAAGGGGAGTTCTAATAATTGAAAATTCAAAGATGAAGGCTCAAAATGAAAAAGCGTTAAAATCCAATTTTTAGAAGTTCCCTTAAGTATTCTCACTCGCATTCTGCTCTTCCAGCTAAAAGTGAAAGAAGTTTTGCTTGCCCTTTATTGCATAACCAACTAGTAACATCTAAGCTCAAACATTTTGAAAGTTTCAGCACCTTGGGTGTCAGCAAATTTGATACGTAGAGCTGTAGTGTTAGTAGGCTCTATATCAACAGATACGAAGCGACGGATATTGTCGTCAACTTTTGCAACCTCCGTCCATGTTTTTCCATCTAAAGCTTCGATAGTAAACGATTTTACAAGCTCTAATGGAACTGTTTGGATTTGTTTGGCATTACGTGCTACGCTTTTGTGCATCATGATAGCCTGTTTAAGATTTGTGTCGAACTTAAACTCTACAGTGCTAACTGTAACAGGTTTTTTCCACTCAACGTCGATTGTTGCCTCTTTGCCAGCACTTTCCCAATGCGATTCAACACCCTCTACTGGACGAGATACGCCATCAAGAAGATTTTTCACATCACCAGAAGCAGTTGAAGAAGCAGTAAGTTTTGAAGCACTTTTAACAAGATTACCTAAATCTTCAGCAGAACGATTAGGGATGAAGTAGTCTTGACGCAACATTCTCTCTTGAAGCTCATCAATATGCGATTCTCCAACCTCTCTTGGAATAATGCCATTTTCTGCACAAATTGAAGCAGCAACACCAGCAGCCATACCCATAGTAGAGCAAGTACCGATAATACGAGTAGATGAAAGAGCTACGTGCGATACACTTGCACAACGACCAGCCATCATAAGATTGCTGATATTGCGAGAATATAGACAGCGGTAAGGAATTTCATAATATTTGCTAAATCTAGCGTGGAAATAACTTGCAGGTTTGTCAAGAGATCTGATACCGCCCTCACAGTGCTCGTCTAATGACCAACCACCGTAAGCTACTGCATCGTCAAAATGTTTGTGGTTAAGAAGGTCACCATCAGATAACATATAATCACCTACAAGACGACGAGACTCACGTTTTCCAGGGATTGAACCAATCCAATCAAGAGCCATATTTGCAGATTCAGGATACTCGCCAGAGTTTTTGATATAGTCCCAAACACCATAGAAATATGCCATAATATCTTTGTGCATCTCTTGTCTTTCACCGATAATATCGTAATCGCTACCTAGCTCAATCCACCAATAGCCCTCTTCAAACTGTTTGATTTTACGGTGTTTGTCGTCGCTACCATGGTAAGGGATAGCATAATCAGGAGCAATAAAAGGGACAGGACGGCCCATATCTTTAGTCATCATCATAACAGTTTCACCCATTACCCAACCATCTGGCTCATCTGGAGCAAAAGTTTCGTTAAATTCTGCTTTACCCTCACGTCCTGTACGATAGTCGGCACCAGCTTTTGCACCTACAAAACCATCACCTGTACAGTCGATAAATACTGGAGCAAAAACTTTTAGCTTTGTTTCTGTTGTGTGTTGGAAACAGTCAACAGCTAAAATTTTGTCGCCCTCCATTATTACATCTTGAGCAGATGTGTTTAGAAGAAGAGTAATATTGTCCTCTTCACGCACATAGTTGTATAGAATATGATCCCAAGTGTGGTGAGAGTGTTGAGGGTTATGAAGAAGATTACGGATAAGTAGCTCTTCTATAACTCCAGTTTCACGCTCAAATGGTGCACCATTCATTGTCATACGAATCTCACTTGAAGCATTACCTCCAAGAACAGATCTATCTTGAATAAATACAACAGCAGAACCTTGTCGAGAAGCAGCAACAGCAGCAGAGATACCAGAGATACCACCACCAATCACTACAACATCGCATTTTAAGTCAACTTGACGAATCGGTTGAGGGTTTGAGTTGTCACCTAAATAGTGCCAATTTTCTAATTTTTCTGGAGCGGCCATTCTTAGAGTGTCTACTTGTGCAAAGCACATTACACTGCATAGCATAAGCCACACGCCTAGTAGTAGTTTTTTCATTTTGTAATAATTATAAAGTTTTATGCAACAAAGGTACTCAATTTTTGAAAATAAACAAAATTTTGCGTAAAAAATATGCTGTTTAAAGCCTATTTTCACTGCATATTATAGCTATTTACAAGCAAATTGATAATATATTTATAGGATTAGGCGCATAGAGCGCACTCGTTACAACACCCTCTATTCTTAATTTTGCCATTATTTACGATGCAAAGCACTGGGCTTAATGCGGTTTGTCTATAAGTTTAAATATTCATGTGTCACATTACCAAGCTATAAGCCTTAAAATATAGTGCGCTCTATGCGCCTA
>JAWXTQ010000221.1:0-2742 GCA_044433405.1 Rikenellaceae bacterium
GCCAGTGATTGAGCTTTTTAGAGAGAGTCATCCTGACTATTTGATACTCTTAACATTTTATTCTCCATCTGGTTATGAGCTGCGTAAAGATTATGCGCATGCCGATTATATCTATTATCTTCCGCTAGATACGCGCAAAAATGCGAAGCGATTTCTTGGTATAGTATCGCCAGAGGTGGCTGTATTTGTGAAATATGATTTTTGGAAGAACTTCTTAACGGAGCTTAAAAATAGAGATATAAATTGTTATGTTATATCTGCTATTTTTAGACCTACTCAGCTGTTTTTTAAATCGTATGGGGCTAGTTATGCTGCGTTATTGCGAAATTTCACTCATCTATTTGTGCAGAATAAAGAGTCACAACAGCTTCTTCATAGTATTGGTATAGACAGAGTTACCGTTTGTGGCGATACTCGTTTTGATAGGGTGATGTCTATTGCTAATTCTGCTAAGGAGCTAGAGTTATTCAAGCAATTCAGTGAGGGTAGTGAGGTGTTTATTACTGGCAGTAGCTGGGAGAAGGACGATGAGATTACCCTTGGACTAATTGAGAATTTCAAAAAAGTAAAGTTTATCATTGCACCCCACGAACTTTGTGAGGCTAAAATCGCGAAACTCTATAGTGATATCGAGCAGTTAGGGCGTAAAGTAGTGCGCTATACTCAGATTGACGATGTGCAGAAAGCAGCAGAGTGTGAGGTGATAATTATCGACACTATAGGTATCTTATCAAAAGTTTACCGAAATGCAGATTATGCCTATATTGGAGGTGGCTTTGGTGTGGGAATACACAACACCCTAGAGGCTGCAACTTTTGGAATCCCTATGATATTTGGGCCAAACTATCAACGCTTTGCTGAGGCAGTATCGTTGGTAGAGCTAGGAGTTGCAACGCCAATCGACGATGCTAATGGAGCGCAACGCTGGTTGTTTGATATGCAGAACAATCCTGCAAAGCGAGAAAACTTAAATCAAATATGTAAAAGTTTTGTTGAGGATAACGTGGGAGCGTGTCAGAAAATTATTAATCACCCTTTGGTTTAATTTATATAGCTATGAGTAATATCATTTTCCTTTCAACGGCTCATCCCTATAGAGGTGGAATAGCTGCATTTAACGAGACGTTAGCCAAATATTTAATGTCACTAGGGCATAGTGTGCGTATTATCACATTTACATTACAATACCCTTCGTTTCTATTTCCAGGAAAAACGCAATACTCCTCATCTCCTGCTCCTGAGGGGTTGGATATATCTCGTCAAGTAAACTCCATAAATCCATTTAACTGGATGAAAGTGGGGCTTAAAATCAAGAAAGCCAAGCCAGATATGCTTTTTGTGAGGTATTGGTCGCCATACTTATCTCCTGCTTTATCAACTATCGCGCGAATTGCTAAGAGCAACAAGCACACTAAGGTGGTGGCTCTAGCTGATAATATTATTGCTCATGAGCCTCATTTTTACGATAATATTCTAACCGATTATTTTGTTGGGTGTTGTGATGAGTTTATGGTAATGAGTCGTGAGGTTGAGAACGACTTAAGAGTGTTTACCAAGAGCAAAAAGGTGACTTTCTATCCCCATCCAATTTACGAAAATTATGGCGAAAAAGTGAGTCGCGATCAGGCGTGTGAGCTCTTGTCGCTCGACAAAGAGTTGCGCTACTCGCTCTTTTTTGGTTTTGTGCGCGACTATAAAGGATTAGATATTTTGCTTGATGCATGGGCTAAAGTGTGCGTCAAGAAAGGATTCGAAAAGTGCCGTCTAATAGTGGCAGGTGAATACTACTCTGATAAGGGCAAATATATCGAGCAAATTGAGCGTTTAGGTATCTCGGATAAGGTGTTAATGTTTGATAAGTTTATTGATGATGATAAAGTAAAGTACTATTTCTGTGCATCTGATAGCGTTATCCAACCCTATAAGTCAGCAACACAGAGTGGAGTTACTCAAATAGCTTACAATTTTGATACTCCGATGATTGTAACTAATGTTGGAGGATTAGCTGAGATTGTCTTTGATGGCGAGAGTGGCTATGTTGTAGAGCCAAACGCTGACGATGTAGCTGTTGCTATAGAACAACTTTATAGCAGTGATGCGTATAAAGAAATATCCCAAAAAATCCCTAATTACAAAGATCGCTTTAGTTGGAAAACCTTCGCCAATAAATTGGCAGAAATGGTGTAGTGCATCCACTCTAATTCGTCAGTTGCAACTGACGAATTACCATCTAACATAGAAGAGCTTTGTGTAATTTTTTAGGTTGTAATTTCTTATTATAAGTATTTTTTTGTTAAAATACAACTTTTTTTGGTACAACGTTATAAATTTGATTATCTTTGCAGGAGTAATTGAGCAAAAGTTATTGAACCTAAAAGAGATGAATGGATTGAAAAATATACGAAACTTTGTGGCTAAATCAATGAAGGGGTATGTCGGATCATTGATTGAGTGGATTCATACGTTTCAAATATTACGCCTTCAAATTACCCCCCCCTTTTTTTGGTGTAAGCACCTGTATATTAATGTATTATGTAAACACAGCGATAGTTACAAAAACTCTATCGTTGGGTTTTGTGCGTATATACCTATCACTCACGTATTTAATTAAAATCAAATCAATATGAAGAAACTACTTACATTTTTTGCGCTTCTGCTACTCGTCGTGAGTTGCACAAAGGAGACGGACGTTTCGCTTGGTGGCGATACGTCGAGCGATGTAGTCTCGTTCACCGCATCGGT
>JAWXTQ010000222.1:0-2668 GCA_044433405.1 Rikenellaceae bacterium
TTATAAAATACTTTCATCATCTTGTGATATTAATGTTGTAATAGCCTTCGCCTTGCACTCCTCGCAATAATCGTAGTATGCTTGCCATTCATCGGGCTTAGTCTCTTTTTGTCGCTGTATAGCCAACTCCTGCGAGGTGCTATATCTCTGGGCTATATATTGCTCGACGAGCTTATTTTTAGCCTCTTCAACTTCTGGGTCTATGCAAAACTCTTGCTCTACCTCTACCCACGAAGTGTCATTATCCGCTACGCATACTTTCTTTGCGTATTGCGCTCCGTTATATAGGAGTTTACCCTCTATTGCTGTTATCTCTTTCATTCTAATTAGTTGCTAATGTTATACCCTTATCTATGGCTACCTCTTTATCCTCCTCAGTCAATCTATCATAAACTGCTTGTGGTATTGTGATTGTTTGATCTCCTGTTTGAGCTGCATTGTCAAATAAAAATCGCATACTCTCTCTGCTTATGTTTACACAGTTTGAATTTATAGTAAAACCAGTTGTTCCTGTATAATATATCCATACTTTTTCACAGTTTATTCCGCAATGCATAGTTCCCTGTGTGGATGTAAAATTCATTCTCAAAATACCAATGATTTCAGTAACGGTACTACTTACACTTCCTCCGGCATTTGTATTAAACATGGAAATTCCTGATCGCTCATGCCAACCTGACTGTTTGTAAATTGTATCATTTTTTGTCGTCGGATTAAAATATATATATGACATAGTATTACCTTCCGACGCTCCGTGACAATCTAGGGCGTCATTACCACCTCTGTTTATACGAGCTTGCGCAAAAGGTATATTTGTTTTACAAGTAACTCTATTAAGTGCATAAGCAGATGGTGTAAGATGCGCTGTTTGGGCCCAACAGTCTAAAGCCTCTTCTTGTGTCAACTCCATAATTGCAGTGCTGAAAGTTTTACTATCTATATCATAAGAATAGGTTGTGTTTAACAACTCAAACTTCTTGCTTATAGGGTTATATTGCCCAGCTAAGTTGCACCTCAAATTCCACATCTTAATAAACTCTGGGTTGTTGAGAGCCCACCCAGTGCCAATAATAGCTACTATATTACCAGAAATAAGTAACTCATACTGCTCATTCGCCTCTATAATAGGAGTTTCACCACCACTCCACATCATATCATCTGATATAGAAATAGTCGTTATACTATCAGCTGTCGCGAATTTAATCCTAGCTTGACAATACCCCCAATCATCAGGCAGATCAATACTCAACGCCTCCAGCTCAGTAGTAAAAATATACTCCGTGTTGTCGGATAGAGTTATCGAAGTGTCGCCATCGAGTATTTGGGTCATCTCGCAACATGAAGATCCTTCACCACTAGAAACGATTGAAAAAACATCACCAAACTTATAGGTAGAATCCGCCTCGTTGTATAGAGCCATAGATAGTGTGGTGGATGTGGTGACTATCTGTGATACACCACTCTCTTCTGTTATTGTATTACTAAGACTCCATCCATCGGGTAGCTCAGCTACAGGATCGGTGGGGATTGTGGGAGTATCGCTACCGAAGTAAAATAGAGGCACATTACGTAACGAATCTAAGGAGTCGTATACGCCTCCAGAGGTCACTAAATTAGTCGAATCTTTTTTCGGAGTTGTATCAATTTCTACTGAATCAGGAACTAAATCACATGAAATTTCTATAACCCTTTCACCTAAAAATATACCATCCTCACGTTCGATATACAAAATATCTATAAAATGAGAACCCGTTGAAATATTATAAGGAATAGAGAAATTATAAGTATAATTAGAATAGTCAAAATAATAACAACTAGCATTTTGAAACGATAAATCACTCCCTCCAGATAGTTGCCAATCAAGTTCTCCAAATGCTAGAATTGATGCCTCTTGACTACTCATTGCAGAAGTTCCGCTATTGGGTGCCGATGCAGTCACCGTAATATTTAAAGTTGCAGATCCAATCAAAGAATTAACATATAATCTCATTAGCGATCCAAAAGGATTATCTACAGAACTGATTGTAAATTTATTACCAGTTCTTTCCCAACTTTTTAAAGCTAAGTATGTAAAATCCCCAACAAAATTATCATTACTACTAATAGAAAAATCGTCTTTAGAAATATTTAGTAAAACATTTGCATCATTCGTAGACTCCAAAAAGTCATCAAATTTCAAATCAATTTCAGTGCTATTAACGAAATTACTATCATTAATTAACTCGCTGGTTTTACTAATTGCTAATACTGAATCCTCCACACCATATACCGACAAGTTCGATATATCTGTCATATCCACCCTCACCTCTCTAAGGTTATTTGCACTCGCAAGAGGTATCTTAAAGCCTACTTTTCTTGAAGTTTCCGACCAATTATAAGTCACATACTCAATCGCAGATACTGTAACATCATTCTCGATTGGGTTGTTGAGCATTATCACACCCAAATTATCAATACAACTGATTATCTTCGAGATGTTTACATCACCACCGAGGTAGTAGTTAAGAGCGGTGCTGATGGTCGATGTCGTAGCTAGATATAAACTACCTCGTACCCATGCCGTGCTATTACCCCCATCGAGCGACTCCAACCACTCCGCCTCTGTGCCCTCGAATCCATTGGCTACGGCAATTTGATAGGCACTAGCTCCATCCTCACCTTTTGCACC
>JAWXTQ010000223.1:0-2551 GCA_044433405.1 Rikenellaceae bacterium
GACCTTGAAAAAGATGTCACCGATAGCGACTTCACCACACTTGCTCTGCAAGGCGATGATGAAGCAGACTATATTGATATCAAAGTAGAGGGATGTGAAGATATTGTCAATGCTGACGAGAACTTCTCACCCATATACTACACAAACATTGCAACGCTGCCATTCACAATCACCCCTGGTGACACTATCAAGCTAGCAGTAGAGTTGACCGACAAGGATGAATCAACAATCTCAAAAGTTTACAACATCATCTACCCAGGAACAGTAGATTTTGAGATACCAAGAAGTTCATATACCTACATCAACTACTTCTGCGCAATTGAGGTGGATCTAGATGCAACGATAAAAGATTGGGATTACACCACAAACTTAGATATAGCAACGGACTACTAACAAACTTGCGACTGGGTAAAAAGAGAAACGCACCGAACCTGTGCACAGGAGAAACGCAGTTTCTCCAAAGGGGTCTCTGACCCCTGCCCTGAGCAAGGAGAGTCCCGAGCTCCACATCGCCACCGCCCGTTAAAAGCATTTTTGCTACGCAAAAATGCTCTGTGGCGTAATTTTAAAAAACCCTCAACCTTTAAGCTAAAGGTTGAGGGTTTTTAACGCTAAACCTAAAGGTGCTTTGTGTTCATTGCGGAGACGGTTGCTTTCTATAGAACTTTCGAGCTAAACAATCATCTCTTGCGCAGCTAAAAATAGCAATAGCTTTTTATTTCGCCAGACATACCATAGGTATGAACATAAGAAATAAAAAGCTACCACTATAGGTACAACTAGTGCAACTCATGCGATTAACATCGCTCGGTGTTACTTAGCAGTTATGCTAACCCCTTTGGCGGACAATTTCAAACATCATTACAGCGGCGGCTGCACCAACGTTTAAACTTTCAATAGATCCTTTTAATGGTATTGATAGTCGCTCATCGCACATTTTCATTACATCTTTTGATATTCCTTTATCTTCTGAGCCCATAACTACGGCTGTTGGAAGAGTTAGGTTTGCATCGTAAAGCATTTTATCTGCTTTTTCTGAGGCTGCAATCACTTGAACACCGCTTGTTTGAAGAAACTTCAGGCAGTTTCTGATGCTGCCAACTCTACATACAGGGATGATTGAAAGTGCACCTGCTGAGGTTTTGATTGCGTCAGCATTGATAGGTGCGCTGTTTTTTAGTGATACAACTATTGCATGAGCACCTGCACACTCTGCTGTACGTGCAATAGCACCAAAGTTGCGCACGTCGGTGATGTTGTCTAGTACAACGATAAGTGGATTTTTACCCTCTTCTGTGATTGTATCATACACCTCCATGATATCTGCATACTCAATAGGAGAGAGTAGTGCAACCACACCTTGGTGGTTGATTTTGGTCATTCGCTGAAGCTTCTCTTGTGGAACTTCTTGAACTGTTATCTTGTTGCGACGGCACATATCGCGAATCTCCTCATGTTGTGGATTTTCACTAGCTCGTTTAACCATCACTTTGTCTATCTCTTTTCCTGAATTTATCGCCTCCATTACGGCGCGAATTCCAAATACTTCTAATTGTTTCTCGTTTTGCATGATTTATTGTTTTAGTCAAATTTTTCGTTTTCGTACGCCTCCTCTTTCTCGCTCCATAGATGAACTATCTCATCTAGTTGGCTCTTTAAGGCGTTATAACTCTCAAAGGTAGAACTATCGCTTAGGTCGATTCCGTGACTCTCTGGTGAAGATAGTTTCTCGTCGAATATAGCAATCTCATTCTCAAGTCGCTCAATCTCTTTTTCGCAATTTTCTATCTCGTTGCGCATTTTTTTTCTTAATCTGTCGCGCTCTTTCTTCTGTTGATAGTCTATTTTGCTGCTCTTCTCGCCTTTAGCCTCACTGTTAGTCTCTTTAGAGACGGTATTAAGGTTTATTTGGTCGATTGAGGTTAGTCGTTTACGCTCTATAAACTCATTAATGCCATATAGGTGCTCTTTTACTGCACCGTGTGAGAATTCGTAAATTCGCTCAGTCAAACCATCTAAAAACTCCCTGTCATGAGAGATTACAATCACAGTTCCGTCATAAGAGGCTATTGCACTCTTTAAAATATCTTTTGAGCGCATATCCATGTGGTTTGTTGGCTCATCAAGTATAAGCAAATTGTATGGCTCTAACATTAGTCTAGCCATTGCAAGGCGGCTACGTTCTCCTCCTGATAGCACTTTTACCTTTTTGTCGACATCCTCACCTCTAAACAAGAACGCACCTAGAATATCTCTCAACCTTGTACGTATATCGCCAACGGCAACTCTATCAAGGGTGTCAAATACCGTAAATTCGCCATCCATCAGATCGTCTTGATTTTGAGCAAAATAGCCAATCTTAACATTGTGTCCAACGATAACCTCACCACGAGTAGTATCGGTCTCCCTACAAACCATCTTTGCAAATGTACTCTTACCCTCGCCATTTCGCCCAATAAAGGCAATCTTTTCGCCTTTTGTCAACACAAAATTGGCTTGTGAGAAGATATGTTTATCACCATACAATTTGCCAGCATCTTTAACCTCTAAC
>JAWXTQ010000224.1:0-2482 GCA_044433405.1 Rikenellaceae bacterium
GCTCTGCCGCCTGCTTTTACCCTAAAATGAGATTCTAAAGTACAAGGAGTACTCCGCGAACTCATTTTAGTGCAAAATCAAACGACATACCAAATTTGGGCGAAGGTTAAAGTAAAGTTTTTTTTTGGAAGCCCCCTGTTTCGAGTTTTGTATAATTTATTGATATTTAAATAATTACATTGATATATCATTTTTTAATCGGACACCAATAATTCTTTATTAATTATGGCACGAAACAAAATAACTTCACGACGAAAATCTAAAAGCACTAAGGGCAGTATCAAACCCAAGAGCTATTATATAGTAGCTATCTTACTTGCTATCATGATTGTTGTACTTTTGGTCTATCCTAGCAAGATTACCTCTCTAACGGGCACCTACTCTAAGCCACACGCTACTCAACTTAGTGAAAGTAAGAATATAGAGCCGCAACCTATAACGGCAGCTGCTGTTTCAGTAAATACCCAAGAGACAAAAGAGTCTGAAAAACCAAAAGAGCAACCTGCAGAGAGTAAAACTTTAGAGCAACAACACCCTACAGTTGCCACCACTAACCAAACTGGCGCAACAACACCTCTAAAGGCCAATAATATTGACCCTATGAGATTGGTAATTCCCTCGCTGAGCGATTCCACACTATTCTATTACAATAGCGATGGTCGTTACTACGTAAAATTCAGCAAGGAGCACAAGATACCGCTATTTGTTAGCTATATCTTGACTAGCGATGAGGTATCGAAAAACATTGTTGAGCGTAGTGATAATTTCACTAGCGACAAACACTATCAAACGTTAGGTGTTGATATGGCAAACGATAGTGACTACAAAAAGAGCGGTTACGATAGAGGTCACATGCTTCCATCGGCCGATCGCAACGACTCTAAGAGCGAAAACAAAGCTACATTCTACTACTCAAACATCACTCCGCAGCTTCCTGCTCTTAATCGCGGCACATTAGCGCGCCTTGAGAAGCACATACGCACATTGGCTACAAAATATGACACTATATATGTTGTTACAGGTTCGATACTAACCGACAACGCCTCACGCCCAGTTAAGAGTATAGGCAAAGGTGTTGCAGTACCGCAATACATCTACAAAGTTGTTGCTACTCTAAAAGATGGCAACTATAGAGCTGCTGCCTTTTTAATGCCAAATATAGAGAGTGCCTCAATGGATTTTGAAGAGTACATCAAGAGCGTAGATGATGTTGAAAAGATTGCAGGTCGCGATTTTTTCCACTTACTACCCGACCAAATCGAGAACATTTCTGAATCAAAAGTAGATTCTGATTTTATTTTTAAGTAGTTTACTTTATAGTAAAATACTTGCATTTTAAAATTTAAAGTATTATTTTTGTACAGAATAGTTTACACTTTTATTTACATAAAACTTATACATTATGATACTTGTAACAGTAACAGAGTTTAGAAATAATCTTAGTAAATACCTCGAACTTGCATTTAGAGAGAAAGTAGCTTTAAAGAGCAAGAGAGGTATCATTGAGCTAAATCCAAGCTCAGATATTAAGCTTAATCCAAGTCCTAGTAATGATCCTTGGTTTGATAACAAGGCTAATATGGACGAACTTAACAAACGCATATCAGATATTGATAGTGGTAAAACGGAGCTACTTGATTGGGATGAAATGAAAAATAAGCTAGGTCTATGAGTTATAAAATAAGCGTTGATCCCAAAGTTTTTGAGGATATAGATCGTCACACAAAAGCTGGCAATAAAAAACTGGCAACAAAAACAATTGGGCTCATGACCGAACTTAGAGATCATCCACGTAGTGGTACAGGTAAACCTGAACAACTTAAAGGTTATACCGATCGAGAAATGTGGTCTCGTCGTATTGATTCAAAGCACCGTCTAATCTATCAAATTAAAGAACAAGAGTTGATCGTTATAGCTATCTCTGCTTTTGGTCACTATGACGATAAGTAACCCTTCTCCATTTGAAAGCCGAATCTAAAGTGGATTCTGATTTTATTTTTAAGTAGTTTGCCATGTTATAGTTGTTAATTAAAAAAAGATTACTAAATTTGTCACGTGTTTACCTAACCGTAATTAATGCTTGATAATCATTAAATTAATTAATAATCATGTGCAAAAAACATTTTTTGTATCTTATTGCGTTTTTTCTGCTATTTAGCTGTGAGATGGATAGTTCGTCAGGTGACGAAGTTTTTACTCCCACGCTCACCTTTTCAGCAGAAACATCACTGCAAATAGATGCAAGTGAAACCACCCAAACGGTAGCTTTCACAACCAACACCGATTGGAGTGTTGAACTCACTGATGGCGATAGCGAAGATGCTCCCGACTGGTTAACAGTTACTCCTATGAGCGGTAGTTAAGGTGATATCACCTTAACTATCACTATCAAAGCCAACACGTTAACCTCTGAACGCACGGCCTATGCTAACATTACAGCATCTAGCGTGAGTAAAACAATCACAATTACTCAAGCTAAGGC
>JAWXTQ010000225.1:0-2478 GCA_044433405.1 Rikenellaceae bacterium
TGCGACTCCAGTACTTTCTGAACAACAAGTTCAAGAGTTGGTTAGCAAATTCCGCGGTATTATTACCGAAAACGGAGGCAATATTGTCCATGAAGAGGATTGGGGCCTTCGTAAATTAGCGTATCCAATTGAGAAAAAAACTACAGGTTTTTACATCCTAGTAGAATTCGAAGCTGAAGGTGAGCTAATCGACAAATTAGAAACTCAATATCGTCGCGACGAGCGCGTTATCCGCTTCTTAACTTTTAGAATGGATAAATACGCAGTTGAGTATGCAGAAAAAAGAAGAAGTTTAAACGCTAAAAAATCTGAATAATCATGGCACAAAATTCATCAGAAATCAGATACCTTACTCCACCAACAGTAGAGGTTAAAAAGAAAAAATATTGTCGTTTCAAAAAGAGCGGTATCAAATATATCGACTATAAAGATGGCGAATTTCTTAAGAAATTCTTAAACGAGCAAGGTAAAATCCTTCCACGTCGTCTTACTGGAACATCACAAAAATATCAAAAGAAGGTTGCTACTGCAGTGAAAAGAGCACGCCATTTGGCTATCTTACCATTTGTAACCGACTTAATGAAGTAATTTTGCTTCCTTATTTACATCGTAAGCAAGCTACTAATTAATTAAAAGATTATTACACTATGGAAATCATATTGAAACAAGACGTAGATAACTTAGGTCACAAAAATGACATCGTTAATGTGCGTCCAGGTTATGCTAATAACTTTCTTATTCCACAAGGTTATGCTTCATTAGCTACTAAGTCGGCAAAGAAAATCTTAGCAGAAAACATTAAACAACAAGCTCACAAAGAGGCAAAACTTCGTGAAGAAGCTGCTGCTGTTGCTGAGAAACTAACTGCTCTTTCTTTAACTCTATCTGTTAAAGTTAGTGAAGATGGTAAAGTTTACGGTTCTGTAACTGCAATTCAAATCGCTGAAGAGATTGAAAAAGCAGGTATCGCAATCGAAAAGAAAAATATCTCTTTAGAGCCAGCTAAATCACTAGGTGAATTTACTGCTAGCGTTAAAGTTTACAAAGATATTAAAGCTACTGTTGCATTTACTGTTGTTGCTGAATAAGCATCGCAATTTTAAAGATAACTTAAATAGGGTTGAGTCTCTCCTGAGACTCAACCCTATTTTTTTTAATCCATTATTATCTTAATTTTTTTGATTTTCATTCTCTTTTATTATCTTTGAATATTCGTTTTAGTGATTTTTTGCTAATTATTTAATCAAACACATATATGAAGAGATTGTTAACCACTGTTTTACTACTATTCTCGTGTGTAGTTTATGCACAAGAGATAAATGTAGTTCCGTATCCTGCTTCAGTTGAGATTGGGCAGCGACGTCTATTATTAAACGACAAACTTTCTATTGCTGCCCAGACGGCATATCTGCCTTTAGCTGAGTTGTTTTCTGAAAATTTATCGAGCCTTACAATGTTAGAAAGTCGTGTGACTTCAAAAACATCAAAGGGAGATATTCGATTTATTGAGAATCCCTCTATGGCTGTAGACGAGTATAAGATTGTCGTGAATGAGCAAGGAATCGAGGTGTCTGGGTGTTCGTATAGCGAATTGTCGATGGGAGGTGTAACACTGCTTCAGATGATTGAGTCGCGAATCGAAGGCTATTCGGTTGCTTATTGCGAGATTGTTGACTCTCCACAAATGGAATATCGAGGGTTAATGCTTGATGTTGCACGTCAAAAAATCGATATAGAAACTGTTAAGCAGAGTGTTAATCTTTGTTATTGGTATAAAATAAAATACTTGCAAATTCATCTATCCGACGATCAATCTTTCACCTTTCCCTCTCAAACTTATCCTAAGCTCCCAACTGAAAATCGCCACTACACGCATGATGAGTTAAAAGAGTTGGTAGAGTATGCTAAGTTACGAGGCGTGATAATAATCCCTGAATTTGATGTGCCAGGTCACACTACTGCCATGCGCAATGCTATGCCAGAGCTTTTTGGTGAAGGTAAAAACTCAGTAATTGATATTGCTAGTGAGCAAGCTTGCCAAGCTGTTGAGACAATTATTAGCGAGATGATGGATGTTTTTTACACCTCTCCATATTTCCATATCGGTGCTGACGAGTGTTGGTTTGGTGAGTATGCTAAACTACCACATGTTCAGGAGTATGTAAAAGCTAAAGGTTATGATAGTGTACACGATATTTACCTTGAATTTATTGTCCGACTTCACAATTTTGTCAAAGAAAAAGGCTTTAAGACAATGGCGTGGGAGAGCTTTAGCGGCACAGGAAGCGACAAAGTAACTATTCCTGATGATTTGTTAATGTTTGCGTGGGAGACAGCATATCAAACGCCACAAGATTTGCTTAAGAATGGGTATCAAATCATCAATGCCTCATGGAAACCTACATACATTACTCCTGGTATGCGTTGGAGTCAGGAGTATATATATAAATGGAATGTACGACGTTGGGAGAATCACTG
>JAWXTQ010000226.1:0-2449 GCA_044433405.1 Rikenellaceae bacterium
ATTGAGGGACGAGAAGCAGGCGAGAGAGGTGCTAGAATCATTGCAGACTACCTAGCATCACACTTTTATGCACTTGGTTTAGAGGGTATCAAAGCTACTGAGGGTGGAGAATCTCCCCTTAACTGCTACTATCAACCTTTTGACACAGCAAAAGTGTCTAGTTTTTTTGCTGACACAATGCAGTTTATGCACCTAAATAATATCATCGGCAAAATAGAGGGCAAAAATCCAAATGAAGTTGTAATTATTGGTGCTCATTATGACCACCTTGGAATACAAAATGGTGAAATTTATAATGGTGCTGACGATAACGCATCGGGTGTTTCGGCAGTATTGCAGATTGCAAATGCATTTATAAACAGTGGTGTAAAACCTGAAAGAACTGTTATTTTTGCACTTTGGGATGGCGAAGAAAAAGGATTGCTTGGTTCTGACTATTATGTTAGAAGCCATTCAAATATCTCCTCAGTAAAAGGGTATCTTAATTTTGACATGATTGGAAGAAATAGCGATGAGGCAAATCCTCAAACCTTAACTCTTTTCTACACTGCTGCCAATAGCGCATTTGAACAGTGGTCAAGAGAGGATATTATTGAGTACTCCCTAGAGATTAAGCCTCAATACAATGCTTGGGATAGACCTGTTGGAGGCAGCGACAACTCGTCATTTGCTGAAAAAGACATTCCTATTATTTGGTATCACACTCAAGGACATCCAGATTATCACAAACCTACCGACACTGTCGAAAAAATAAACTGGGACAAACTATTAAATATAACCAAATCTGCATATTTAAATATGTGGAATTTGGCTAACGTAAAAACTTATTAATATGAGAATTATCTCTCCATCACTGCTATCTGCAAACTTTTTAAACCTATCATCAGATATCGAAATGTTAAATCGAAGTGATGCACAGTGGTTTCATCTCGACATTATGGATGGGGTGTTTGTGCCAAATATCTCTTACGGTTTTCCTATTATCGAACCAATAAAAGCATCTACCGAGAAGGTTTTAGATGTGCACTTAATGATTGTAGAACCTGAGCGTTATGTAGAGAAATTTGCCAAAGTAGGTGCCGACTATTTAACAGTGCATGCAGAGGCTTCAACACATCTTCACCGAACCATCCAACAAATTCAATCGCTTGGCATGAAGGCTGGTGTTGCACTAAATCCTCACTCTTCGCTATCTTCGATTGAGGAGATAATAGATATGGCCGATATGGTGTTATTGATGTCAGTAAATCCAGGATTTGGAGGACAAAGCTTTATAGAGTCTACATACGACAAGATTTCGCGACTTAAAGAGATGATTGTCAAGCGCTCAAGCAATACGCTTATTCAAGTAGATGGCGGTGTTACAACAGCTAATTGCGATAAGGTTTTTGCAGCTGGTGCTGATGTGGTGGTAGCTGGAAGTGCTGTATTTGGCAGTAGTAATCCAGAGTTAACAATTAAACAAATTTTAGGCGAGTGATTGCAATAGACAATATTACAGTTTCTTTTGGGGGATGGGATTTGTTGAAACAAGTCTCATTTCTTGTAAATGATAAAGAGAGAGTTGCGCTGGTTGGCAAGAATGGTGCTGGCAAGTCAACAATCTTAAAGATTATTGCTGGGGAGCAAACGGCCTCAAGTGGGCGTGTCACTCAGAGTGGTGATACCACAATTGGCTATCTGCCACAACAGATGCAGCTACTCAACAACCGCACGGTGATGGATGAGGCTTTAGCGGCATTTGATTACGTTATTGAGCTTGAAAAGAGAGTCGAAAAGCTAAATATTGAGATTGCCGAGCGCGAGGATTATCACAGCAAAGAGTACTCTAACCTTCTTGACAAGCTTCAAGAGAGCAACGACTTGTTGCTTTATAGCGGAGCAAATGACAGGTTTGCACTTACTGAGCGAACTCTCCTAGGATTAGGATTCGAACGAACCGATTTTCTGAGAGCTACAAGCGAGTTTTCGGGAGGATGGAGAATGCGTATCGAACTAGCAAAGATATTATTGCGTCGTCCAAACGTAATGCTACTTGATGAGCCAACCAACCATCTCGACATTGAGAGTATTGGATGGTTAGAGGATTACCTTGCTCAATATAATGGTGCACTACTATTAATATCACACGATAGACGTTTTTTGGACACTGTCACCAATCGCACAGTTGAGATTGTATTAGGCTCAATTCACGACTACAAAGTGCCCTACTCTAAATATGTAGAGCTTCGCAAAGAGCGAATTGAGGGTCAGAAAGCGGCATACGAAAATCAACAAAAATTGATTCAATCGACTCAAGAATTTATTGAGCGATTTCGTTATAAACCGTCAAAATCTAATCAGGTTCAATCACGCGTAAAGCAGCTTGAAAAATTAGATTTAATAGAGATTGACGACGAAGATTTCTCAACTCTAAACATTAAATTCCCTAATGCTCCACACTGCGGAC
>JAWXTQ010000227.1:0-2436 GCA_044433405.1 Rikenellaceae bacterium
TAGTGTTTCGAGAGCCTCCTCAAAAAGCAGAATACCTGTTTTGATGTTGTTGTCACCCTCGCTTTTAAGGTATGATTTGATGTGTTGTTGAGCTTTTGCTGTAACAGCCTTCTCAAGCCATTCCACTTTTGGATTTGAGTTATTAGAGGTTAAAATCTCTATCTGATCGCCACTATCCAAAACCGTGTATAAAGACTCTGTTTTATGGTTGATTTTAGCACCAATTGCTCTATTGCCAATGTTGGTGTGGATATCATACGCAAAATCTAGAGCAGTAGCCCCTTTAGGGAGTGTTTTTGTTGCACCCTTAGGTGTGAAAACTACTATCTCAGAGCTGTATAAATTTAGTTGGAATTCATCAAGAAACTCAACAGCATTACTTGATGGGCTATTAAGGGCATCGCGTACCTCTTTAATCCATTTGTCGAGCTCACCCTCTTTGTGGAGAGCACTTTTGTCTTTGTATTTCCAGTGGGCTGCAAACCCACGCTCAGCAACATCGTCCATTCTAGTAGAGCGAATCTGCACCTCTGCCCAGCGGCCTTGATTGCCCATAACTGTGCAATGTAGAGCCTCATATCCGTTAGCTTTAGGAAATGTTATCCAATCTCGCAGTCTATCAGGACGTGGCTTGTAGATGTCGGTTACTATAGAGTAGATGTGCCAACATTGAGTCTTTTCAGGAACATATTCAATAGGGTAGAAGATGATACGTATTGCAAATAGATCATACACCTCGTCTAGGGTGATCTGTTTGCGTTGCATCTTTTTCCATATCGAGTAGATAGATTTTACTCTGCCCAGTATCTCGTGTTTGATTCCCGCAGCTTCAAGCTTCTCTGATATGGGACGTTTAAGGTTTTCAATGTAGCTTGTACGCTCAGTTTCAGTCTCTTGTAGCTTCTCTTTTATTTTGTTGTAATCGTCAGGAAAGCTATACTTTAGACTCAAATCTTCAAGCTCGCTCTTTATGGCGTAGAGTCCAAGTCTGTGAGCAAGAGGTGCAAATAGATACATTGTCTCGCTTAAGATTTTCATCTGCTTCTTCTGAGCCATTGAGCCTAGGGTACGCATGTTGTGCAGTCGGTCGGCTAGCTTGATAATGATAACTCGCACATCGCTAGATAGTGTGAGTAGCATTTTTTTGAAGTTCTCTGCCTGTTCGGATATTTCACCGCCACGAGCTAAGCCGCTAGCAGCCTTCATTTTTGTGAGGCCATCGACCATTTGGGCAATTCTTGCTCCAAATAGTCTCTCCATGTCCTCAGTAGTATATTCGGTATCCTCTACTACATCATGCAGCAGAGCAGCCATTACAGATTTCACCCCCAATCCGATCTCTTCTACCGTAATTCGCGCAACTGCAATAGGGTGAACAATATATGGTTCGCCCGATTTACGACGTACACCATAGTGTGCTTCGTTTGCAAATTTAAATGCCGTAACGATTTTTTCTCTATCGCCATCATGTTTATAGATAGCCATAGAGTCGCATATCGCCATTAGTTGGTCGAATTCTCTCTGAATTATTTCGTTATCTTGGGGTGTGAACATGTTTATTTCTTCTTATTATCTAAATTAAAGTATGCGTCACGTGCTTTTTGCTCAATCTCAACGCATAAGTCGTTGTTTTCTAATAACAATGTTTTAACATTCTCACGTCCTTGACCTAGCTTCTGATCTCCGTAAGAGAACCACGAGCCGCTTTTCTTGATGATATCTGTATCGGTCGCAATGTCGATTATTTCGCCCACTTTTGAAATTCCTTCACCATAAATCACATCAAACTCTGCACGTTTGAATGGAGGAGCCATTTTGTTTTTCACAACTTTAACCTTAACGCGTGAACCAAGTTGATCTTCGCCATCTTTGATTGGCGTTCCCTTGCGAATATCAAGGCGGATAGTTGCATAAAACTTAAGAGCATTACCACCAGTTGTTGTCTCAGGGTTGCCATATACGTTGCCACCAATCTTTTCGCGAAGTTGGTTGATAAATATACATACACTGTTTGTTTTGCTCACAACACCTGTTAGTTTACGAAGTGCTTGCGACATAAGTCGTGCTTGAAGAGCCATTTTTGCCTCTCCCATCTCTCCTTCAATCTCACTTTTTGGCGTAAGTGCCGCCACTGAGTCGATTACTATGATATCTACTGCACTTGAGCGTATAAGAGCCTCAGTAATTTCGAGTGCTTGTTCGCCATTGTCAGGTTGCGAAATCAACAGATTGTCAATATCAACGCCCAGTTTCTGAGCATAAAAACGGTCAAACGCGTGCTCTGCATCAATAAATGCAGCTATGCCACCATTTTTTTGCGCCTCAGCAATGGCGTGAATTGCTAGGGTTGTTTTACCTGATGATTCAGGTCCATAAATCTCAATAATACGACCTTTTGGATAGCCTTTTATGCCTAATGCGTCGTCTAGAGCGATA
>JAWXTQ010000228.1:0-2423 GCA_044433405.1 Rikenellaceae bacterium
GTCATGATAAGTCGTTCATTGAAGAGTAAGCATAAAGGTGCAATATAAACACTTTCGCTCGTTTCTAAATAGTTACCCATTGGGATTATTTGGATTGTATGTGTCTAATAATTAGGCGGTAACAATGTTTTGTGTGCCTTGTGTTGACTATCAATTCACTGCTATCAGTGTAGATACCTAGTAAAAGATTGGGAAAAAAAGCGGCAAACAATGAGAGCGGAATAAGTGTTAGGCAACACAGCTTGAAGATTCTCCAAATAGTAGCTTCGACACCCTTAGCATTACCCTCACCGATGATTCTACTGACAAGCGTATTTGATGTAGCACCAAAAGCAAACACTGGAAAGGCAATCATCATATATGCACTTCGAACAGTCATAGATGATGCTAAGGCACGCTCGCCCATTCTCTCAAGAAAAGAGAAGAATATTAACCATGTGCCAAATGATATCAACTTTTGCATCATTGTGGGGATGGCAACGCTGAAAATTCGCTTGAAAAGCAACGGTTCGATTTTGTGGTGCTTAAAGGTGGTGAATTTCTTATTATCAAACATTTTGAGAGTGTAAACAACAAAGAATATTGTGGCTGCAACCTCTGCAAATACCGAGGCAATAGCTGCGCCCTGCACACCAAGATTGGGGAATCCCCAGTGACCAAAAATCAATAGGTAGTTGAATAGAATATTCACTACAGCCATAACGAGTGTGGTGTAGGTGATGATTTTGGTGTTCGACACCCCAATATATAGGGAACGAAACAAGAAGTTTATGCACACAAAAAAGATACCCAGCGAACGATAGTTGATAAACTGCATAGCCACATGATATACATTATCAGAGCTGATGAGCAATCGCAGGATATCCGCAGAGAGAAACTTGAGCAGAACAAAAAGAAACACACCCAATAGCGACACTACATAGAGACCATGTTCGAAAATAACACCGATTCGCTTGTAATTTGCCTCACCAAAACGACGAGCAATAATTACTTGAACCCCAACAGCAAAACCCCAAGCAAGTGTCGAGAATACATAATAGTATATTGCTGCCATTGAGGATGCACCAAGCGCAACCTCCGAGATACGACCAAGAAATGCAGTGTCGGTAAGAGCTATCAGAGTTTGCGCCAAATTGCCAATCATAATTGGATAGGCGATATTCCAAATTGTTTTATTTGATGGTAACATTGTATTTGTTTAAATAAAGGTGAGTGAGGTAACAGACACTAATGAAAAAAATAGTTTTGCATTTATGGATAGATAAACACAAAACTATATATTTTTCTACTTTTAAGGCAAAGCCTTAAATTGTAAAATTAAGAGGCTTTAATGGTACGTACTTTAGATGCAGATTTCGATTTGCTACTAGCTTGACCGCTATTCTTCACAGCTGCTGTTTTAGGTTTTTCAGTAGCAGGTTTTGAAACTTTTGCAGCTGGTGCAGCACCCTCTTCACCCTCTGGCTCACTCTCAACAAAAGTTGTGAAGCCAGCGTTTACTAAGATATTGTACCATGTAAATAATTTTTTCATATCTGACACATATACTCTATCCTTGTCATATTCTGGAAGATACTCTTGCATCATAGCCTTTATTTGGTCGTTAGACAACCCTTTTGGTGAAGCAACCTCTTTAGCCTCACTCTTATCGTAGATAGCTTGAAAAACATCGCTTAATGGCATATCATCACTAGAGGTGAAAATTGCTATATCGCTAATTGAACTAACTTTTGCATTTGCGCCTACAGGGATACGCTTGTTGTCGATAAGTGACTCAACGATGATTCCTGCTTTTGTTTGAGCAATAAATTTAAATAACCCTGGCTGTCCAGAAATTGCTAATATTTCTGATAACTTCATACTTTTTATTTTTTAAATTTTAATAATTTTGGATGCAAAGATAATACTTTTAATACTCTATGCAACCTGTTATTCTATTAATTTGCCTTTCCGTGGCAATTTTTGTATTTCAACCCACTTCCACAAGGACAAGGATCGTTGCGACCTACGCGTTTTTCAACCTGTACTGGCATAGGACGGCTTTTTTCGGCTTGACCTGCGCGGTTTGCAACCTCTTGGCGTGTAGTTTGAAGTCGCTTCATGTCCTCTTTTTTCTTGATTGCTGATTGATCTAGCTGCTCAGGAGCTGACTCCTTAACAGGAATAAATGCACGCAATAAAACAGCTAAAGTCTCTTTATTAATCTTCTCTAGCATCTTACGGAATAGGTCAAAACTCTCAAGTTTGTAAATCAATAGAGGGTCTTTCTGCTCGTATGTTGCATTCTGAACCGACTGTTTCAAATCATCAAGCTCGCGAAGATGCTCTCTCCAGTTTTCATCAATCATAAGCAACATCACAACCTTAGAGAATGTTTTGAACACCTCTTCTCCATTGTTTCGCATGCTTTTTTAAGATTGATA
>JAWXTQ010000229.1:0-2411 GCA_044433405.1 Rikenellaceae bacterium
CAATGTTCACTGGCTAGATCGTGGGTAATTTATTTGACCTAGAAAACACCCACGAATAAGATTTTTATTCACTGATTGTCAGTGTTTTGCGTAGCTTAATTTTGTGCAAATTAACATAATTTTGTATCAAAAAACTACGAGTATGGTTACATCTAAGAGAGAGACATTCAGTCTATTGTTTATTATCAAAAAAGCAAAGTTGCTTAAAAATGGCGAAGCACCAATCTGTATGCGTATTACAGTCAATGGTAGAGTCGCTGAAGTTCTTATCAAACGCAGCATACCTATCGAGCTATGGAATCAAGCTAAGGAGTGTAGCAAGTCTAAAAATAGTGTAGGGCGTGAGTTGAACCACTATCTTGAAACTATCAAGGCTCGCATAATGCAAATTCATCGTGAGATGGTGATGGATGATGAGATTATAACTGCTGCTACAATTAGAGATAGATATAACGGCAAAGATAAGGTTCATCGAACTATCGTCGAAGTCTATTCTGAGCATAATGAGAAGTGTAAAGCTCTTATTGGAATAGACTTTACGCAATCAACAGTTGAGAAGTTTTACACATCTCTTTCACACCTTAAAGAGTATATGCGAAGTAAATACAGTCGTGATGATATATTCTTAAAAGAGATTGACACTGCCTATATAACCGATTTTGAATTCTATCTAAAGAGTGTAAGGGGCTGTCAGCATAACTCAGCTATAAAACATCTAAAGAATCTTAAAAAGGTTGTGCGAATAGCTCTTGCAAATAGTTGGATTAAGCATGATCCATTTCTAGGCATTCAATTTAAACATACAAAGACAGAGACTCAGTTTCTAACTAGCGAAGAACTATCTACGCTAATAAACAAGGAGTTTACGATTGAAAGATTGGCACAAGTACGTGATGTTTTCTACTTCTGTACGCTAACAGGCTTGGCATTTATTGATGTCAAGCAACTAAAGAGCGAACATATCACCACAGACAACAGCGGTGCATTATGGATACGTAAGCCACGACAAAAAACAGGTGTTATGTGTAATATTCCTCTACTATCTCCTGCAATAGCTCTAATAGAGAAGTATAAAAACCATCCTGAGTGCATTAAAAATAGAGTTCTACTACCTGTACTCAGCAATCAGCGCACAAATGGTTATTTGAAAGAGATAGCGGATATTTGCGGCATAAAAAAGAGGCTAAGTACGCATGTCAGTAGGCATACAGCGGCTACAACTACCTTTTTAGCCAATGGAGTCTCTATCGAAAATGTAGCAAAGATTCTTGGACACTCAAATACTAAAATGACTCAGCACTATGCAAAAGTGCTTGACAGTTCAATCATGCGAGATATGGTAAACGTAGAAAAACAGATAACTAAATCAACTAATCTTTAAAAACTAGAACAATGAAAAGAGAGATAATAACAATAAACAGCAGAGGAGCTGTAAGTATTCCTAATAAAGTACAAATGACAGCCTTTGAGATTGCTCAACTGCTAGGGATTTATGTACCAACTGTAAAAACGCATATTAAGGCAATTTTAAAGAGTGAAGCGTGTAGGGGTGATATGAGTTTCGGAGGTACGGTTGTAAGTGGTGTTATTCAGCCAGATTACTTTGGGTTGGATATGGTGATTGCTATCGCCTTTAGGGTTCAATCGTATAAGGCTGATCTATTTCGCAGGTATGTAATGAGCAGAATCTTAAAACCTGCTACACAACCTATGTTTATAACGCTGAATAGTGAAAATTGTGAGATGCTTTTCAATTAGTCAGCTCAGTAGTTATCGTTTCAGTGGCGAAGGGAGCTTTAGAGTCTGAAAATCTGCAACACCAAGCCTTGCGGTTACTCCTTGCAGTCGTAAGTGTTGCATATATTCACTCTCTACGCAGATAAAAGCCACTGTAACGATAACGACCAAGCCGACAAAGAGGCATAAAACAAACAGAGAGAGCCTAGCAGAAGTGTAAATCTGCTAGGTTCTATCTGTTTAAGCATTAATTTAATAAGTTTTCAAGATTAAAGGTAACTTCCTCCTCCCTGCACCTCTAATCAGCATAACTATATCCATGATTTTATAAAATGCTTATTGAGCAACTTCTGGATTGAGGACTCTGAGTATAGAATCTTGCCACCCAAAGGGATATAGTCTATTAATCCATTATTGCGCCACTCTTGCAGGGTGCGACGACTGACGTGTAGATGTTCTGATAGCTCCTTATCGGTAAAATAACGCTCTCCGTTAAATGGAGGTTTGTAGGATTTTGATAGTTTCTCTAGCCCTGTAATAACTTTCTCTAGGTTGGCTAAAATTTGTAATGTCTGCTCGTCATGAGCGGTGATTAGTTCATTCATATAAACTGGTTTTTGTGAATATTATGCTCGTTTTTCGAGCTTTGCAATCAGTGATTTTAACTCTTGTGG
>JAWXTQ010000230.1:0-2399 GCA_044433405.1 Rikenellaceae bacterium
TGGTGAGTGCCAGTAAGTGCCAAATTCGCCATCAATTGCGTACTCTAAAGCTCCTTCATACTCTTCAGTAGCTGATGCTGTAAGGGTCCAAGTTGATCTGTCAAGAAGAGTTACTGAATCGTCGTCAATTTCTTTAGTAGCTTCTTCAACGTCCTCCTCATCATCTTCTTCTGGTTGTACTTGCTCTGACTCTCCTTCGCCAGACTCTTCGTAAGTTCCATCTTCGTCAATGTTACCCTCTTTCCAAGAGTTGATTACTGTAGTGAATCTTAGTGTTCCGTCGTAAATTTCTAGATTGTAGGTGTATTGTAGTGCAGGTTCAAAAGTTTTGCCGCCTTCGTAGGTGATATAATATTTCATGCTGTCAACTTCAACGCAGATAAAGATACCATCGTTGAATGTTTGAGGAGCAATAATAGCTTTATAGCTGTTTGTGCCATTGCTAGCCATTTTTATTGTTTCAACATCGCCAGTTGCTTCGGTTGTTCCCGAAAGAATATTGCAATTAACACCTCTTTTTGCTTTTAGTGTTGCTACTGCTCCATCAAGTAACACATCCTCAGAGTAGATATTGACAACTATGTTTGCCAATAGGTGATCGAAAGTGAGACTAGGAGTTGTGCTTTGAGTTGGGCTAGCTGAGCTGTTCATTAAATCGCTCAATGTGTAGTTTGTATCTTCACTCTGGTCGCTCTTTACCTCGAAGCTTAAATCTCCATCCTCTGACACTTCTGTATATGGATAAACAGCAGTAAATGATAGGTATTGAATGTTATCCTCATATTTTATTGGAGATGAGCTCTCGAATAATGCATCATTTGTGTAGGTGTATTCTACGTTTTGACGATATATTGAGTTGTCAGAATAGTATGCTGCAACTGAAATCATATCCCCAACCTCAAAATTTGCCTCTGTTGCGCGAGTTGTGATATTGCTCGAAAATGTAATTGGTGCAAAATCATCTTGTGTGTAGTTTGCATCTTGTCCTAGTTGTTCGTCGTTTACTTGACATGAAGCCATTGCTAGTGCCATTGTACATGCGGCGATAGCTTTGATTGAAATTTTTCTCATTTTTTATAATTTTAAGTTTTGAATTTTATGCTAATCAATCTTGTTCTGTGTTGCCTTCACCCCATGGGTTGATATCTGTTCTTAGTGAGACAGTAGTGCTAGTCACATTAAATACCAGTGTTGAGATAAGACCAGAGTTTAAAGTTATATCGCTAGTGGCAATATAAGTGAACTGCTCGTCTGCGGTGGTTATAACCATAAACTTATCTCCCTGCGAAATTGATTGAGGAGCTACTATTGCTGTATGTGTGTTGTTGTCACTTGCAAAAGCAGTTATTTCCGCCTTGTCGCCTGTTGCTGTAAATGTGTTGTTGTTTATGTTGCAATCCACGCTCTGTTGAGCGTATATTGTCACTACAGCCCCAGTAAGGTCAATTTCGGTTGATGTAAGGCTAATAACTATATTGCTAAGTCTGTGATAGAACACAAAATTCGGAATACGACTATCGCTTGCGCTAATTGTCGAGCTTAGTAGATCACTGTTTTTGTGGTTTTCTAGAGTCGACTGATTGCTCTCTACGTCAAACGAGAATGTAGGTGAACTACCTGCACTATATGGGTATACACCATAGTGTACAAGCTGTTGAGTCTCGTCGTCTTTGTCAAATTCAATAGGCGTTGTGCTCTCAAATTTATCAGAATTGTATGTGTATTTGACATCGCTAGCAATTGCCGTTCCCGTACTTGAGTCGTAGCTGCTAACCGATATCTCGTCACCATCGCTGAATTCAGAAATTGCCATGGTGTAATCATTGTTGATTTCTGCTGTAAAAGATGTCTCTACTTCAATCTCTTTGCCAGCTGCCTGAGTTATAGTGACAGTTTTGCTCACGCTTGAAGTGATGATTGTAACATACACTACACGCTCTGTAGGAACACTATTTGCTTCAACGCTGATTGTTATGCTATTCTCACCTGCACTACCGCTCATTGGGGTGACAGATATCCAATTTGGTATTGAGTCGGCCTCACTAAGCTCCACGCTCCATGCAGCGTTTGTCGTGAAGGTTATTGTTTGTGTTACTGCGGTTGAGTCTACGCGCAGTGACGTCTCAGTTGAGAACTCTATTGTCACATCCACACTATCATCTGAAGATGTAGTCTCGGAATCGCAGCCTAGAAACATGAAAAATGCAAAAACACACATTAATAGTTTTTTACTCATGATTGTATGATTTATTTATTACGTCTATTTGTAACTTGCAGAGTAAGCATGGATTTCGTCAACCATACCGTAGTCGTTTTCGCAAGTAAACATGAAATATTGAGCATCTACTAGTTCATCAAAGTAAAAGTAATTCCAGTTATATTCAGCAGCACAAGCATAC
>JAWXTQ010000231.1:0-2327 GCA_044433405.1 Rikenellaceae bacterium
CATAGCTATACATATCTTTACGTGCCAAGATATCTAACTGACTACCTCGTGTACCTTTTGGAAAAATAGCCATCGACAAACTTAAATTACCTTTAAGAACAAGAGTAAAATCAATACACTCCTGCTCGGTAGGGGTAAAAGAGAGATGAAGTGTGCGGGTAATATCGGTTGTTCCGCAACTATATTGACCTCCTGAGTCTATCAACAAGAAACCATCTCTCGTTATTGTTTTTGAACTTTGTGGTGTTACACTATAGTGCACTATCGCACCATTATCTTTATAACCAACAATAGGGGTAAAACTCTCACCTCTATAGAGCGGACTTTGTGAACGAAATTCAATTAACTTACACGACAAATCCCATTCTCCAACTATATCACCCTTTTGTAATGACTCTTCTAACCACATATAGAATTTAACAAGCGCTACTCCATCCTCAATCATGGCTTGTTTAAATCCTTTTATCTCAGTCTCATTTTTCTGCGACTTTAATAGAGAGATTGCTGTAGGTCCTGATTCAAATTTTATATTCTTAATCAAAGAACGTGTGTGATAACTGCTCTTTGATGGATTTAACATATATGTGTTTGAAGCATTTTGAGCTATATAATCATCAAAATCAGAATATTCCATAACATATATTGAACTTTGATTTAAGATAAATTCTGTCCGTGAATTGACCTTTTGCTTATCAACAAAAAGCACTGCTTTGTTGCTCTCAACAATCAGGTAGGAGATTACAACTGGGTTATAATCAACATCACCTCCTCTGATATTACATATCCACGCTATCTCATCAAGCATCGAAACAACATAACTCTCGCCATCATTAAGCGACAACATCTCTCGCAATCTCAACAATTTACTCTCCGAGCTCTCACCTGCAACCGACACCTCCATTGGCTCTACTGGCGCAGTAGGAGGCAGTGGGCGCGATGGCCAAACATCACTATCAAATGGGTCGTTAATTGCTTGAAGCTTTAGAGGTAGTAGCTTATTTTGAAGCTCAGCTACCTGCTCTACAGAGAACAGTTTTGCATCAAAACCAACACTATCTCCCTCGTTAAGATGGCTTTTTAGCCACTGCTCGATTGTAGGTACTCCCTCAACTCCACTCTTCATAAATTGGATAGTAGTTGACTTAAGCTCATCCTCAGCCTGTAGAAAATACCTTGAATCACTCCAAAGAACTGAGCCACTATGTGAGATTACACAAGTTCCAGCACTTCCCGTAAAACCACTAATAAATTCGCGACACTTATCGTAGCTCGAAACATACTCACTAAAATGGGCATCGTTGGTTGGTACAATAACGGCTTTAACGTTAACTTCTGATAATTTCTCGTTTAAGAGTGTAATTTTTTGATCTACTGTCATAACATCGTTTTTAAAATATTAGTCTAATGATTGAACGGCCACTTGAGCTAATGCGTTCATCTTTTGGGTTTGATACACATCCAACTCATAAAAGAAATAGTTAAGAGGGTCTATCTTAACCCCATCATAAGCAACACTATAGTGCAAATGCGGAAGATACGACAAACCACTATTACCACTATAGGCGATTATTTGCCCCCATTTCACACTATTTCCACGCCACACAAGAGATTTGCTTAGGTGTGAATAAGAGGTTACATAACCATTACCATGATTAATGTCGATAGTCAATCCCTCACCATTCTCGCCTTGTCTTACGCTTGTTACCTTTCCGTTTGCTGTAGCAAAAACTCGTGTCTGCTCAGCTACTGCAAAGTCAACTCCTTGATGAAAAGAGATATTTTTAACAAAAGGCTGAATTCTGAAACCAAATGAAGCTGCTAGCTTTGTAAGCTCATTGTTAACAACTGGTTGAATAGATGGTATCATTAATATGCTATCTCCCATTTGGGTCATTCGTCGCTCATTTGAGATAAACTCATTTGTACCTCGTGAAATTTGGGAATCCACACTCCCCAACTTTGTAAAAAACAGTTCAGCTAACTCAGCATCATCAAATTGATTATACTGAATGCTACCTACATGAGTTGCACTCTGTTCAAACAATTCTATATCGGATGGTTTGCTTTCAAACAACAACTGATAAACATTCTCGTCGCGCTCAGATAAATTAACCAACACTTGCTCTAGGGTGTCGAGTGTTGCCGAAAGCTGCTCATATTGGGCTTTAAGTGAGCTGTTATTTTTTCTAATCTCATACTCTAATGGCGTATCAAAGAATATTGAGAAAATTGCGTAGTAGAGCAAGGCCACACCACACCAGCCAAAGATTGGCACCACAATAGAAAGAATAATCTTTCGTGGTCGTTTACTCTCTGACAATGTCGGC
>JAWXTQ010000232.1:0-2326 GCA_044433405.1 Rikenellaceae bacterium
ATGTAACCCCCATAAAACTATACCTCAAAGATGGAGTGGTGAGCAAAGTGGAACTACAGCCCAACAGAGAGACCCCCACGATCTTCCAAAAGATAGTAGATGCCAACCTCTCGCAGCGATGGGTTGGACTCTCCACCAAGAAAGCCTCAACCGCAAAGGTGGATGCTATTAGTGGAGCGACAATAAGTTCAAAGGCAATTATCGCTAATGTGCAACGCGCAGCTAAATTTGAATTGGAGAATGGTGAATGATGAATGGTCAATGATGAATGGTCAATGATGAATGGTCAATGATGAATGATGAATTACTGCTGATGCGTTAACTTTTTAAAAACATTTATAACTTATTGATATATATTCAATTACAAGCGTTCTTTGATTTTTTGATTTGAAATGATTTCTAACTTTGCAGCTTGAAAAAATGTAAAGTTATGAACTCAGGAAAATATGTTTTTACACAGGTTTTACACTGCGTAAATCGCTATGAATTTGGCAAATGCGTTGCTCGATACAATGGTGACCATAGGGTAAAAAAAACTTGACTGTTGGACTCTTTTTGCTCAACTCCTATTTGGTCAGTTAAATGCTCTAGAATCGCTCAGAGACATCTGTTTGTGTCTTCGAGTGCATAGAAGCAAATTATACCACATTGGATTAGGTCAAAATGTAGAGCAATCAACACTATCACGAGCAAATGAGAGCAGAGATTATCGAATATTTAGAGATTTCGGATTCTATCTCATTTCATTGGTTAGACCACTTTATGAGGGGCAAAAGATAGATGGAATTGAGATTTCCAATACAATATTCGCTCTTGACTCAACAACCATTTCGCTCAGCATTAAACTCTTTTCTTGGGCTTATGGCAAGTATTCTCGTGGTGCGGTTAAGGTGTTTTTTAAGTGGTTGAAACAGAATCTAACAATAAAACATCTTTGGGGTCATTCCGAAAACGCTGTGAATATCCACGTATGGATTACTATCTCGGCATACTTAATTGTTGCATATCTTAAGGCTAAATTCAATAGCGAGCTATCAACTTACGAGATATTGCAAGTGTTAAGCATCTCCGCTTTCGACAAAACCAACCTGAGAGAATTACTTACAGAAAAAACTTCTAATCAAAATGTCAATGAACAGCTATATTTATTTTAACGCATCAGCAGTAATTCACCATTCACCATTCATCATTCACCATTTACCATTCACCATTATTTTCGCATGTAGCCACCTCGCTTTGGTGTGAGGGATGGGCCGTGAGGCGTTCCCCAACGGGGGAGTAATATAAAAATAAGTGGATACTGAACCGAAAGCTCGCTTTCGAGGACAGAATCCACTTACTTTTATATTAAACGTTCACTCAATGTGAACATCTCTCGCGGCCGACAGACTCCAGCCTCTCTTTATTTCTCAGTTATTAGGCCCATTTGGTATGCGACAAGGAGTTTTTCGAGCTCACTAATTTGTCGTCTGAGGTGCACGCCTATATCTGTATCCTTCACCAAAACACGTTCGAGGTTATACTCCACGATAAAGGTTGCAGACTTGATATCTGCCCCCTCCTCAATAGCCTCTTGGCGCGAGAGGAATGGTTCATGTTGAGCCAACTGCAATCCGTGAGAGTGGTAAACGAGCGTGTAACCTGCGATTCCCGTCTCTGTTTGGTATGCTTTGGAGAAGCCGCCATCAATAACAAGTAGCTTTCCATCCGCCTTGATTGGCTTCTCACCGCGTGTGGTCTTAACTGGGACGTGGCCATTGATGATATGCGAGCGTTCGGCAACGATACCAAACTCCGCTAGGATCTTGTTACAAATATCGACATTGTCGCACAATACATAGTAGTTACCCTTCTTCTCAACCTTAGCCTCTTTGTCGTTTAGGAAGTAGCACTCGAAGGTCGCCATTTTGTTTTTGTCGAACAGAGGAGAGTTCTTTCCGCACCACATATACCACATGAAATCCTTTGCGTATTGTGTCTCTGGGCTATCCTCATCTCCGAAGTATCCGTGGCGGATAAGCTCTTCGCACTTATCGAAGTAGGCGCGTCCTTTGTAGCTCTTACCATTAAACTCCACGCTTTTGAACTCCCCATCCTCGGTCAATGGGATTGAGGCATGGAAGAGGAGGTTGTTGTTGGAGACTTTATACATGCTACCCTTCGAATATATGCACTGCATATCGCGATGGAGCTTGTCACTACTTATGACCGACTGATAGATACGATCTACCACCTCCTGCTCCTCCTCGCTCAAAGCGTAAGGGTTCTTGGTGTCGATGGTTGGGAAGTAATTGTCGCGAAGTTCATACTCCCCACCTTCGATTGT
>JAWXTQ010000233.1:0-2316 GCA_044433405.1 Rikenellaceae bacterium
GCAGTAGTGATTGAACCTATTCAAGGTGAAGGAGGTTATCGCATACCAACCCCTCAATTTATGGAGGCTCTGAGAGCGAAATGTACCAAAGAGGGTGCTCTGCTAATCTTTGATGAGATACAAACAGGGTTTGGTCGTACTGGAGAGATGTTTGCATGGAAAAAAATAGGAATTACTCCTGACATTATTTGCATGGCTAAAGCGATGGGTGGTGGAATGCCAATAGGTGGTTTTGCCGCTACAAAGGAGATGATGGATACATTAACGTTCAACCCCGTTTTAGGCCACATTACAACTTTCGGAGGACACCCAGTATCTGCTGCTGCGGGTTTAGCAGCTATGAAGTATATTGAGGATAACGACTTAATGGCTCAAATCAAGCAAAAACAGGAGCTTTTTTGCTCGTTATTATCAGACATGAAGCATCTAAAAGAGATACGTCATTGCGGTTTAATGATAGCGCTAGATTTTCATGATACAGCAATCCGCGATAAGGTGGTTCTTAGAGCAATGGAGAGAGGTGTTATAACTGAAGGGTATCTATTTTGCGAAACAGCAATGCGCGTTGCTCCCCCACTCACCATTACACTAGAGCAGATTGAGGAGTGTTCAGCTTTGATTAAAGAGGCTGCAGAGTTTTAGAGTTACAATAATTTAAAATAAAATATTAAAATGGCAAAATTTTCAAAAAACTTTTGGACGGTAATAGCGATGGAATTTACCGAACGAGGCTCATACTATGGAGTTATGAGTGTCTTCGCAATCTATCTATCAATGGGAATTGATGAGGGCGGATTAGGCTTCTCAAAAGAGAGAGTCGGAATTATTCAAAGTATTATCACTCCAATTATATATTTCGTGCCAATTATTTCAGGGGTTCTTGCTGAGAAGTTTGGTTACCGTAGAGTCCTAGGAGTTGCTTTTGTGCTTATGTCGTTGGGATATTTCCTTACTGGCTACAACACAAGCTACGGATTGGTTTTTGCATCACTTTTGGTTATGGCATTAGGAGCTGGAGCATTCAAACCAGTTGTTAGTGGCACTATTGCACGTGAAACTACAAAAGAGACTAGTACTCTTGGTTTTGGTATCTTCTATATGTCTGTAAACTTGGGTTCTTTCTTCTTTCCATTGATTTTAGTTCCTATTCTTAAAGATATCTCTTGGAATTATATTTTCTACCTTGCAGGTGCATGTACTGGTGCATTGTTGTTAGTTAATCTGTTTATCTTTAAAGAGCCTAAACGTCCAGTTAATAACCAAAAAATTGGAGATGCTCTAAAAACAATGTTTGGTGTGCTTCGCGACAAGAAGTTTATGACTCTAATTGTTATATATTCTGGTTTCTGGGTGTTGTATTTCCAAATGTTTGGTGCAGTACTTTGGTATCTAAAAGAGTATATTGATGTTACACCTATCAACAATGTTGTAAATAGCTTCTTATCTATATTTGTTGACTCTCCATCATGGAAATTTGACATTGAGCACATCACTGTATTAAACGCATTTACTATCATTGCTCTTCAGTTAGTTATATCTAATATCGTTAAGCGATTTAAAGCTCTACCAACAATGATTTCAGGTGTAATTATCGGTACGTTAGGTATGTTATTACTTGCTCTATCTTCAAATGTTTGGGTGTTTATCGCAGGTATCATAATCTTCTCTCTAGGTGAGATGACAGCACATCCTAAATTCTCATCTTATATTGGTATTATTGCTCCTGAGGATAAAAAAGCACTATATATGGGTTATTCATTCTTGACAAGTGTTATTGGTAGTGCAATAGCTGGTGTGCTAGGTGCATTTATGTATGGATATTTCACTGGTGAGGGTCAAAATATTCAAATTTTGTGGTTGCTATTCTCATTGATTGGCGTTGCTACAGCAATTGGTTTATATGTATACAACAAAAAAACAGTTCAAGATGCTTAAATTCCTGCTTGCAGTTTTTTTAACATTTACTACACTCCTTTCGCATGCCCAGATAACAACTGGGTGCGAAAGGATTAATGCTTATCTGCCTCTTTTAAAAGGCAAAAAGGTGGCGATAATAGCAAATCACACTACTCTCTTTGGTGACGAACATTTAGTTGATGTCTTAATCGAGAACGGTGTTGATATAGAGTATATTTTATCGCCAGAACATGGATTTCGCGGCAGTGCAGATGCTGGCGAAAAGGTTGTTGGGGGGCGTGATTCTAAAACGGGACTAAAAGTAGTGTCGTTATATGGTTCAAACAAATCCCCAAGCGATCAAATTATGGGTGAAATTGATGTTATGGTGTACGATTTACAAGATGTAGGTGTGCGCTA
>JAWXTQ010000234.1:0-2309 GCA_044433405.1 Rikenellaceae bacterium
CCATAAAAAAATCGAAAAGCTCTTTGATGAGATGTTTTGGGTGACGCATTGACGAAGTCAGGTGAGTAGAGTGAATATAAGTATGCACAGAGCTACCAACCAGCAATGTCACCATTACCGATAGCATAAACAACGCAGTAAACCTAATTAGCGTTGAATGATTTACACACGCAACTTTTCTCATAGTTATATTCTTTGACTGACAAAAGTAGAGAAATTAATCTTTTTTTCCAAATGCTTTACAAAAACAGCCGTATTGTAGCATTACGATGATATAGTGGCTACGATGGCTTCTCGAAGCGATTTAACACACAAAAAAAATGCCAACTATACATTTTTTGATAGTTAGCATTTTACTTTATCTTTTAACTATCGCTAAAATGCTGTGATATAAATACAATAAAATAGAGTCGCGAGCTAGGCCATATAATGCGCACGCTCCTCAGGTGAGAGTTTCTCAATTGCGTAGCGGAGCATTGTACGGGGCATAGTTTTATGATGGCGGTCGAGAAAATTGTAAAGGAGAGTAATTTCTCGTTTGCCAACCTCACGCAACATCCAACCTACTGCCTTTTGGATTAGATCGTGAGGGTGGTACAGAAGCATCTCGGAGATAGCAATGGTATCGACAAAATCGTTATTACGAATCAGTTGCAGTGTTGAGACTATCGCTATGCGTTGCTCCCACAAATCGGTGCTTTTAGCTAATGTGTAAAGTGGTTGACGTGAGCGATTTAAAAGGTACTCACCAATAATTTTAGGGCAGTTTACATCTATCAAGTCCCAGTTATTAATATGTTTTGTTAGGGCAAGGCAACCGCTATAAATCGTCTCTTTTTGCGCCTCATCGCCACGCCTATATCGCTCTACGAGCACAAATAGCGAGAGCATCCGACACTCATGGTACTTATCTTGCAAGAGACACCAAATCTCATCACTATCCACCTCACGCAGCATCTTAGCCACCTCTCGAAGTTCAGGCACAGTGATTCCAATAAACCTATCCTCTTCGGCATACTCACCCTTACCACACTTAAAAAATCGCTGTTGTTTCGCCGCCTTTTCAGGCGAACCGAGCAAAAGTAGTTGCTCTTTTATCTCTTTGTATTTCATTGCTCACTTTTCAAAATATCACACAATTTTGGCACTCCAGTAATAGAGTTTTCGCCTATATAGTGCACCTTATTGGGGATTCCTGTGATGGTCGGAGGGTTGGGATCTACCAAGTAGATGGGCACTCTGTGACCTGCATATCGCACTAATGAAGCAGCAGGATAGACCGCCAACGACGTACCCACAATCACCAAGATATCTGCCGAACGAACAATATCAGCAGCGCGTTCGAACATCGGCACATCCTCGCCAAAAAAGACTACAAATGGGCGTGCAAGTGCGCCATCTGGTGCTTTTAGGTCGAGCGGCTGTTGCCATCCATCAAATGGAAAAATCAGATTCTCATTACGACTACTACGAAGTTTACGAAGCTCTCCGTGTAGGTGTGTTACATCAGTTGAGCCACCTCTTTCATGCAGATCGTCAATATTCTGTGTCACTACCGCAACTTTAAAATATCGCTCCAATTCAGCAATAGCAAAATGCCCTGCATTAGGCTCTTTCTCCAAGAGCTCCTTACGTCTAATATTATAAAATTCAACTACCCCAGCGCGGTTATTAGCCAACGCCTCAGGTGTACAAACATCCTCAATTCGGTAAGAATCCCAAAGACCATCAGAATCCCTAAAGGTGGCTATTCCACTATCTCGACTCACGCCTGCACCTGTAAATACTACTATTTTTCGCATTATCTATTCCTCCAATTTATCATGTATAGAACTAGCATTTAGCGATGTAACGACCTTTTTACCAATCTTTTCTTCAAGCTCCATTCGAGCATTACTAGCCACTTCAGCCATCCATAGTTTAAAGGGCTCAGCCTTAGGCGATGGAATTGATTGGATCAAGCGGAAAAGTTGCTCTGTGTCGGCTACGTCAGTTAGGCGCATCTTGCCATCTGTAGCTCGCATTTTCAACCGTACGATATTTTCGTACGTTTCATTTCCCTCTTTTTTGAGTTTGCGTTTCAAATCACTCCAATAGCGTTTGGGCTCATTGCTATCAGTTAAAACTTCGATGGTATCAATAACTGAAATATACCACTTCTCCTGCTCATCATCCCAAAGAGTTCGCACCTTGCGCTCTTCGAAGAGCTGTAATTTTTCTTGTTTTGTCATAAGATTAACTATTTAGATAAAACACCACTGGCTCTTTGCGAGGTTCAGAATATGCACCAACAAACTTTCTCTCAGCCA
>JAWXTQ010000235.1:0-2291 GCA_044433405.1 Rikenellaceae bacterium
TTATAAAGCTAAAAATTTCGTAAAAGCTGGACTAGAAGTCATAATACACATACTTGTAAGTGGCTATGAATCAAAATATAAGTTTAATGTGTTTGATTTTTTGTCATGTAGATAGAATTCACTTATATATTTTCGTTCTATAGAGGTAGTGATTGGTTAAGGATTAGCAAAGATAATATTTTTTCTGAAACATCACAATACTGAATTTTATCATTTTTACCCTTTTTTGTGAAATTTGTAGTTTGGATATAAAATTTGTAGTTTGGATAGCCCATTTTTTGTTGATTTTTGCATTTTTTTTCTAACTTTGTGCCACATTTAGATAAATTATGGAGCAAATATTACTGAAAAATATGTTATTTGCAGCATCATTTGTGATGTATGCTTATGGTATATTTTCGTTCTTTACCCTCTCGCCAATGGGCAAAGAATATTACAATTATAGAGTAGCGCGAAAAACTTTTGGGGCTATGATGATTATTTTAGCATCGTGCTTACTCATACATTGGCATTTTGATTTAAGACAAAAAAATCCGCTGTTGGCATCATCGTTATGCCTACTATATATCACCCCTGGAAGCATGCTTCTATCGGTGATATTCTCGTCATTGATTAAGGGGGAGTATCCTTTCGAAAAAAGACTCAAAGAGATTGCCCTTTGTATAGTATGTTTAGGCAGTGTACTTGCTGCAAACTATATTTTTATTCCACAAACAGCGCAGCATATTACACTTATTGTTGCTGCTCTATTCTTTATAGTAGTTGCAATTATCTTAACTGTGCGATTTTACAAACTGTATCGCATAACTGTCACTAGAGCTGACAACTATTACTCTGACAACGTTGGCAAGCTAATACAGTGGATACCGATTACTATATTTATAACAATTCTGTTTATACTCGCCATCGCTATTTTATCTATTGCATCACACTCCTCATTTATCACGCTCTATCTTTTCTTAGGGGTATCAATATTTACATATATATTTATCTCACTCCAAAACTATATGATAAATATTGCAAAGTTAAAGTTGCTACTATTAACAGATGAACTTAGCCAAACGGCAATTGACGATTTTGCGCAAAAAAAGAGTGGAACTATCGAAGATGAGAGTAGAGAGAGCAAGGCTGTTAGAATGAAATTAGACAACTGGATTAAAAACAAAGGGTTTACCGAGCAAGCATTGACTATAAATGATTTAGCTTTGAAACTCAACACAAATAGAACCTATTTATCATCGCACATCAAAACTGAATCCAACCTCTCATTTAGAAGTTGGATAGCTACGCAGCGTATCGAATACTCTAAGGAGCTACTACTACTGAGCGATGAGTCGTCATCTTCCACGATAGCTAATGCAGTGGGATATTCACCTAATGCTTTTATAAAAATATTTATCAAAGCTGAGGGCATGACGCCCATGCAATGGAGAGCTATCAATAAAAGCAAATAAATTTTAAATTTCAAAAAAAATTATCTACTTTTGCAAGTCGTATAAAAAATAAACGTTTATGAGTGGTAAATTTAAAGAATATAAAGGATTAAATCTTTCGCAGATTGGTGCTGACATGTTAGAAACATGGAACAGCGAGGATACTTTTAATAAGAGTATAGAGCTTCGTGAAGGCTCTCCTACATTTGTTTTTTATGAAGGTCCTCCTTCTGCTAATGGCCAACCAGGCATTCACCATGTTATGGCGCGCACATTGAAAGATGTATTCTGTCGCTATAAAACCCAAAAAGGGTATATGGTTGCACGTAAAGCGGGATGGGACACACATGGACTTCCTGTGGAGCTTGGCGTTGAAAAGAAATTAGGTATCACAAAAGAGGATATCGGCTCAAAAATATCAATCGAAGAGTATAACAAAAATTGTAGAAGTGAGGTTATGACCTACACTGGCATGTGGAAAACGCTTACTGAACAGATGGGATATTGGGTGAATATGGACCACCCATATATCACTTATGACAACAAATATATCGAAACTCTTTGGTGGATGCTAGGTGAGTTATTCTCAAAAGGGTTACTATATAAAGGTTACACTATTCAACCATTCTCTCCAGCAGCAGGAACTGGACTTTCAAACCACGAGCTTAACCAACCTGGTTGCTATCGTGATGTGAAAGACACCACTTGTACTGCACAATTCAAGATTGCACGCAATGCAATGAGCGAGAAATTGTTTGAGGGAAGCGAGGGTAATCTATACTTCTTAGCATGGACAACTACACCTTGGACTCTACCATCAAACACAGCTCTATGTGTTGGACCAAACATCGAATATGT
>JAWXTQ010000236.1:0-2254 GCA_044433405.1 Rikenellaceae bacterium
TACAGATGCTGCCGTAAACCTTACCATCTCACCTCCTGCATCGACTATCTTAATGCTCTCTTCAACGCAACTATCCACATCTAATGTTGAACTTGCAACCATAGATTGAATAACAATGTGCGATGAAGAACCTATTCTTAGGTTTCCAATCTCTACCTGTTCTGTCAATCTTCTGCTTTCCATCTATCTGATAATTTTGAGTGTTGTTTTTAGTTAATTTGCTATTTGGGCGCTTTTCTGTAGAGATAAACACCTATAATAGCGTATAAAATATTTGGCATCCATACCGAAATCATAGGGTCGATTACCCCTCCATTGGCAAACTCCTCGGCAAATCGCATAAATAAAATGTATGAAAAGCAGAGTGCTAAGCCTGTTCCAATATGAAGCCCAGTTCCACCTCTAACCTTTCGCGATGAGAGCGACACCCCAATAAGTGTCAATACAAATGCTGAAACAGGGTAGGCAAAACGGTTGTATTTCTCGACTAATATTACCGTAACCATGTTTGAGCCTTTGCGCGTTTGATCGTCAATAAAATTATTTAAATCTCCGATTTTTAGAGTTTGAATATGGTATTCGATTTTTCCAATCTCACTTGCTGAGAGGTTTATGGTTGTGTCGAGACCTCTCTTTTTCTCAATTATATATGTGCCCTCATCGTTGAGAGTGTGGCTAATATATTTATCGGCAGTCCAGTTCTCTTTGGTAGAGTTGAATCTTACTGTGCGCGCTGTGATTGAGTTCTCTATCACTCCATCTTCGTAGCTCTCCAATACCATATACTCCGCATTTTTTGATTTAGAGTTGTATCCTTTTAGGTAGATGTAGCTTGAATCGTCGATTTGGCGATATATGTGGTCGGTGTAGTTGCCAACAGTGTTTTTCTTGAGGTATGAGCTCTCAAAGTCAATCCTAATGGCGTTGGCCGATGGTATCACAAATAGATTTAAAACCAGTGATAGAACCGTAATTGCTAGCGCAGAGAGGAAATAGGGATACATTAACCTCAAAAAACTAATACCACTTGAGAGCATTGCGATAATCTCAGTGTCGTAAGCCATTTTCGAAGTGAAAAATATTACGGTGATAAAAGTTATTAAACTACTAAACTGATTGAGAAAAAAGGGAACAAAGTTGAGATAGTATGTAAACATAATCTCGCCTAGGGGAGCATTCAACTCCATGAAACTATCTATCTTCTCAACAGCATCAAACACTACGATTACTACAATTAGAATCGCAATGGTAAATACATACGTGCCTATAAATTTGCCAATTATGTATCGGTCTAATATTCCTATCTTTAAATCTTTAAATCTCATATCTTTTAGTCGTTAATGTAAAATGGTCGTTATATTAAAGCCTCTTGGATAGCTGTGTAACCATTCTCTCTTTCCACTCTTTAAATGATCCGTCAATAATCTTCTCTCTAGCTACTCTTACCAAATCTAGGTAGAATGCTAGGTTGTGCATTGATGCAATTTGTGCTGCCATCATCTCTCCCGAAATTGTAAGGTGTCGAAGATAAGATTTTGTGTAGGTTCTACTAGCAAAACTGCTGCTAGTATCGTCAATTTTGCTAAAATCTTGCTCCCATTTCTTGTTTCGGATGTTTATTGTGCCATCCCATGTGAATAGCATGCCATTGCGTCCGTTGCGTGTGGGCATTACACAATCAAACATGTCTATTCCTCTATCTATAGCCTCTAAGATGTTGATAGGCGTGCCAACACCCATTAAATATCTTGGTTTAGTGGTTGGAAGCACCTCGTTTACCACCTCAATCATAGAGTACATCTGCTCGGCAGGTTCGCCAACGGCTAACCCTCCAATTGCGTAGCCATCTGCATCGAATTGCTTGACATACTCAGCCGATTTAACCCTTAAATCTGGATATACACACCCTTGAACTATTGGAAATAGAGCTTGGTAGTGCCCATATAGGGGTGATGTTTGGTGATATTTGTTAAAACAACGATCAAGCCAACGATGAGTTAAATCGAGTGACTTTGAAGCGTATTGCTTTTCGGCAGTGCCAGGAGGGCATTCGTCGAATGCCATCATGATATCTGCTCCTATTATTCTTTGTGTTTCAATTACACTCTCTGGCGTAAATAGATGTTTGCTCCCGTCGATATGTGAGCTGAATTTACACCCCTCTTCGGTGATTTTTCGGTTGTCGGCTAGCGAAAATACCTGAAAACCACCGCTGTCAGTGAGTATAGGCCTATCCCATGCCGAGAAACTATGC
>JAWXTQ010000237.1:0-2210 GCA_044433405.1 Rikenellaceae bacterium
AGCTACGGTGCCCTAAATAAACCATGAAAAAATCGTGACACCGACAGGACTCAAACCTGTAACCTTCTGATCCGTAGTCAGATGCTCTATTCAATTAAGCTACGGTGCCAAATGCAAGTGCGAATAATTTCGTAATTGCGACTGCAAAGATAGTGATTATTTTTTAATTAACAAATTTTCATACCCTTTTTTTAAAAATTACCCTAACTAGCAATACATACAATATTATTAATCAAGGAATTAAAAAAACAGCAATCTATATACAATTTATTCCACACTACTCTATTTTTACTCAAAATAAGTCTTTATACTCTCCACAATTGCACCCTTGGTATCGCTCCATCTTGTTAAAATTCCAACAATCAAAACTAGCGCAACTGCTAACATTAAATAAATATTTTTCTTTTGTCTTTTTTTATCCTCATCCATATCATCAAATCTATATTATTGCTTACTGTTTGCATAATAGCTATCAAGGAGATACTTAGCTGCTACAAACGAACTAACCTTGTTATTCAACACATCCTCCTGGCAACTTTCTAACTGCTCTATAACTTGAGGATTGTTGTAGAAATTGCTTAAAAGTGCCTCCCTAATGGTTTCATTCATCCAATAGCGCGCTTGTCGTGAGCGATTAACATCAAAGTAGCCATTTTTATTGATATGACTAATATAACTCTCTACACTACTCCAAACATCCATTAAACCATCGCCAGTAACCGAAGAACAGGTGTACACTTGTGGTCGCCATTGCGATTGAGGTAGAGGGAAAAGATGAAGGGCATTTAAGAAATGACTACGCGTAAGGTTTGCACGATGGATATTTTCGCCATCGCTTTTAGTAATTGCAACAATATCGGCCATCTCCATAATTCCTCGCTTTATGCCTTGCAACTCATCACCTGCACCCGAAATTTGAAGCATCAAAAACAGATCGACCATTGAGTGAACTGCTGTTTCGGACTGCCCTACACCAACAGTTTCGATAAATATCACATCAAAGCCTGCCGCTTCACAAAGCACAACACTCTCTCTTGTCTTGCGAGCTACACCCCCCAATGAACCTGCTGCTGGCGAAGGTCGGATAAATGCTTTAGGGTTGTGTACCAAAGTCTCCATTCGAGTCTTATCACCCAATATCGAACCTTTACTTTTCTCGGAGCTTGGGTCAATTGCAAGCACAGCTAGTTTATGATTAAGATCAGTGATTTTTGTTCCTATAGCCTCTATAAAGGTAGACTTACCTGCTCCTGGAACACCTGTAATACCAATTCTTATTGACTTACCAGAATAAGGCAGACAACGTTCAATAATCTGCTGCGCCATCTGGTGATGTGAGGGCAACAAACTCTCTACCAAAGTAATGGCTTGGCTTAGAATTGTTATATTCCCATCAAGTATACCATTCACATAATCATCAACCGACAATTTTGCACGCTTAACTTTTTTGAAATATGGATTCACAATAGGTGGCTTTTCAATACCACTATTGACATAAAGAGCGCTATCCTTGAACTCTTCTCTATGGTGATTTTCGTGATGTATCATAAAATATCTTAACTTTGCAACATGCAAATATATAAATTTAAAAAGAAGATAAAAAGATAAATCGTCAAAATGAACAAAGAAATATTAAAATTGTCAATCCCCAACATAATAACAAACATCACTATACCACTTCTAGGGATGGTAGATTTAGCTATTGTGGGTAGACTGGGCGATTATCGTTACATTGGAGCTATAGCCATTGCAACATCTATCTTCAACCTTATATATTGGAATTTTGGCTTCCTAAGAATGGGAACAACTGGATTTACAGCTCAATCATACGGCGCACGCAGCTTTAGAGAGTGTGCAAACATCTTGGCACGCGGCATCGTAGTAGCACTTTTCATCGCCTTTACATTAATAGCATTACAAAAACCTCTACTTAGGCTCTCTCTCTACATTCTCAATGCTAACGGAGACAGTGCAAGCATGGCCATAGATTATTTTAATATCAGAATTTGGGCTGCACCTGCAACTCTTTCGCTATATGTAACAAAGGGGTGGTTTATTGGAATGCAAAACTCCAAAACACCTATGATTATAGCAATAAGCATGAATATTATAAATATAATATCAAGTATCTTATTTGCATTCACTCTAAAAATGGGAATCGCAGGGGTTGCACTAGGCACCCTACTCTCGCAGTATAGTGGTTTAGCAAT
>JAWXTQ010000238.1:0-2203 GCA_044433405.1 Rikenellaceae bacterium
TAGTATCACTTCGTGGATTGGCTTCAGAGGCTGTTTATGGATTGTCATCAGCATTCTACTACCTCTTTGCAGCAGTTGTGTTTTTGATTCCTACAGCTCTAGTTGCTGCCGAGTTGGCTGCAATGTTTTCGCAAAAACAGGGTGGTGTGTTTAGATGGGTAGGTGAGGCTATGGGGTCAAGAAGTGGCTTCTTGGCAATCTGGCTACAGTGGATTGAGAGTACGATATGGTATCCAACTGTTTTGACATTCGGAGCAGTTGCAATTGCTTTTATCGGTATAGACCACACTACAGATATGGCTCTTGCATCAAACAAAGTTTTTACCCTAGTTACAGTGCTAGTTATATATTGGGTGGCAACATACATATCCTTAAAAGGTATGGGTTGGGTAGGAAAAGTTTCAAAAATTGGGGCAATGGTTGGAACAATTATTCCTGCTGCGCTGCTGATAATTCTTGCAATACTATATCTTAGCACAGGAGGTCACAATAATCTTGATATGAGTCAAAGTTTTATTCCAGATCTTACAAAACTCGACAATATAGTGTTAGCATCGAGTATTTTTCTTTTTTATGCAGGTATGGAGATGATGGGTATACACGTTATGGATGTTGACAATCCAAAACGCAACTACCCGCGAGCCATATTGATGGGTTCTCTTATTACGGTAGTGATTTTTATTCTTGGAACATTTGCCATAGGGGTGGTTATTCCAGCTAAAGATATTAACCTTACACAAAGTCTGTTAATAGGTTTTGATAGCTATTTCTCTTACATCAAGATGAGCTTTTTGTCTCCTATAATTGCTGTAGCTTTGATGTTTGGCGTTTTAGCAGGGGTGCTAACGTGGGTTGCAGGGCCATCAAAGGGTATATTCTCGGTGGGTCGTGCAGGTTATCTTCCTCCATTTTTTCAAAAAACTAACAAGATTGGAGTTCAAAAAAACATACTATTTGTGCAGGGTGGTGTAGTGACACTTTTGAGTCTTTTGTTTGTTGTTATGCCCTCGGTGCAATCGTTCTATCAGATTTTGTCGCAGCTAACAGTTCTTTTATATCTAATAATGTATATGTTGATGTTTGCTTCGGCAATAATATTAAGATACAAACTTCCACAGCAAGAGCGACCATTCAAGATTGGTGCGAAAGGCAATACGCTAATGTGGGTAGTTGGGGGTATGGGATTTTTAGGCTCACTACTAGCATTTGTGTTAAGCTTTATTCCTCCTAGTCAAATACAAACAGGAAGTAGTAAGGTTTGGTTTGGAGTTTTGATAGTTGGTTGTTTGGTGGTTGTTGTGATACCATTTATAATATATTCGTCGCGTAAAAAATCGTGGCAAGATCCAGAGGCAGTCAAAGAGTTTGCACCGTTTCACTGGGAGAATAGTGCTCTTTCTGATAATGAAACAACAATAAAATAATTATTATGGATAAATTTATCGAAACAGAGAAGATTAGAGAGATTGTAGAGTCAACCTACGATCTAGTAAAAGATGATAAGGAGGGTGCGAATGCCGATTATATTCCCTATTTAGCAAACGTACCATCATCACTATTTGGGATTGCAGTGTGTCTGCCTAGCGGTGAGATTATCGAAAAAGGTGATACAGGTTATGTTTTCGGCATAGAGTCAATTTCGAAAGTGCCAACAGCAATCTTGGCAATGCAGCAGCATGGAGCTGAGGAGATACTCCACAAAATTGGTTCAGATGCAACAGGATTGCCTTTTAACTCTATAATGGCTATATTGTTGGAGTCCGATCATCCCTCTACTCCGCTAGTTAATTCAGGTGCAATTTCGGCATGCTCAATGATAAAACCTCAAGGTGATGCAAAGGCCAAATGGGATGAGATTATGTCGTTTATACAGAAATTATGCGCCACAAAACTAGATGTAATAGAGGAGTTGTATAAGTCAGAGAGTGATACAAATTTTAATAATAAGGCTATTGCATGGTTGTTGAAAAACTATGATAGGATTTATGATAATCCCGATATGGCGCTCGATATCTACACTAGGCAATGTTCGATTGGTGTAACCGCTAGAGCGTTGGCGATAATGGCGGCCACTATAGCTAATAAGGGGTTAAATCCACTCTCAAATGAGCAGGTTTTTGATTCAGAGATAGCTCCTAAAATCACCTCGATGATTTCGACGGTAGGTTTTTATGAGCACACTGGGCTGGCGTATAAGGTCAAG
>JAWXTQ010000239.1:0-2150 GCA_044433405.1 Rikenellaceae bacterium
TTAGCAGATTAAGTGAGAAATATTTAAACAACTTCTATATACTCCCACTCATTTGCCTCGCTCTCCTCTTTGAAGTAGTCAAGAGTCTCTGTGCTCTCAACATCATCCCTGCAAAACTTAAAGAAGTTATCTAGGCACTTGTTGATTAAACCTTTGTAGGTGGTGTGCTCGTTTGGTTGCTCTAGGAATCTGTAAATAGGCTCTAGGATTGAGCAGTCGGCACAATAACCTGTAAGCACACAATCTACTTCATAGAAAACCTTACTCTTTCTGCTCTTGCCATTCATCCAATATGACTTGCATTTGAAGATGGTATCCCAATAGTTGTTAATGATGTAGGTTGCTAGTCGTGTTCCGCTTAACTCCTCAATATCTGCTGATAGCTCTGTTGTAAATCGGTAGCTATAAGAGTATGAGTCATAGCTCCAATTAGTTGCTTTAACATTAAATGCTGTTTCAAATGCTGAAAGTGTTGCTCTGTTATAGTCGCTATATGTGTACTCTTTGCTAACTAACCACTCTTGATGCGCCTTATCTTGTGATGCTGTTGATAGTTCGTTAATGTTGTAAATCTGATATTCTCTTGTCTCTGTTCTCATTGCATTAGGTGTGTTAGATGATTGCTAAAATGATTTCTTGTTTGTATTCGGGGTTCATCTCTGTGAAACAATACTCTACAAACTGTCTGCGTGCCTTTGGCTCTAGCTCCTTATAGAGTTTCTTGATGTATTCGGGGTTACTGCTGCATGTTGCCACGCTAACCATATACTCAAAGATGTTCTCAACCTCATAATATCTACACTGCTGTGCTACTGTCTTACCTCTTCTTACCTTCATTGTCTTATACTGTTAAATTGTTAATATCCAAACCACTAATACTATGATTGCAACATAGAATAGTACATATAGAGCTATACTAATTACTACTATTAAAATAAGTTGTAATGGTAGAGTTATTATCGTCCAAATGATTGATAGTAACCTGTTAAAAATGTTGATTACAATACCCATATCTCTATTTTTTTAAATTATATGTGGATTCTTGAGGTGAGGGAGTTTCGTTTCCTCTTTATATCCGACATTTTTTTTGCATCTTCTCGTCGGCTCGGGTAGTTCGTTGTTTCACTGGCTACGAATCGCAGAGCATACACCCACAACCTTTTGCAAAAGAATACGACCCTTTAGGGTGGAGATTGTTTTGCAAACAGCTTGTCGCTTGAGGTTGTGGGTATGACAATGCTCGAAGATAAATTTGCCTTTGAAACGACAACACCCCAGCCGACAAAGACAGCCAATTGTGGAGGTTGTAGGCATAAAAAAAGCCATGAATAAAAGAATTCACGGCTCCCTGGCTAACTGCAATGTTGATTATTTGGCAGGCTAATGTAGATTGACTGAGTCGGCTGCGCTAATTTTCGTATCACCCACTTTTGGAAAATATCGGCCTTATAACTATCGACTTGAAAGGCTACCGCTATCACAACCTCTAGTCCGAAATACTCTGGCACAATCCTATTACCTCGAACAATACCGCCACTACACTCAAAGACAGAACGACTATTCAAAAGCCGCTTGACACAGCCCCGAACAGTAGGAATCATCACCTCAAACAGCTGCGCGATCTCAAATTCCAACATTTGCACCTTGGCAGGTAAAACCACCTCACCACTATCGCTTATCGTTATAATATTTCGTTCCATAAGCTCTCTATCTAGATATTCGCGACAAATTTGCCACGCAGCTTATCCATTTCGTTGTTGATCTTGGTGTCCAGGATTTTTGCGTAGTGCTGGGTCATGCGTATGTTCGAGTGGCCGAGCATTTTGGCGACGCTTTCTATTGAGATACCACTTGATAATGAGAGAGTTGCGAAGTTGTATCGCGCTACGTGACTAGTCAAATGCTTGTCGATTCCGCAAATATCGGCCAACTCTTTGAGGTAGGCATTCAGGCGCTGATTCGAGATCAGAGGCAGCACCGTTCCGCGGTCTTGGCAAAGGGGGTTGTCCTTATACTTCTCGAAAATCGCCAGCGGCACCTCCAACAGCGGAATATTACACATATTCTTGGTCTTCTGACGAGCTTTCCTAATCCACATGTCGCCATTATTGTCTTTTACGATGTGCTCGGGACGCAGCATACAGACGTCC
>JAWXTQ010000240.1:0-2124 GCA_044433405.1 Rikenellaceae bacterium
GTAACTCCATTGTAAAGAGAGAATCCAAACGACTAACAAAACGCTCATCTCCGCCCATAAGTTCAATCATTCCATTCACATCATGAGGAACATAGAAAGAATAATTCCAAGAGTTTCCCTCAATAAAACCTTGCCAGTGAGTATTTAGTAGATTAACATCCTCTTTCCATTGACCATTTGATAGACGAGCACGTGCAAAGCCTATCGACTTATCATACACATTTTTATAATTATATGCACGCTCTTTATATTGTTGGCTAGTGTGTGTATCACCTATTTTTGAGGCAAGATAATATATAACCCAATCATCATAAGCGTACTCTAAAGTAATCGAAGAACCGCTACTATTTATCTCGTAAGGCACATAACCATTCTCTTTATAAAAATCAATACCATCATAGTATCCCACATTTGAGCTGTTTATCATAGCATCTAATGCTCTTTTCTTGTCGATGCTATTATCATCCTTAATTGCCATGTCACCAACAACAGAAACACCATGATAACCTATCATACACCAATTTTCGTTACCCATGTGCGACCATATTGGCAACGCTTTGTGTACGCTCTGATCGTGGTGTGATAACATAGATTCAACAATATCACTATTACGCTCTCTATTTAGGAGTGTGTAAAGAGGATGAAGAGTGCGGTAGGTATCCCATAATGAGAAAATTGTGTAGTTTACAAAATCGTTTGATTTATGTATGTTATGGTCAACACCTCTATACTCTCCAGTTACATCCATATACTCAGAAGGATTTATAAGTGTGTGGTATAGTGATGTGTAGAGCATTGTTTTCTTCTCGTCACTTCCCTCAACCTCAATTATATCAATCTCCTCAGCCCATCTATTATGAGCATCTGCAACTAAGTAATCAAAAGTGTGATTTAAAGCTTCAGCCTCTAAATTTGCTAGAGCTCCATTTGTACTAACAGCCGAAAGGGCAACTTTTAGCTCTAGTGGTTTACCATCATCCTCAAACTCAAAAAATGCCACTAACTTAGGCGCACCCATCTCAGGAAAACCTTTTGAAATATCAAATTTACGCCACCAACCGTTATATTTTGTAGATTTTCTATCATCCGCACCATAACTAACTATCGGCTTTGATAGAGATATTGCAAAATAGGTGTAATTTGTACGCGACCAACCATTAGTGATTCTGTATCCAGTTAAAAGAGTATCATTTTCGACACGAAGTTGCGACCATAACACCTTTCCATCATAGTTGTATATTCCATGGGTTAAATCTAATAATATCTTAGGAGTAGCTCCACTAGGATAGCTATATCTATGCACTCCAACTCTAGAGGTTGCTGTTAGCTCTGCTTTGATATCATCGTCACTAAGCGTGACAGCGTAATAACCCGCCTGAGAGCTCTCGGTTGAGTGGTCAAAGCGCGAACGATAACCAGAATCAGGATTGTCGCTTGTGCCAGGGTTAAATTGCACTTCGCCAGTAAAAGGCATAATCAATATATCACCTAAATCAGAGTGACCAGTACCACTAAGGTGAGTGTGACTAAAACCAACAATTGTAGAGTCAGAATATTGATATCCTGCGCAATATTTGTAAACATCTGTTTGATACACTCCATTTATATTATGCGCAATAGTATCGGTATCGGGGCTAAGTTGAACAATACCATGAGGAACACACGCCCCAGGAAAAGTGTGTCCCATTTTAATACTACCTACAAAAGTGTTGATATATTGGGTGTTACTCTGAGCAAATAGCGATAGACTACCTAGTGCAACGATAGAAGATAATATGATTTTTCTCATAGTTTTAATTATAATTATTTTGATATGGCACTTTGATACTCATCCCACACAGCCTCAATAGTAGCCTGCTCACCAAAAATATATTTCATTGCTCCATCAAAACTCCAAACATCAAGATCTCTAACACTTTCGTGGAATTTACGGATAGCATTAACATCTTTTGTTGTTAGCCATTGAATAAAGTAGCCTGTAGTGCGATAACCATCTAACCAATTACCACCAGGTTTGCGATCATTCTCGATATCAAAGAAGCCTGCTTGAGCGCGTACTGCATCTGCTAGCCCTTCAATGCACGCCCAAAATATCTTGTTGTTAGAGTAGTTGCCTATGCCATT
>JAWXTQ010000241.1:0-2102 GCA_044433405.1 Rikenellaceae bacterium
TTACCTCCAAAAGTCGTTCCTAACATTCCATATTTTGCAACAAACTTATCACTAATAAGATTTGCTCCAATAGGGAATCCATTAGCAATACCTTTGGCCATTGAGTAAATATCAGCCTCTACACCTGCATAGTCGTGAGAGAAGTAACCGCTACCGCTTCTACCGCATCCACATTGAACACTATCAGCAATAAAGATAGCACCATACTCATTACAAAGACGAGAAATAGCAACAATAAACTCCTTTGAAGCTTCAATTATACCTGCTACACCTTGTATCCCCTCAGTAATTACAGCCGCAATCTCTGAGTGATGCTCAGCAAAGTATGCCTTTAGCGCATCTACATCGTTAAATGGAAGAAAAACTATATTGTCAGTCTCATTAACTGGTGCAATAATCGAAGGGTTGTCAGTAGCTGAAACCGCTAGCGAAGTTCTACCATGAAATGAACCTTTAAAAGCAATAACTTTCTTGCGACCTGTATGGAAAGATGCCAATTTCAAAGCATTCTCGTTCGCCTCAGCACCTGAGTTACATAAGAAAAGTTGATAATTACTCTTGCCAGTAACTTTTGTTAAACTCTCGCACAACTGCTGTTGAATAGGTATTCTCACCGAGTTTGAATAGAAACCTATCTGTGATAGCTGCTCTGTTAAGCTTTTAACATAGTTAGGATTGGTATGACCTATAGAAATTACAGCGTGTCCGCCATACATATCAAGATATTTCTGACCATTTTCATCCCACACATACGAACCCTCTGCTCTAGTAATTGCAACATCGTATAAAGGATATACATCAAATGTTTTAATCATAATTTTGATTCTTTAAAGTATTAAAAACCAGCAGGTTTCAATTTTAAACCACTATTTTCGGCAAGTCCAAACATCAAGTTCATATTTTGAACTGCTTGACCTGAAGCACCTTTTAGTAGATTATCAATAACTGACATAATCACTGCATTATCACCATGTTTCTCAACAAAAATCAACGCTTTGTTTGTGTTAACAACCTGCTTAAGGTTTATGTTAGTGTCAGAAACATGCGTAAATGGAGCATCCTTATAGTAGCTTTTGTATAGTTCAACTAACTCCTCTTGCGAAAGAGATGTTTTTGTGTAAACAGTTGCAATAATACCGCGTGTAAAATCACCTCTATAAGGAACAAAATTAAAGTTTGAATCAAACGATGGTTGATTTGACTTGATAGTTTCGCCTATCTCCAAAAGGTGTTGGTGAGAGAACATTTTATATGCCGACATGTTAGAGCTTCTCCAACTGAAGTGCGTTGTTGATGTTGGTTTTTGACCAGCACCAGTACTTCCAGTTGTAGCACTTGCATGAATATCGTCTGTTAGCAACCCTGCATTTGCTAAAGGCAAAACAGTTAGTTGAAGCGCCGTTGCGAAACAACCTGGATTGGCAATATTATTAGCCTTAACAATCTGCTCCTTATTGGCTTCACACAAGCCATAAACAAACTCTCTAGCACCTATAGTAGATTTTGCATCAAGACGAAAATCGTGGCTTAAGTCGATTATTTTGACACTATCAGCAACCTCATTATTCTCTAAAAACTTGCGTGCATCTCCATGTCCTAAACATAGAAACATCACATCAATATCTGAGTGAAAATCGGTTGAAAAACGGATATCTGTATCGCCAAACAGGTCGGCATGCACTTGCCAAAGGTAGTTTCCACCATTACTAGCACTATGCACATAAGACAATTCTACATCTGGGTGATTGATTAACAAACGGCACATTTCGCCACCTGTATATCCAGCACCTCCTATAATTCCTACTTTTATCATTGATTATTTATTATACGGTAATTAAGAGTTAATTTTACGGTGAAGAGATGTTTGATAACCAAATATTTTGGCAAAACCTTTAATATCATCTCCACTCCAATTTGCCATTGTTTCGCCATAAGCACCAAATTTGTTTGACATCAAATCGTGCTCACTCTCAATACCAACAACAACAAAACGGTATGGGTGTAGATCAACAAACACATCTCCCGACACACACTCTTGGCTGCTATCAAGCATAGCCTCCATATCGCGCATCACTGGATCGTAGTATTGACCCTCGTGTAGG
>JAWXTQ010000242.1:0-2097 GCA_044433405.1 Rikenellaceae bacterium
TCGTAGCCTACGCCATGTGATGGACTAGTTCTGATTACGGTTAAGCCTGCTGTATAATTAACGCCATTTAGAGAGCACAGCAACTTGAATGGAATCATTCCTTGATCGTGATACATGGCTAGAGTTGCATCAAATTTTTTGTATGCTCCACTACCCCAAAATCCGTCTGAAGGAAAAGGTCCAAACGCTTTTATTCCTTCAAAACCTGCGCTATCAATTGCAGGTTTTACAATCTCATCCTCCTCAGTGCCTAGCAAACCACAATCGCCAGCGTGAGGGTTCATACCTAGAACAGCGATTTTAGGCTCACGGATTGAGAAATCGCGCACTAGTGACTGTTTCATCAATCTTAATTTCTCTAATATCACTTCAGCGGTAATTCGCTGTGTAACCTTTGCTAAAGGCTCATGATTAGAGGCGATACCAACTTTTACCTGCTCGCTAATCATAAACATGAGCGGTGTAGCACCGCCAAATGTAGAGGCGAAAAATTCGGTATGACCAACAAAATCAAACTGGTCGCTTTGAACGTTAGATTTGTTGATTGGAAGTGTAACTACAGCATCAATCAAGCCATCTTGCAAATCTTTCATCGCTTTGTTAAGTGACGAAACAGCATACTGCCCTGCAATTGGGGTTGAACTGCCCACATCAATTTTAGGATTTTCGTCGTCAATACAGTTGATTAAGTTTACCTTCTTGTGGTTAGTTGCTGAGGCTGACTCAACAATATTATAAGAGAATAGACCGCAATCAGCTACAGTGTTTTTGTAATAGTTGGCCACTTTCGAGCTACCATATATGATAGGAGTACACAATTCGGTCATTCTAGTGTCGGCAAATGCTTTTATTAGAATTTCGTAGCTAATGCCATTAATATCACCTTGCGTAATGCCTATTTTAAGTTTTCTTTCCATAGCAAAAGTAGTGGTTTAGAGTGAAATTGAGCCCAATATTTGCAATTGGGCTCATTAAAATAATAATTGTTTAGAGAAATCTCTACAAAAGAGCTTTAATTTTTGTTTCGAAAGCTGATTTTGTTGTTGCTCCAACTTGTTTGTCTTGGATTTGTCCATCTTTAATGAACACTACTGTTGGGATGTTGCGAACTTTAAACTCTGATGCTACATCATCGTTTGAATCAACATCACATTTTCCAATAACAACTTGTCCTTCATATTCGGCTGCAAGCTCTTCAATGATAGGAGCAATCATGCGGCATGGCCCACACCATTCTGCCCAAAAATCGATAACAACTGGCTTACCTGACTCGATAAGCTCTTTGTAGTTAGCATTTGTAATTTCCATTTTATTTCTAATTTTAATATTTATATATTAGCTTTATTATTATACAAAGGTAATAAAATTATTTGGTATTGACCAAGATTTTTTATCAAAAAACTAATAAAAGTATAACCTTTTGGATTGAGTTTTCACACTGCGACCCACAATAGATGCTTGCAAACACCCTGCCGCTTTCAAATCGTTAAGCGCAGAGTCGGCCACTGAATCGTCGATAGCCATTAATATTCCGCCTGAAGTTTGAGCATCACAACACAATATCTTTCGCTCTAAGCTCACACCTTTCGAGAAAATTGCATTATCGCCTACTACTCTTAGATTATTCATCGCTGTTGCTGGCACACAACCTTGACTGATTATCGACTCCACACCATCAATCACTGGCAGTGAGCTACACTCAATCTGGATAGATACACCACTCGATAGAGCCATTCTATCGAGATGGCCAATCAAGCCAAACCCTGTAATATCAGTTGCCGCTTTTGCTTCATATTTACACATCACCTCACAAGCCGTTTTGTTAAGCGTTTTCATTGTTTCAAGAGCTGTCTGGTATTGCTGAGAAGTTGCCAATCCTAGCCTTTTAGCCGCAATTACCACCCCTACCCCTAGCGGTTTAGTAAGGATTAAAGTTTTGTTTGGTTCAAGAGCACTATTAGTGATGATTTTAGAGGGTGAACAGCTACCTACTACCGCCAGACCATATTTTGGAATTGGATCGTTTATGGTGTGTCCGCCCATAACAAAAGCTCCTGCCTCGTTAACCTTGCTAACTCCACCCTCGATAATACGACC
>JAWXTQ010000243.1:0-2039 GCA_044433405.1 Rikenellaceae bacterium
TTGAGCTTCGTCAGCCAGGATGTAGCGCATGTTTAGCAATGAATAGCGATAAAATCCCAAGTGGAAAATACGCTTTATCTACTTCGAACCGTAATTTTGAGGGCAGACAAGGTCCTGGTGCACGCACAATGTTGTGTGGGGTTAAGGTTGCTGCTGCTGCTGCAATTAGCGGAGTTATAACTAAAATATAATAGTGTAAAATGGCAATAGATAAATTTAATATGTTGGTATCATCAGCGATTCCAATTAATATAGAGAATATAGACACAGATCAAATTATCCCTGCCCGTTTTTTAAAGGCGGTTGAGCGTAAAGGTTTTGGCGATAATGTCTTTCGCGATTGGCGTTTTGATAGTGATAATAATGTTATTGAGAGTTTCCCGATGTGTAATCCTCAATATAGTGGAAGTATAATTATCGCAGGCAAGAATTTCGGTTGTGGATCATCTCGTGAGCATGCAGCTTGGGCTATATACGACTATGGTATTAAAGTCGTTGTGTCTAGCTTCTTTGCTGACATATTCAGAAATAACGCTTTGAACAATGGTTTACTTCCTATTCAGGTGAGCGAGCAGTTTTTGAGTGAGATATTTGCAACTATCGAAAGCAATCCAGCATCTCAATTTACTGTAAATCTTGAGTCGAAAACTCTCCAAAATAATGCTACAGGCAATAGTGAGGAGTTTGCTATTGATGGATACAAGAAGCAGTGTTTGCTTAATGGGTATGACGATATCGACTTCCTTGTTAGTAAGCGAGATAAAATAGAGAATTTTGAAAATAATAGATAACAATGAACTTTAATATTGCATTATTACCAGGAGATGGTATTGGACCAGAAATAGTAGGAGAGGCTGTTAAGGTCTTAAATAAAGTGGGTGAAAAATTTTCACACACGTTTGCTTTCACAGAGGCTAAAGTTGGAGCTGCCGCAATTGATGATTGTGGTGAGCCTTATCCAGACTCTACACACGAAATCTGTAAAACTAGCGATGCGGTTTTGTTTGGAGCGATAGGTGATCCACGCTTTGACAACAATCCAGCTGCCAAGGTACGCCCAGAGCAAGGGCTTTTAAAGATGCGTAAGGAGCTAGGGCTTTATGCTAACTTGCGTCCTTTAGTTATGTTTAACAAGCTCTCTGATCGTTCTCCACTTAAAAGTGACAGAATTGAGGGTGTAGACTTCATCTGTGTGCGTGAATTGACAGGAGGTATCTACTTTGGTTCTCCACGCGGCAGAAGTGAGGATGGTAACACAGCATTTGATTCATGTGTTTATTCTAGAGCGGAGATTGAGAGAATCTTAAAAATAGGTTTCGAGCAAGCTCAAAAGAGAAGAAATCATCTAACTGTTGTTGATAAGGCCAATGTGCTAGCAACTAGCCGTCTATGGCGCGAGATAGCAAAAGAGATGGCACCTTCATACCCAGAGGTAGTTGTTGAGTATATGTTTGTTGACAATGCAGCTATGCAGCTAATTCAGCGACCATCATTTTTTGATGTTATGGTTACAGAAAATATGTTTGGTGACATCCTCACTGACGAGGCTAGTGTTATTAGCGGCTCATTAGGGCTTCTACCTTCAGCATCTGTTGGTAGCGGTGTTGCTTTGTTCGAGCCAATCCATGGCTCTTATCCACAAGCGGCAGGCAAAAATATCGCCAATCCTATGGCTACAATTCTCTCTGCTGCGATGATGTTAGAGCATCTAAATCTAATGCAGGAGGGTGCAGCAGTCAGAGCGGCTGTTGAGAGTGCGATAAATAACGATATAGTAACTGAAGACTTAGCCGTTAAGGGAGCAAAAGCTTACGCTACTAGCGAGGTTGGCGATTACATCGCCTCTCTTATTAATGAGCAATAGAGAAACGCAGTTTCTCCAAATGGGGTCTCTGACCCCTGCCCTCCGCAAGGAGAGTCCAGATCTCCACATCGCCACCGCCCGTTAAAAGCACTTTTTGCGCAGCAAAAATGCAGGGTGGCGTGATGATAAAAAACTCAACCTTTAAGCGACAGGTTGAGTTTTTTAATGTAGAATA
>JAWXTQ010000244.1:0-2027 GCA_044433405.1 Rikenellaceae bacterium
TTCAGCTCATGCGGTGAAAAACGCAAAACAAAACAAAACAAAACCGCTAAACATAGACTTCCTATCTGCTTGCTTCGTTACATAAAAAGACAACCATGTCCTGAAAAACTTCAAAACATGGTTGTCTTTTAAAATGCGTTCTACTACTTTTCGAACTCAAATTTATAACCTACGCCTTTGATGGTTTTGATATAATCTTGTCCTATTTTCTCTCTGAGTTTTCTAATATGGACGTCGATGGTTCTATCGCCGACAATCACATCGTCACCCCATACCTGCTTGAAGATTTCGTCACGCGTAAACACTCTACTAGGTGTAGCGTGTAGGAATGATAATAGTTCAAACTCTTTGCGAGGAAGAACAACCTCTCTACCCTCAATTTTCACTAGATATAGCTCTTTATCTATTATAAAGCTGCTATTTTCGACATCTGAATCGCTGTTTGCATCGAATCGCTTTAATAGTGATTTTACTTTCGACACTAATAATTTTGGACGAATAGGCTTGATGATATAATCATCAGCACCTGCATCAAATCCTGCTATTTGCGAGTAATCCTCACCTCTAGCTGAGAGAAATGCGATAACAATATTCTTACCTTTTTCGCTCTCTCTGATTTTAGAGCAAGTCTCTACCCCATCCATCACAGGCATCATCACATCTAGAAGCACTAGGTGAGGTTCAAACGACTCAATAACATCAATAGCATCTTTGCCATTGAGCGCCACTTCAACATCATAACCCTCGTTTTTAAGGTTATAACTTACAAATTCCAGAATATCTGGTTCATCATCTACCAGCAAAATTCTTTGCTTAATTTCCATAATTTGGCACGAATTTAGTTTCATGGTGCAAAGGAACAAAAAAATTTGGAAAGTCATATTAATTAATTATTAATTATTAGAAATATTAAAAAAATCACGATTATGAAAAGAGAATTACACCATGCACTCCACACCTTAATCAAGGGCATGCCGCATGAAAAAGAGCGTTTTATGGAGCTGTTTTGCGAGGCTATTGATTGCTATAACTACAGAGCTGTAGATGTTAGTAGCGGACGTAGAGTTCATCGCTATGATTATGAATCATCTAATAATGGAGAGTGTTGTTGTGGCGATGATTGCAATTGCAACTCGGAGCAACACCACCATGCACACCAAATGCACGCCAAGATTATAGAAGAGCTAGAGGCTCTAAAAAAATCAATCGACGCATTAAACGAATCGGTAAGAGTACATGTATCACAAAACAGCAAGCCTCAATAGATGCGAATAGTTTCTCTATACATTACATTTTTACAAATAAAAAGAGCTGCACAAATCCTTGGGGTCATTGCAAAGCTTGCACTATCAGAGATGTTAACCTATATGGGAATATATGGGTTAAGCCTCAGACGCAAGTCTAAGCAACACCCAAAGGAGGTGTATAGCACCCCGCAACGCATACGCCAAACCATCGAAAAGCTAGGTCCAACATTTGTAAAATTTGGCCAGATTTTGGCAGATCGCCCAGATGTTATAGTATCTAAGAACTTTAGATTAGAGCTAAAGAAGCTCCAATCAAGTGCTCAGCCATTTGACAACAAGCTGGCACACTCACTAATAAAAAAGTCTCTAAGCAAGCCAACCGAAAAGATATTTAGCTATATTAGCACTCAACCAATGGCAGCTGCATCTATAGGCCAGGTATACGATGCACGTTTAATAACTGGCAAGGAGGTTATTATAAAAATACAACGTCCTTTTATAGCCAACAAGATAAAGTTAGACATCTATTTAATGAAGATTCTAGCTAAACGCATGGCACAAAACTATCCTGAACTAGCTGCAATAAACATTACTGGATTGATTGATGAATTTGCCGCATCAATAGTAAAAGAGCTAGACTACACTAACGAGAGCAACAACTTAAAGTTATTCTCGAAGATGTTTGCATCCAATCCGAAGGTAAAAATACCTAGGGTCTTTGATGCATTATCTACACGTACTATGATAGTTATGGAGAAGGTTGAAGGCGTAACTCCCGAC
>JAWXTQ010000245.1:0-2026 GCA_044433405.1 Rikenellaceae bacterium
ACCCTCATTGATAAGGTCAGGAAGACTAAGCCCTTGATTCTGATATTGCTTAGCAACAGAGACCACAAAGCGCAGATTCGCCTTAATGAGTTTCTCCAATGCCTCTTGATCTCCTTTTCTAATTCGCTGGGCTAACTCTACCTCCTCTTCGACGGTGATTAGCTCCTCCTTACCTATCTCTTGTAGGTATTTGTCTAACGAGGGGCTCTCTCGATTGGTGATAGACTTCGTAATTTTTAACTGACGCATCTCTTATCCTCTTTTATTTATTGTAATACATTAATTCTCTTTGCCTCAAAATCGCGCCAGCAAATCTACCCTCAAAATTACTCTACGAAGTGATAACTAGCTGACCTGCCATCTGGATAGATGCCATCTATCGATGTAACAGCATCACTCAATCTATTTAGATCTGATAGTGTTAACACTTGTGTATCGTTGATATGAGTAATAATAAACCCACTTCTCACACGTGCTCTAGCTAATAAACCACCCTCTGCGACCGAGGTCACTCTCACACCACCTTTAATATCCAGATCACGGCATTGCGCTTGACTAGCATCGGCAAGTTTACCACCTAACACCTCAGCCACATCGGTCTGATTTGAGGTAACTAACTCTGCCTTTCCTGACTTATTACGCAAAACGACATCAAAATGTTTCATTGAATCACCTCTTTTTACAGATATTTTTACCTTATCGCCTGGACGGTGCATTGCGATAATCTCTGGAAGGTTGACCTTCGAAGTTAACTCCTTACCATCAATTGCGGTAACAATATCACCTTTTCTGATACCAGCCTCCGAAGCAGCACCTCCATCTTGAACGCTTGCCACATAGACTCCACCAGCCTTTTTGATGCCTAGCTCCTCACCACGCTCCTCGACAAAATCATCTGTAATAGGGGCAAAGCTAACACCCAACATAGCACGTTGAACAACTCCAAACTCTCGCAAATCGGTCACCACCTTACGAACGATACTCTCAGGAACAGCGAATGAGTAACCAACATAACTTCCTGTTTGAGACTTGATTAGAGTGTTGATTCCAACCAACTCACCGCGTGAATTAACCAACGCTCCACCAGAGTTACCAGGATTCACCGCGGCATCCGTCTGGATAAAAGACTCAATTCTAAAGTCGCTCGGAATAACATCCAACTGACGAGCCTTTGCGCTCACGATTCCAGCTGTAATTGTCGACTGTAGATCAAATGGAGAACCTATGGCTAACACCCACTCACCAAGGCGAAGATCATTCGAACTACCCATAGCTAGGGTTGGCAGATCGTTTTTATCAATCTTAATAAGTGCTATATCTGTCGTTGGATCGACACCAATTATCTCTGCGTCATAAGTTCCGCCATCATAGAGCTTTACTCGTAATTTAGAGGCATCGTTTACAACATGATTGTTAGTTACAATGTAACCATCCTCGCTGATGATAACGCCAGATCCGCCACCCTTCTGCTCGCGATATTGTGGCTGATTGTTCCCTCTATTTTGCTGAGGTATTCCAAAAAATTCCAGAAATGGATCGTAGCTACTAGATCCGCGTTGTGACACAGCCACCTGTTGCGTCACCTCGATTCCAACAACCGCACGTACAGCATTCTCCGCGGCATATGTTAAATCTGGGTAACTGGATTGATTATAGGCGGTAAACTGAGAGCCTACAGCACCCGATGACGAAGCACCAAAGACAGAGTTTGCAATCTTTGAGTTAATTTGAACATCCCCAAATTCCAAATTGGAGTCTGACGATACTTGAGCAACGGAGTATGCTGTTACTCCGCCAGCTATGGCCGCAGCTACGACAATAGCAATTGACAATAATACCTTTTTCATTAATCGAATGTTTTATTAATTTAATTCGTCGATAAAACGATAGAGATTATCAAAATATTACCTAACTACCCGACAAAAAATCAAACACCCCACGCCCATTGCATAACCGTCCATAATTGTAGAGCGCAGCGACCAATGCCTCAAGCCCATATTTCACAAACGACTTAGCCAAATATCCG
>JAWXTQ010000246.1:0-2012 GCA_044433405.1 Rikenellaceae bacterium
CGCGTAACCACATCTTACACCAGTAAAACCAGCAGTTTTAGAGAAACTTCTAAATTCAACAGCAACCTCTTTTGCACCCTCTATTTCGTAAATCGAGCGTGGAAGAGTATCATCACTAATAAACGATTCGTATGCAGAATCAAAAAGAATCAATGAGTTGTTCGCTTTAGCGTAGTTAACCCAAGCAGTAAGTTGCTCTCTGTTCATTACATTACCTGTAGGGTTGTTAGGAGAACAAAGATAGATAACGTCAGCTCTTTCCTCTGGAATTTGAGCTGTAAAGTTGGTCTGGCTAGGGCAGTTAAGGTAGATAATTTTGCTCCATTTGCCATCTTCTCCTAATACACCTGAACGGCCATCCATAACGTTTGTATCGACATATACTGGATACACTGGGTCGCTAATTGCTACAATGCTATCTTTGCTGATAATGTCACCAAAGTGTCCAAGAGCGCTTTTTGCTCCATCGTTAACAAATATCTCATCAACCTCAATCGAGATTCCACGTTTGATATAGTCGTTTTGCATAATTGCGTTTGCTAAAAAGTCGTAACCACACTCAGGAGCATATCCACGGAATGTTGAACTGTCAGCCATCTCGTTAACCGCATTGTGCATAGCTTCGATTACGCTGCTGCAAAGAGGACGAGTAACATCACCAATACCTAGTGAGATAACCTCTTTTTCAGGGTTGTTAGCTTTGTATTCTCTGACTTTAGCTGCAATTGTGCTAAATAGGTAGCTCTCAGCTAGAGCTTTATAATTGTCGTTTAAATGTATCATTATTATATAATAACTTTTTTTATTTAATTAAATTGTATATTCACCTTCAAATACCCATGTTGCTGCGCCTGTTAGCATAACATGGTTTGTCTCTTGACACCAAGCAACTTTAACATCACCTCCAATTAGTGAGATTGTAGCCTCTCTTGTGCTTTTTGCGTTTAATGAAGCGGCTACAAGTGTAGCGCAAGCTCCAGTTCCACACGCTAAAGTCTCGCCAGAACCGCGTTCCCAAACTCTCATTTTGATAAGTTTGTCTGATACAACTTGAGCAAATTCAACATTTGTACGCTCAGGGAAGATAGGGTGGTTTTCGATAAGTGTACCAACTCTCTCAACTGGGAAATTGTCAACATCATCTACAAATATTACTGCGTGAGGATTACCCATTGATACGCATGTTAGCTCGTATTCGGTATCTTCGATGTTTAGTTTAATTCCCATTGAAGGATCGCTCAATACAGGTATTTCGTCAGGGTTTAATCGAGGTTCTTCCATGTCTACACACACCGAGCTAACCACTGAGTCTTTAATAGTGAGTTTTAATATTTTAATTCCAGATTTTGTTTCAAGTGAAATCTCTTCTTTTGTAGTAATTCCAAGGTCGTAAAGATATTTACCAACGCAGCGAGAGGCATTTCCACACATTCCAGCTTCTGAGCCGTCAGCGTTAAACATTCTCATTCTGTAATCAGCAACATCAGAGTCCATAATCAAAACTAAGCCGTCAGAGCCAATGCCAAAATGGCGATCACTAACTTTTATAGATAGCTCATTAGGGTTTTTTATAACCTCTTTGCCTTTACGTGCATCAACATATATATAGTCGTTGCCTGCACCGTGCATTTTGTGAAATTTCAATTTCTTCATATACTAATTTAATAATTTATATTCTATTTTTAAATGTCTAAATCTGATATTCTAGTCGCTGCAATAATCACTTTTGTTTGATTTGCAAACGAACTTAGTCTAACATAACCTTTGCCTCTAGGACCGAATCTTTCGCCAGGAGAACAAACAATGTTACAATCGTTAAGCAACTTATCAAACAGCTTCCAAGAGCTTTCGTAAGGCGATTCAACCCAAATGTAAGGTGAATTTACTCCTCCCCAATAGTTTAATCGTGTTTTAGATAGTGCATCTCTTAATAGCTGAGCATTTTTCATGTAGTAATCAACATTCTCGCGAATACCCTCAACTCCCTCTTCAGTGTATAAAGATTCCGCACC